>JAHJOG010000265.1 GCA_018820395.1 Gammaproteobacteria bacterium | reverse complement strand
GTGGCCTCCTTCGCACCGCCGGCCGCACGCAGCCTTCGCCATGCCTTTTCGGGCCTGCGCTCGATCTGGCGTCGATGGTTTCTGTGGGTGCTGCTCGCCCTGCTGGTGCTGGTGCTGCTCGTCACCGTGGTGTGGCTCGCGGGACGGCACGAGGTCGAGCAGGTGCAGAGTGCGCTGGAGCGCGACACCATGGACGCCGCCACCGACCTGCGCGCCGGCCTGCAGCGCAACGTGCAGACACTGCGCGCATCGCTCGCCACGCGCGGCGACCGGGAGCACTGGCCGGTCGAGGCCGCCGCCCTGCTGCGCGAGCACCGCGAGTGGATCCGCCTCGAATGGCGCGATGCGGCGCTGAACCCGCTCGCCGCACACAGCACCCCGTACCGCACGCGCATCTTCGAGGACAGCCAGCGCGGCTCCGACGTGCCCGACGTCATCCTGGCTTGCGCCGCGGCGCGCAAGCTGGCCGGGCCGGCCTACTCGCCCAGCCACTACGTGTCGTTCGCGGCGGGCAACGGGCTGGAGGTGATGGAGCTGTGCCTTCCCGTCGAAGGCGGTGGCTACCTCGTGGCCACCTATTCGCTGCGCGATGTGCTGGTCGAGCTGGTCGCCCCGCACCTGAGCCGCGGACAGGAAGTCGCCTTCACCGAAACCGACGGCACGCGGCTGGTGGCCATCGGAACGGCACGCCGCGTCGGTTCGCGCGTGTTCACCGCGCAGCAGCTGATCGATCTTTCCGGCACCACCCTGATGCTGCGCGTCGACGGCTGGCGCGCCGCGCCCGACCTGTTCCCCAATCTGCTCACCGCGCTCGTCACGCTGATCTCGATCGCGCTGGTGTCGGTGCTGGTGCTGCTCGCCAAGGATTCGCGCCGCCGCCTGCAGGCCGAGCAGGACCTCGCGGACGCGCTCGCCTTCCGCAAGGCGATGGAAGATTCCGTCATCACCGGACTTCGAGCGCGCGACCTGCAGGGCCGGATCACCTACGTCAATCCGGCGTTCTGCGAAATGGTCGGCTTCACGCCCGAAGAACTCATGAACGGCGGCAACGAAGCGCCCTACTGGCCCACCGAACTGCTCCACCAGTACCAGCAGCGACAGGCCCTGCGGCTGGCCAAGGGCACGCCGCGCGAGGGCTTCGAGTCGGTCTTCATGCGCAAGGACGGCACACGCTTTCCGGTGCTGATCTTCGAGGCGCCGCTCATCAATGCGCAGCGCGCGCAGACCGGCTGGATGAGCGCGCACATCGACCTCAGCGAGCAGCGTCGCATCGAGGAGATGTCGCGCGCCAGCCAGGAGCGCCTGCAGGCCAGCGCCCGCCTGGCGACCGTCGGCGAGATGGCTTCGCAACTGAGCCACGAACTCACGCAGCCGCTCGCTGCCATCGCGAGCTATGCCACGGGTTCGCTCAACCTGCTGCAGATCGCCAGCGAGGAGGGCGCGACAGCCATCGATCACCGCGAGGTCGCGATGGCGGTCCGGCGCATCGCCGAACAGGCCGACCGCGCCGGCAAGGTGATCCGCAGCGTGCACGACTTCGTGCGACGGCGAGAGCGCACGCGCGAGGCGATCGAGCCGCGCAGCCTCGTCGATGCGGTACTCCCGCTCATTCGACTTCAGGCGCACAAGCTCTCTGTGCACATCGAGGTCTGGCTCGAACCCGATCTGCCCGCCGTGCTGTGCGATCGCACGCTGGTCGAACAGGTGCTGCTGAATCTTGCCCGCAACGGCATGCAGGCGATGGATTCGGCCGACGTGCAGCCGCGCGTGTTGACGCTGCTGGCCATGCGCGCCAGCACGCTCGGCGGCGCCGGCGGACAGTCGCGGCACTGGATCGAGTTCGCGGTGAACGACGTGGGCAGCGGCATCAGCGAGGAGGTCGCCGCCCGGCTCTTCACGCCGTTCTTCACCACGCGGGCGGACGGCATGGGGTTGGGCCTGAGCCTGTGCCGAACGGTCGTCGAACAACATGGCGGGGCGCTGGTCTTCGAGGCCCAGCAGCCGCGCGGCACGGTCTTCCGATTCACTCTTCCGACGGCCTGACGATGCGCACCACGGACTGCTTTCGCGTTCCGCGCGCACTTCGCGCCGCGCACCGGCTCTCATCATGCAACCCCTGATCGACGCCCTCATCTTCATCGTCGACGACGACGCGAGCGTGCGCGAGGCGCTGGCCTGGCTGCTGCGGTCGCGTCGCCTCGTCAGCGAGCAGTACGCGAGCGCCGAAGCCTTCGAGCTGCGCCTGGCCGAACAGCCGCTCGGCGACCACCCGCACTGCCTGCTCCTGGACGTGCGCATGCCGGGCACCAGCGGCCTGGTGCTCTTCGACCGGCTGGCCGAACGCGGCCTGCTCGACATCCTGCCCGTGATCTTCCTGACCGGGCACGCCGACGTGCCCACCGCGGTGGACGCCGTGAAGCGCGGGGCTTTCGATTTCTGCGAGAAGCCGTTTTCCGACAACGCGCTGGTCGATCGCATCGAACATGCCATCGGCGCATCGCTGCGCGCCGTGGAAGCCCGGCGCAGCCGGCAGCAGTTGCTGCGCCGCGTCGACGAACTGACCGATCGCGAACGCGACGTGATGCGCCGGGTCGTCGAAGGGCTTCCCAACAAGCTGATCGCCGACCAGCTGTCGATCAGCGTGCGCACGGTCGAAGTGCACCGCGCGCGGGTCTTCGAGAAGATGGACGTCAAGTCCGCGGTCGAACTTGCGAATCTGCTCAGGCAGGTCTGACGCGCGCTCGGCTCAGCCCGGTGGCATCTTGTCGAATGCGGGCATCGCTGGGTCGAGAACATCCCAGGGCAGCCCCCGCCTGTGATACGTCACGGCCTGAGGCACGAAGCGGCTCGGGTCGTCCAGGCTCGCTGCGTGGACGGTGAAGATCTGCGGCATGGCCGAGAAGCGCAGGTAGACGGGCGACCCGCAGCGCGGACAGAAACCGCGTGTCTTCACATGGCCGCTGTCGGCAGCCCGGCCCCACTGCACCGACTCGCCGGTGAGGCTGACGCCATCCGCAGCGAAGGTCAGGTAGGAGCCGTGGCCGGTGCCGCTCGTGTGCTGGCAGTCGCGGCACTGGCAATGGTTCATGAACATCGGCTCGCCGGGAATCTCGTAGCGGACGGCGCCACAGGCGCATCCGCCGGTGTATGCATCGGTCATGGGTCGACTCCTTTCGCGTCTTTGGTGCGTCAGTGCGCCTTGTCGGCGAGCTGTCCGAGCTCTGGGAGGATCTTGCGCCAGCCATTGCTCATGTTGGTGAAGGCGACGTCGTTGGTCGGCGTCACGAAGCCCGCATGGACCAGCGTCAACCGCGTGCCTTCGGCGACCGGTGTGAGCGTGAAGGTGACGACCGTGTCCAGACGCGACCCGTAGCCTTCGTTGCTCTCGTGGCCGCCTTTCCAGGCGTAGACGAATCGCTCGTCGGGCACGACCTCCAGCACTTCGCAATGGATGGTGCCGTCCCAGGCACCGGCCGGCTTCGTCTGGTAGGTGAAGCGGGTGCCTTGCACGGGCTCGAAGCCGCGAGGCTCCATGAGCCAGTGCGCGATCAGCGAGCCGGTGGTGAGGGCGCGCCAGATCGTCGCGGGGGCGTGGGGGAAGATCTCGCTCATCACGATGTCCTGCGTGGCGTGGGTGGTAGCGATGGCGGCGTCGTTGACGCCGGGGGCGGTGTCGCTCATGGGTCGATGTCTTTCAGGAGAGTTCTCAGGTTGGCGAAGCGCTTGCGCCAGAACGCGCCGTAGTGGCCCATCCAGTCGGCCAGCGGTGCCAGTCCTTGGGGGTCGGCACGGTAATAGACGTTGCGGCCTTGGGCGCGGTCGATCACCAGGCCCGCTCGCTTGAGCGAGCCCAGGTGCTGCGAGATGGCGGATTGCGTGACCCCGCTGCCCTGGGTGAGTTCTGCCACGCTGATTTCCTGCGCGTTCACCACGCGTTCGAAGACGGCACGCCGCGTGGGGTCGGCGAGAGTGCGCATGAGGGTGTCGAGAGGGGCGGCTTGCATCACGGCGTCAGATTAGCCGCTGCTAATCAATAAGTCAACGCTAATTGGTAGAGGCGTCGGCCGAACCGTGCGCCAGGGGCCAAGCTGCATGGCGCCGCAGGCTCGGCCTCGGCACCGACGGCGCTGCAGCGGCGCTATCCTTTGCGATCGACTATCGAAATCTCAACTTCCACATTCATGACCACACTCACTCTCGAACAAGCCCAGACCATCATCACCGCCGCGCTGGCGCATTCACGCCAGTCGGGCTACCTGCCGATGGGCGTCGTGGTCCTCGACGACGCAGGCCACGTCAAGGCCTTCGCGCGCGAGGACGGCGCCAGCATGTTTCGCTTCGACGTTGCGCAAGGCAAGGCCTGGGGCGCCATCGGCATGGGCGCTTCGAGCCGCGTGCTGGCCGAGCGCGCCAAGGGCAACCCCAACTTCTTCACCACCCTGGCGGCGACATCGTCGGGGCGCTTTCTTCCGCAGCCCGGCGCGGTGCTGATCAAGGACGCGCAAGGTCAGGTCATTGGGGCGGCGGGCGCGAGTGGCGGCACCGGCGATGAGGACGAGGCGATTTGCATTGCCGGCGTGCAGGCGGCCGGGCTGACGGCCGGTTGAGGCCGTCCGGCGGTGGATGCCCGCAGGGTCAGGCCGGATCAGCTCGGTCGTCTGCGGGAGTGCTGCCTTCTAGCCAGCGCAGCACACGATCGCAGGCGACTTCTGCGCTCTCTTTCCCATCGATGCGGAGCGCCCGCTCGGACGCGTCAGGTCGCTCCAGCGTCTGCAGCTGGCTCGTGAGCAGCGAAGGCGGCATGAAGTGGCCGGTGCGCGAACGGATGCGCTCGCGCAGCGTGGCCTCGTCGGGATCGGGCAGCACGAAAGCCAGGTCGGGAAAGGCCTGGCGAAGTCGGTCGCGGTAGGTGCGCTTGAGCGCCGAGCAACTGATGACGCCGCTCGCGTGCTGCGCGGCGCGCTCGGCGATCCATGCCGCCACGCGGTCGAGCCACGGTCCGCGGTCGGCATCGTCCAGCGCATGACCGGCACGCATCTTGGCCACGTTGGCTGCGGGATGCAGGTCGTCACCTTCTTCGAAAGGGCAGTCGAGCCGCTTGGCCAGGAGGCGGCCGATGGTCGACTTGCCCGACGCGGACACGCCCATCACGACCACGATGACGGGGGACGCAGGAGATGTGGCGCCCGGCATGAGCGCCTACTGCGGAATCTCGACGTGGCCGCCGAAGCCGAAGCGCATCGCCGACAGCAGCTTGTCGCCGAAGGTGCCTTCGACCCGACTGCGGTAGCGCGCATACAGGGCCGACGAGAGCACGTGCGCGGGCACTGCTTCTTCCATGGCCGCGTCGATGGTCCAGCGGCCTTCGCCGCTGTCGGCGACCTTGCCGGAAAACTTGCCGAGGTTCTCGTCCGACGCCAGCGCCGCTGCCGAGAGATCGAGCAGCCATGACGAGATCACGCTGCCGCGCCGCCAGACCTCCGCCACGTCCGGCAGGTGCAGCTCGAAGCGCTCGTCCTCCGGAAGCACGGTCGAGGCCTTGCCCTTCAGAATGTCGAAGCCTTCGGCGTAGGCCTGCATCAGGCCGTATTCGATGCCGTTGTGCACCATCTTCACGAAGTGGCCGGCACCGGCCGGTCCGGCGTGGATGTAGCCGCGCTCGGCGCGATCGTCCGGTGCGTTGCGGCCCGTGGTGCGCGGGATGTCGCCGAAGCCTGGGGCCAGCGCATCGAAGATCGGATCGAGCATGTCGACCGTTTCCTTGTCGCCGCCGATCATCATGCAGTAGCCGCGCTCCAGGCCCCACACGCCGCCGGACGTGCCGACGTCGACGTAGTGCACGTCTTTCAGGCGGCACGACTTGGCACGGCGGATGTCGTCCTTGTAGAAGCTGTTGCCGCCGTCGATGATCACGTCGCCTGCCGTGCACAGCGGGACAAGCGCGTCGATGGTGCTCTCGGTCGGCACGCCCGCGGGCAGCATCGACCAGAAGATGCGCGGCGAGCCGAGCTTGCCGGCCATGTCTTCGAGCGAAGCCGCCGCCGTCGCTCCTTCGCCGGCCAAGGCCGCCGCGGCCTTGTCGTCGTGGTCGAAGGCGACCACTTCATGGCCTGCCCGCATCAGCCGGCGAGCGATGTTGCTGCCCATTCGGCCGAGGCCGATCATTCCGATTCGCATGCTCTGGTTCTCCTGTGTCGAGTCCGGCGGAGGCCGGGTGCTGTCATGGCGCCGAGGCGATGAGTTCTCGTGCAACCTTCAACACATTGTCGAGCGTGAAGCCGAACTTCTGCTGGAGCTTGGCCAATGGCGCCGATGCACCGAAGGTGGACATGGTGATGGTGGCGCCGTCCATTCCGACGTAGCGGTCCCAGCCGAGCGAGCCGGCCTGCTCGATCGCGAGCCGTGCCTTGACGGAGCGCGGCAACACCCGCTCGCGGTAGCCGGCATCCTGCTTCTCGAACAGATACCAGCTCGGCATCGACACGACGCGCGACTTCACGCCGTCACCCGACAGCTTCTCGTGCGCTTCGATGGCCAGGGAAACTTCGCTGCCCGTCGCGATCAGGATGATTTCCGGATCGCCGCCTGCGCAATCCGCGAGCACGTAGGCGCCACGCTGCAGTCCGTCGGCGGCCGCGTAGCGCGAACGATCGAGCGTGGGCAGTGCCTGACGCGACAGGATCAGCGCCGTCGGTTCGTGTGTGTGCGACAGCGCCACCTTCCAGGCCGCGGCGACTTCGTTGGCATCGCACGGTCGAATGGTGTCCAGCCCCGGGATCGCACGCAACGTGGCCAGGTGCTCGATCGGCTGGTGCGTCGGCCCGTCTTCACCGACGCCGATCGAGTCGTGCGTGAAGACGAACACCGTCGGGATCTCCATGATCGCGGCGAGCCGGATCGGCGCCCGCATGTAGTCGGCAAAGACCAGGAAGGTCGCCGTGTAGGGCCGCACATAGCTCAGCGCCATGCCGTTGGCGATGGCGCCCATGGCATGTTCGCGCACGCCGAAGTGCATGTTGCGCCCGCCATAGGAATCCGGCTCGAAGGACCCCGCGCCTTCGAAGGTGAGCAGGGTCTTGGTGGACGGCGACAGATCGGCCGCGCCGCCCATCAACAGGGGCACGTGCGGCGCGATGGCGTTGAGCACCTTGCCGCCCGCATCGCGCGACGCCAGGCCCTTGGCATCGGCCGGGAATGCTGCGATGTCCGCATCCCAGCCGGCAGCGAGCTTTCCTTGCCGCAGCAACTGCAGTTCGTCGGCGGCCTCGGGGAAGCGCTTGGCATAGCGATCGAACTCGGCCTCCCACGCCTCGCGGGCGGGCCGGCCCCTGCCGGCGATGGCCGAGCGGAACGCTTCGGCCACACCGTCGGGCACCAGAAACTGCGCGTCCTCGGGCCAGCCGTAGGCCTTCTTGGTGGCGCGCACGTTGTCCGCGCCGAGTGCTTCGCCGTGTGCCTTCTCGCTGCCGGCCCGCGGGCTGCCCCAGCCGATCACCGAGCGCACCACGATGAAGGTCGGCCGATCGTTCTCGGCGCGAAATTTCTCCAGCGCCTGGGCGATGGCTCGGGTGTC
Source organism: Gammaproteobacteria bacterium (assembly GCA_018820395.1). Lineage (GTDB taxonomy): Bacteria > Pseudomonadota > Gammaproteobacteria > Burkholderiales > Burkholderiaceae_C > Variovorax. The sequence goes on along the minus strand of JAHJOG010000265.1, from coordinate 44,470 downwards.
ATTGGCATCGTCGACGTGGATCACGTTCCAGCCATAGGCCTCGAAGCGCCGGCCCACGTCTTCGGTAAAAGCCAGCTCGGTCGACCCTTCGATGCTGATGCTGTTGCTGTCGTAGATCCAGCAGAGGTTCGACAAGCCGAGATGTCCGGCGACCGATGCCGCTTCGCCCGAGATGCCTTCCATCATGTCGCCGTCGCCACACAACACATACACGTCGTGGTCGAACAGCGTGATGCCGTCGCGGTTGAAGCGCGCGGCTAGCGCACGCTCTGCGATGGCCATGCCGACCGAATTCGCGCAGCCCTGACCGAGCGGGCCGGTGGTGGTCTCCACGCCCGTGGTCATGCGGTATTCGGGGTGGCCCGGCGTCTTCGAGCCGAGCTGGCGAAACTGGCGGATGTCCTCGAGGCTCACGGCGGGAAGGCCGCTCTCGTTGCCGTCCGCGTCGATCTCCTTTACGCCTGCCAGATGCAGAAGCGCATAGAGCAGCATCGACGCGTGGCCGACGGACAGCACGAAGCGATCGCGATTCGGCCAATCGGGCGTGTCGGGGTCGTAGCGAAGAAAGTCGCGCCAGAGGGTGTAGCCCACCGGCGCCAAGGCCATCGGTGTGCCCGGGTGTCCGGAGTTGGCTTTCTCGACGGCGTCGATCGAGAGCGTCCGGATCGTGTCGATGGAAAGGCGGTCGAGGGAGCCGTCCTCATGGACGGCATCGGATGAAGTGGGGTTCATGGTGATTCCTGGCCGGGCAGGTCACAGAGCCGCGCCGCTTCACCCGGCTCCCCATGGTGCGCCGGACCCTGGCCCGGCGATGTAGGACGCGGTTGGGACGTTGCTAGAAACGTCCCATGGCTCTTCGAGCGTCCGGTGATCAGCCCTGCGGGCGCTCACCCACGTAGATCTCCACACGCCGGTTCTGCGCGCGACCCGCATCGCTGTTGTTGTCGGCCACCGGCTCGCGCGACCCGCGGCCTTCGATACGGAAGATCTGCTGCGACACGCCACGCGCGATCAGGTAGTCGCGCGTGCTCGCCGCGCGGTCCACCGACAGCGGGTTGTTGATCGCATCGGTGCCGGTGTTGTCCGTGTGGCCGATGATGCGCACTTCGGCGTTGGGGTTGTTGCGCAAGCCGTTGGCGAAGCGATTCAGGATGGGTGCGAAGTTCGGCTTGATCGCCGAGCGGCCGGTGTCGAAGCCCACGTCGCTCGGAATCGCGAGCTTGAGTTCGTTGTTGGCCGTCTGCGTGACGCCGATGCCGGTGCCCTGCGTGGCGGCCTCCATCTCGCGCTTCTGCGCTTCCATGCGCTGCGACCAGAGGTAGCCACCCAGCGCGCCTGCAGCAGCGCCGACTGCTGCGCCGGTGCCAATCGCGCGACGGTCGCCGCCCGTGGCAGAGCCGATGGCCGCGCCACCCAGTGCGCCGATGCCGGCGCCGACGCCGGTGTTGCGTTGGGTGTCGCTCATGCCGGCGCATCCGGACAGGACGAGCGCGGCGGCGGTGGTGGCAGTCAAGAATTTTTTCATATCGGTCCTTTCAGCATGTCTGATCGGCCATTCTCTGGTGCATCGCCGTTGAATCCAACTTGCCGTCATCGGCATGACTTGCCAGCGAATCCACGCGTTGCCCGCAATCGGGCGATATGCAAGGGCGGCGTGCTATCAAAATCAAAGCGGCGATGGTCTGGACCGACACCGCGTTGCGGCATCGAACTACACGTCGGTGTGGGTGCGGGACTTGTCGTCGCGTTGGCCCTGGCGTGTGGCCTTCTCTTCGGGATCGTGCGTTGCATCGGGTGCATCGGGCTCGTCGTGAAGTTCGCCGCCCTTTCGACCGGAGAACATCGTCCACCACACGATCAGCACCAGCAGAAGTCCTGCGGCGAGCGCTTCAAGCAAAATCAAACCCATGACGAAAGGACTTCAGTGGCTGGTCGGAAGCATGATCGTAGCAATGCTGGCCAGTTGCTCGTTCAGTTCACGGCAGGCAGAACCCCCCGTGCCGGGTGTATCGGGCGGTGCGTTGGCACCGAGCGGTCCCGTGCGAGAGCTCGGTCCGCTCACGGGTCCGCTCACTCACCCGAAGAGTCAGTGGGTGCCGGTGTCGTGGTCGGAGCTGCCCGGGTTCACCGAAGATCCGCTGCACGAGGGCTGGGTCGCGATGGTGGCGAGTTGCGCGCGGCCCAACGCCGCATTCGCGCCGCTGTGCCAGGAGATGCGCCAGCTCGCGCTCGGTGAAACCGAAGAGCAGCGCGAGTGGATGCGGCAGCGGCTGCAGCCTTATCGCGTCGAGTCGCTCTCAGGCCAGGCCGACGGCAAGCTGACGAGCTATTACGAACCCGTCTTCGAAGCCTCGCGCCGGCCCACGGCCATCTTCAACATCCCGATCTATCAGGCACCCATCGGCATGGTTGCGCGGCGCCCCTGGTACACGCGGCAGGAAATCGACACGCTGCCGCAGGCCAGGGCGGCGCTCCGCGGTCGCGAGATCGCCTGGATGGCGGATCCGATCGACGTGCTCATGCTGCACATCCAGGGCTCGGGGCGCCTGCGCATCACCGAACCCGACGGTTCGGTGCACACGGTGCGAGTGGCCTTCGCGGCCACCAACGAGCAGCCGTACAGGAGCGTGCAGCAATGGCTGATCAACCAGGGCGTGGCCAAGGTGAGCCTGTGGCCGGACGACACCAAGTTGTGGCTGGCGCAGAACCCGCAGCGCGCGTCGCAGCTGCTCTGGAGCAATCCACGCTACGTGTTCTTTCGCGAAGAGCCGTTGAACGAGGTGGATGCCGCTTCGGGTCCGGTGGGTGCGCAAGGCGTGCCGCTCACCGCCGGCCGATCGATCGCGGTCGATCGCGAAAGCATTCCGTACGGCACGCCGGTGTGGCTCGCTTCGCCCGGCCCGACGCTGCCCCTGTCGAGGCTGGTGGTGGCCCAGGACACGGGCAGCGCCATCGTCGGCGCCGTGCGTGCCGACTTCTTCGCAGGGACCGGACTGGAGGCCGGACGCACGGCCGCGCGCGTGAATCAATCCCTCAAACTGTGGGCACTATGGCCGAAATAAGTGCCCGAAATGAGTACAAAGGTGTGCGGCACGATCCTTGCCACCGACAATCAGGCAATGAATCTCGGCACCTTTCTCATCATTCTTTCCGGCGTCGTGCTGAATTCGGGGGCACAACTGATGCTCAAGGCCGGCGCACGCAACATCGGCTCGGTGTCGATGGGCAGCGCGTCGTCGTTGCTGTCCGCCGCCATGGGTGCGGCCACGCAGCCGTGGGTCCTGCTCGGGCTGGTCTGCTATTTCGTCAGCGCCGGCCTGTGGATCGTCGCGCTGACTCGCGTCGACGTGACGGTGGCCTACCCGATGCTGTCCATGGGTTACGTCATCGCGGCGCTGCTCGCATGGCAGATCTTCGGTGAACCGCTGAGCGCAGGCCGAGTCGCGGGGATCGCGATCATCCTGGTCGGCGTAGTCGTGCTGGGACGAAGCTGATGCCGACGGCCGCACCCCTGCCGCTGTATGTCGACCTCGACGGCACGCTGATCGCTACCGATCTGCTGCACGAGTCGCTGCTCAACTTGGTGCGCGCTGCACCACTTGCGCTGTTCCAACTGCCGGGCTGGCTGCTGCGCGGCAAGGCCACCGTGAAGCGCGAGGTCGCCGATCGCACGGAGATCGACGTGTCCACGCTGCCCTATCGGCCGGAAGTGCTCGAACTGGTTCGCCAGGCGCGTGCGGACGGCCGACGCACCGTGCTCGCTACCGCGAGCGACAGCGAGCAGGCACTTCGCGTCGCCCAATACCTCGGGATCTTCGACGCCGTGCTCGCCTCGGACGGTGAACTCAACCTGAGCGGGGAACACAAGGCTGCGGCCATTCGCGCCGATGCCGGCGAGGGCGGCTACGCCTACGCGGGCGACCGGCAGGTCGACATGGCGGTATGGCGCGACGCGCAGGCCGCGGTGATCGTGAGCCGCGATGACTCTCTTGCCCGGCGCGCTGCCGCACTGACCCAGGTCGAGGCGCACATCCGCCCCGCGCCGACACCCTTCTCCCGCTACCTGTACGGCGTCCGGCTGCACCAGTGGCTGAAGAACGTGCTGGTGTTCCTGCCCCTGATGCCGGTGCTGCACGATCTCGACTGGGATCTGGCGAGCCACGCCATCGTGGCTTTCCTGGCGTTCGGGCTCATGGCTTCGGGCATCTACGTGCTCAACGATCTGCTCGACCTCGAATCCGATCGCCGGCACAAGAGAAAGCGCTTCCGACCGTTCGCCGCCGGGCAGATCCCGGTGGTCGAGGGATTGATGATGTCGGTCGGGCTGGCGGCCGCATCGCTCATCCTGTCGATCGCGTTGCTGCCGGATGCCTTCCTGGGCGTGCTCCTTCTCTACATGGCGCTGACCAGCGCCTATTCTTTCGCGCTCAAGCGCCGCGCGCTGGTCGACGTGTTCTCGCTCGCCGCGCTGTACACCTTGCGCGTGGCCGCCGGCACGGCGGCGATGGACCTGCCGCTGTCGTTCTGGATCCTGTCGTTCTCGCTGTTCATCTTCCTGAGCCTGGCGCTGGCCAAACGCTACGTGGAGGTCAGCGAAGCGACGGACGCCAAGCGGCTCAAGCGCGACCGCGGCTATCTGCCGAGCGACGCGCCCTACATCCTGTGCACCGGCATTGCCGCGGGGCAGATGTCGGTGCTGCTCCTGAGCATGTACCTGCAGGACGAGCAGATGCTCGACCGCTACGACAACCCCAGTTACCTCTGGATCCTGATCCCCATCTTCCTGTTCTGGACCATGCGCATCTGGCTCAAGGCCGTGCGCGGACTGCTGCACGAAGACCCGGTGGTCTTCGCAGCGCGCGACTGGGTGAGCCGGCTCGCGGTCGGCCTCGGCGCGGCGATCATCTGGATGGCGGGTTGATCGCCGGATGAGTCGAGGAGACTGGATCCGGGACGCCATCGTCGCCTTGTTGCTCGCCGCGCTCGCGGTGGCGCTGTTGGCTTCGTTGGACCGCAAGGTGCCGGACACGCTCTTCGGGCGTGTGGCCGGCGACAGCTGGTTTCAGGCGGACACGCCGCGCACGTTGAGCAACATGGTCAACGCGCACAGCAACCACTTTCGCACCAAGGTGCATCCCATCTCGTCGATCGCGTTGCATCCGCTCGTGACGGCGCTACGCGTGGTCTGGCCCGGCACCGACATCGAAGCGGCGATGCGCTTCATGTGGCTGCTGGCGGCCGTGTGGGTGGCGGCCTTCTACGCACTGTGCCGGCTCATCGGAAGCGGGCGCGTCGCTGGAGCGGCTTACGGCCTGCTCGGCATCGGCAGTGCAGGCTTCATGTTCTGGTTCGCGGTCCCCGAAACCTACGGGCCCGGGTCCCTCACGCTCCTGGCTGTGCTCGTGGTCGCGGCACTCGCCAAACATCGGCCGGTCGGCGACCGCCTGCTGATCGCGGCCAGCATCGCGAGCCTCAGCATCACTGTGACCAACTGGATCGCCGGGCTCGTCCTGGCCGCCGTCGAAAGGCCATGGCGGCGCGCCGTGCGCATCAGTGCGATCGCCTTCGTCGTGGTTTCGGTGCTGGCCGTGGTGCAGCGATTTTTCTACAGCTTCGCCAAGCTCTTTTTTCTGGGCAGCCGAGAGGAAGTCGACTACGTCAACCTGGACCGTGCCGGCACCTTGCTCGACAAGTTGCCCGCCATGTTCTGGTCACCGATCAGCCTGCCCGATGTGCTGGTGGAAATGGCCACGCCGCCCAAGCTCAACTGGGTGACGGTGCAGCTGAGCGCGCCCGGCTCCGGAAGCGCGGCCGGAATGGTCGCCTTGCTGTTGTGGACCGTGCTGCTGGTCGCCGGCGTGGTGGGACTGGTTCGGTCGCCGGAGTGGCATCGCTTCGGCAAGGTGGTCGGTGTGACACTGCTGGTTCAGGTGGTCATGCATTGCTTCTACGGCGACGAGACCTTCCTCTATGCCGCGCACTTCCTGCCGCTCTTGCTCGCAGTGGCCGTGTTCGCGCAGCGCTCGCCGCTCGGGCGCCTTGCGCCGGTGCTCGCGGTGGTGGTGGCTGGGCTTGCGGCGTTCAACAACATCGCCATGTTCTCGAAGTCCGTCGAGCTGCTGACGCTGGGGCATTGAGGCGCGACGTCGGAGGGCGGTGCCGACGCGCATGCCCTTCTCGGTGGCACGTCGCGGTCGCTCGCTTGCAAGCACTAGGAAAGTACTCACTTCAAGGCCGAGCCCCTCAGACCCGCGCTTTCAGTGCGCGCGAATTGCGTGAACAAATATCGGTGGTTGCAACTTTCGACTGCTTGCAGGGGCCGGGTCGCTCACCTAGTCTCAGTCCGTCAAAAACAAGAAGAGGAAGCGCCCATGCCATTCAGGTACCTGCGTACGTTCGCAGACAAGCAACTGCCCGCCGTGATCGAAGGCGACTCCGCCATCGACGCACTCGAAGTGCTCGTGATGGCCGGCTATGCCAAGGCCAAGATTTCGTCCAAGGTTCGCACCCTGCACGGCTTCGAGCGCCAGCCCGCGACACTGGTCGAGATCACGCGGATGGGCCGCGACGCACTGCGCATGTTCGGGACGAGCCGCTGAGCGCGCAACCAACGAAAGCCGATTTGTCGGAAACGGGGCGCGCGGCATCCGGCTCGATGTCCTACCCGGGCCGTTGCGCCAGGAAGACACCACCACCGTGTCGTTGCGTCCCCAATGGTGACTCCGCAAGCGCCTTGCGCCTGCTTACAAGGAGTTCCCCATGCACATGCCCTCCCCTGTCTCCAGGCTGCTCAAGCAAGCCTTGCTGCCGTCGATCCTCGTCGCGGCAGGCGTAGTTCAGGCCGCGGGAAGTTCAACTGCGCCCGTGACCGCGGCGCAGCCGGTGCCGGACCGAAAGAGCATGCCGGCGGCCAGTGCCACGACCAAGTACCACGCCACCCGCGCCAGCAAGTTGATCGGGACGAAGGTGCACAGCGCCGACGACAAGAGCCTCGGCAAGATCAAGGACCTGATCGTCGACATGGGCAGCGGCGACATCCGCTATGCAGTGCTTCAATTCGATCCCGGCATCTTCAAGGGCGACAAGGTGTTCGCCATGCCGCTGCGCGACCTGCAGACCACGCCCGGCAAGGACGGCCTGCTCTACGCCAACATGTCCCGCGAGCGCCTCGAGAAGGCCGCGGTCGAGCGCACGGACTGGACACGCGCGCTGTCGAACCGGCAGTTCCTCGAAGGCGTCGACCGCGCCTACGGCCTCGAACCGCCGGCCGAAGGCGCACGCTCGCTGCCGGCGAGCAAGCTCATCGGCAAGCACATCAAGAGCCGTGAAGGCAAGGGCATCGGGAAGATCAAGGAACTCGTGGTCGACACGTCTGCGTCGAAGGTCGCGTATGCCGTGCTGGGCTTCGACCCGAGCTTCTTTTCCGGCACCAAGTTGTTCGCTTTCTCGCTCGCGTCATTCACGCGTGCGGAGGACAAGGACGACCTGGTGCTGAACGTCGACAAGTCGAAGATCCAGGCCATGAAGGACTTCAAGGAAGAGCGTTGGGCGCACCTGAACGACCCCGATCGCGCGGCCTACATCAACACGGCACCGCGATAGTTTGCATGTGGGCGCAGATCTCGCCGGGCCGCGTGAACCACACGTCCCCGCGATCGCGCATGCCGGCCAGGTGCGACAGTGCGCCGCGCAAGTGGCGCAGCCGGTGCGGCTGGCCCACGATGTAGGGATGCAGCGCCAGGCCCATCACCAAGGGCTGTGCGCGCGATTGTTCGAGCATCTCGTCGGCGTTGTCGACAATCATCCGCGCGAAGTCGGGCATGTTCATCTGTCGCGCCACGATCATCGGGATGTCGTTCAGCTCCTGCGGGTAGGGAATCGACCACAGCGTTCGGCCGCTGCGTGTTCGCATGCGCACCGGCTGATCGTCGTGGCACCAGTTGAGCGTGTAGTCGTAGCCGGCTTCGGCGAGCAGGTCGGGCGTCGAGCGACTTTCTGAAATCCACGGCGAGAGCCAACCCGACGGCACGGTGCCGCTGTGCCGCAGGATGGCGGCGCGGCAATCCGCCAACAAGCGGGCTTCGGCGTCTTCCTCCATGTCGGCCTGCCTCTCTGAATTGGTGTGGCCGTGGCCGACCAGTTCGTCGCCCCGTGCGACCGAAGCCGCCACCAGCTCCGGGCAGTGGTCGTACAGCGCGGTGTTGAGCAAGGTGCACGACGGCAGGCCGAGCTGGTCGAAGAGCTCGAGACAACGCCACGCGCCCACCCGGTTGCCGTATTCGCGCCATGCATGGTTGAGCACGTCGGGGTGTGGGGCAGCGGGGCCGATGCAGGCGCCCATGCCTTCGCCGAACGCGAAGTGCTCGAGGTTGAAGCCGAGGTAGACCGCGAGCCTTGCGCCGTTGGGCCACGCATAGTCGGCACGTCGAGTGATCGGCTGATAGTCGAAGCGATCGTGATGGGGGAGTGCGCCGGTGTATTTGGCAGCTCGGGTGGCGGCGGCGGTCGGCAGGGCGGGGTCTTGAGACATGGCGGTTTCCAGGGTTGCTGGTCGTGGGTTGCAAGTTGCGCGCCTTGTGCTGCCAAGGCTCGACGCTCCCGCGCAGCAGGCGTGCACCCAAGTAACTCGCTAGCGGCCAGGCAGCGCCGGCAGCGGCAACGCCGTCTTGTAGCGCACCTGCTTCAGCGCGAAGCTCGATCGGATCTTTTCGATGCCCGCGATCGGCGTGAGTTGGTCGAGGATGAAGCGCTCCAGCGCGGGAATGTCGGCCACGGCCACGCGGATCAAGTAGTCGCTGTCGCCCGTCATCAGATAGCACTCCATCACTTCGTCGTGCTCCGCGATGCGCTGCTCGAAATCGGCCAGCGAGCGTTTGCTCTGCGTCTTGAGGCTGATCGAGATGAATACGTTGAGCCCGAGCCCGAGTGCGCTCGCGTCGGCGAGGGCCACGTAGCGCTGGATCACGCCGGCGCTTTCGAGAGCCTTGACGCGCACCAGACAGGGCGACGGCGACAGGTGCACGCGGCGGGCGAGCTCGACGTTCGAGAGCGCACCGTCGCGCTGCAACTCATCGAGGATGCGAAGGTCGGTCGAGTCGAGCTGCATATGCCTCGATTCTCGCAAAAGAAAGCGTTTTATGCTGCGGGGGCGACGCATGACGGCTCATATCGGCACCTCATTCGGCCGCATGCGACCTAAAGTGCGGAAGATGAACGCCTCGATCCCGCCCGAACGCCTGCAAGCCATGCTCGACAGTGCCGTCGACCCCGAAGAAACCGCCGAGTGGCGCGATGCCTTCCTTTCGCTGGCCGAGACCCACGGCCCGGCACGCGCACGCTGGATGCTCGACGAACTCGCGCGCATCGCACGCGCTCGTCGCATCGGCTGGCAGCCCGAGCTCTCGACTCCTTACGTCAACACCATCGCGGTCGAGTCGCAACCGGCTTTCCCCGGGGACCTCGCCATCGAAGAACGCCTGGCCTCGCTGATGCGCTGGAACGCGCTCGCCATGGTCGTGCGTGCCAACGAAGCCTATGGCGAGCTGGGCGGCCACATCGCCAGCTATGCCAGCGCCGCCGACCTCTTCGAAGCGGGCTTCAACCATTTCTTTCGAGCGCGGAGCGACACGCCGGACGGCCATCGCGGCGACCTCGTGTTCTTTCAGCCGCACAGCGCGCCCGGCGTCTATGCGCGGGCGTTTCTCGAAGGCCGCCTCACCGAAGAGGACTTGGCGCACTACCGACAGGAGCTGTCGGCGCCCGCCTTCACCCGCGGGGCGGGCGCACGCGGACTCAGCAGCTACCCGCACCCGTGGCTCATGCCCGACTTCTGGCAGTTTCCGACCGGTTCGATGGGCATCGGGCCGATCAGCTCGATCTACCACGCGCGCTTCATGCACTACCTCACGCACCGCAAGCTGCTCGATTGCCAAGGGCGCAAGGTGTGGGGCGTGTTCGGCGACGGCGAGATGGACGAGCCCGAATCGATGAGCGCGCTCACGCTCGCGGCCCGCGAGAAGCTCGACAACCTCGTGTGGGTGGTCAACTGCAACCTGCAGCGCCTCGACGGTCCGGTGCGCGGCAACGGCCGCATCATCGACGAGCTCGAGAAGCTTTTCGCCGGCGCCGGCTGGAACGTCATCAAGCTGGTCTGGGGCAGCGACTGGGACGGGCTGTTCGCGCGCGACACCGGCGGCGCCCTGGTGCGCGCCTTCGCCAACACCGTCGACGGCCAGATGCAGACCTTCGCGGCCAAGGACGGCCGCTACAACCGCGACACCTTCTTCGGCCAGAACGACGAACTCGCCCGGCTCGCCCAGGGCATGACCGACGAGCAGATCGACCGGCTCAAGCGCGGCGGCCACGACCTGGTGAAGATCCATGCCGCCTACGCCGCTGCGGCCGCGCACGTCGGCCAGCCCACGGTGATCCTCGCCCACACCAAGAAGGGCTACGGCATGGGGAGCGCCGGCCAGGGCAAGATGACCACGCACTCGCACAAGAAGTTCGACAGTGCGGCGCTGCTCGAATTCCGCAACCGCTTCAACCTGCCGATGTCGGACGAGCAGGCCACCTCGCTCGCTTTCCTCAAGCCCGCCGACGACAGCGCCGAGATGCGCTACCTGCGCGAGCGCCGCGCCGCGCTCGGCGGCTCGATGCCGCGGCGCGAGACCGCCTGCGAGCCGGTTGCCAAGCCCGAGCTCGCCGCCTATGCGAGCTTTGCCGTGAACGCGGCCGGCAAGGAAATGAGCACCACCATGGCCTTCGTGCGCATGCTCGGCAACCTGCTCAAGGACAAGACGCTCGGCCCGCGCATCGTGCCCATCGTGGCCGACGAGGCGCGCACTTTCGGCATGGCCAACCTGTTCAAGCAGGTCGGCATTTATTCGAGCGTCGGCCAGCGCTACGCGCCCGAGGACATCGGCTCGGTGCTGTCGTACCGCGAGGCTACCGACGGCCAGATCCTCGAAGAAGGCATCAGCGAGGCCGGCGCCATCGCCAGCTGGACGGCCGCGGCCACCAGCTACAGCGTGCATGGCCTGGCGATGCTGCCCTTCTACATCTACTACTCGATGTTCGGCTTCCAGCGCGTGGGCGATCAGATCTGGGCCGCCGCCGACCAGCGCTCGCGCGGCTTTCTGCTGGGCGCCACGTCGGGCCGCACCACGCTCGGCGGCGAAGGGCTGCAGCACCAGGACGGCACCAGCCATCTCGTCGCCGCCACCATTCCCAACTGCAAGGCCTACGACCCCGCCTTCGCCGGCGAGATGGCCGTCATCGTCGATGCCGGCATCCGCGAGATGATGGTCGAGCAGCAGGACGTCTTCTATTACGTCACGCTGATGAACGAGAACTACGCACAGCCCGACCTGCCGCCCGAGGCCCACGCCGATGTGCTGCGCGGCGGCTATCGTTTCGCCAGCTTTCCGACGGAAAGCGACGGCGCCGAGCCGAAGAAGAACGCCGCCGCCGTGACGTTGCTCGGTTCCGGCGCCATCCTCAATGAAGCCATCGAGGCTGCTCGGCAACTCGCCCGCGAAGGCATCGACGCCGAGGTGTTCAGCATCACCAGCTGGAGCGAACTCGCGCGCGACGGCCGCGAGTGCGAGGCGCGATCGATGGCGGGCGATGCCGAGCCTGGCACGCCCTTCATCGCACGCCTGCTCGCCGGGCGACGTGGGCCGATCGTCGCGGCGACCGACTACGTGCGCGCAGTGCCCGAAAGCGTTCGGGCCTTCCTGCCCGAAGGGCGCCGCTTCCTGACGCTCGGCACCGACGGTTTCGGCCGCAGCGACACGCGCGCCGCACTGCGCGAGTTCTTCAAGGTGGACGCGAAGAGCATCGCGCACGCCGCGCGGCACGCCATGCAGCGCTGATTCGAGAAAAGCTCAAGCGACGGCGTGCAGGTGTTCGTAGAGGATCGTCGCGCCGATCGCGATCAGCAGCACGCCGCCGAGCGCTTCCGCCCAGCGTCCCGCGATGTTGCCCAGCATGCGGCCGACCATGACGCCGAGCGTGACCATCACGAAAGTCGCCACGCCGATCGCCGCGGCGATCGGCAGGATGTTCTCGTCCAGGAAAGCCAGCCCCACGCCGACGGCCATCGCATCGATGCTGGTCGCGAAGCCGGTGATCGCCAGCAGCCAGAAGCCGTGGCGGGTCGGCTTCTCGGCTTCTTCCGCTTCGGGCTTGCGGGAAGCGGCCCAGATCATTCGAATGCCGAGCACCGTGAGAAGCGTGAATGCGATCCAGTGATCCCACTCCCGCACGTAGTTCGAAGCGACGTAGCCGAGCGACCAGCCGATGAGCGGCGTGATCGCCTCGATGACGCCGAAGATGGCACCGGTGCGGAGCGCTTCGGACCAGCGTGGCTTCTGCAGCGCCACGCCCTTTCCGACGGCGGCGGCGAAGGCGTCCGTCGACATGGCAAGGGCCAGCGACGCGATCGATAGGAGGTTCATGGGGTTTGCTTCTCGGGCCGGGCGGCAACACAACGGCACGCCACCGCTGCCCGACCTGCGTCGCGGTGACATGCCGATGGTCTCGCCAACCGAAGAACGGTTGCATGCGCCAGAACCTGCAAGGTGCGGGTCCAGTATGTTGACGCAGGCGCCTTCATGAAAATGAAAGCCGGCTACTCCCCAAGGGACGCGCAAGTATAAAGCGGTCGCGCATCGGCGCCGACGTCAGTGGCGCATGAAGCTCTCCCGCGCCGCGCGGGTGATGGCCGCCACGCACGGATGCGAAATGCGCCGTTCGCCCGAAATGGCGAAGAACTCCTCGACCAGTTCGGACGCGCGCCCCAGCACTTCGACGCCGTACTGCGTGCAGGTTTCGTCTTCCAGCACGGTCGGCGTCATGAACACGCCACGGCCTTCGCCGCCGAAGGCCTTGAGCAATGCCGCGTCGTCGAACTCGCCGATCATGCGCGGACGCAGGCCGTGCTCGATCAGCCACAACTCGAGCCGCTGGCGCATGGCCGACGACGAACCCTGGGTGAGCATGGGCGCGCCGTCCAGGCACTTCGGGAAATCTTTCCGCAGCGACTTGCGCAGCGCCTGCGTCGCGAAGAAGCTCATGGCCGTCGTCCCCAGCGGATGGTTGAAGGCCTTCACGCTGGTCTGCCGCCCCATCGCCTCGTCCGCGATGACCAGGTCGAGGCGGTGCACCGACAACTGTCCGAGCAGGTCTCGAAACTGCCCTTCGTGGCAGATGAGCCGGACATGCTCGTCGATGGCCAGCGCGGGCTCCAGCAGGCGGTAGGCGATCGACTTGGGCACCGCGTCGGCGATGCCCACCCGAAAGCTCAGCGTGCGGGAGCCGTCCGCCTGGTTGCCCAGCGCCGTTTCCAGCTCGGCGCCCAGCGCGAAGATCTGGTCCGCGTAGCTCATCGCCGTGCGGCCTTCGGGCGTCAACTCGACGCCGCGCCCGCTCTTCTGGAACAGATGGCAGTTGAGCCGCTGCTCGAGCAGCTTGATCTGGCCCGACAGCGTCTGTGGCGTGATGTGCAGCTGCTCGCTCGCGCGCGCGATGCCGCCTGCCTTGGCGGCGGCCCAGAAATAGTGGAGGTGCTTGAAGTTCATCGTGCCGTTCCTCGGAGTCCAGCCCGAATGGTACGGAAAACGCGAGCAAAAGATGCCATAAATTCGACTTTTCTCGAATCCTTATCGGCCTTAGATTGCAATCACCCGCGATCCCTTCGCGGCATGTTCAACCCTTCCACCAACGAGGCACATCGTGAACGAAAACATCCAGGTCTACGGGTCTCCCCAGGCGGGTTCGACCACCGTCACCGAGCGCAACCAGGTCTTGCGCAACACCTATTGGCTGCTGGCGCTGTCGATGGTGCCGACCGTGCTCGGCGCATGGGCGGGCATTGCCACCGGCTTCGCGAACGCGCTGTCGCCCGGCATCGGACTGATGCTCTTCCTGGGCGGCGCATTCGGCTTCATGTTCGCCATCGAGAAGACCAAGAATTCCGCCGCCGGCGTGCCGGTGCTGCTGGCGTTCACCTTCTTCATGGGCCTGATGCTGTCGCGTCTGGTCGGAAGCGTGCTTGGCTTGGCCAACGGCGCCGGGCTGGTGATGACGGCCTTTGCCGGCACCGGCATGATCTTCCTGGGCATGGCGAGCCTGTCGTCGATCATCAAGCGCGATCTCTCGTCGATGGGCAAATGGCTCTTCGTCGGCGCCATCATGCTGCTGGTCGCAGGCATCGCGAACTTCTTCATCCAGTCGAGCGCGCTGATGATCACCATCGCGGTGCTGGCCATCGGCATCTTCACGGCATTCATCCTGCACGACCTCAAGCGCGTGAAGGACGGCCACGAGACCAACTACATCACCGCCACGCTCGGCGTGTACCTGAGCCTGTTCAACGTGTTCCAGTCCCTGCTGCTGTTGCTCGGCATCGGTGGCGGCCGGGAAGAATGAGCGGGATGCAGCAAGACGAGATCCGCGCGACGCTCACGCTCTGTCTTCTGGCGTCGTTCGCCGACGGCGCCAAGCACGAGCGGGAGCGCGCCGAGATCAAGCGCGTCGCCGACGGCTTCGCCCAGGACGACGCACTCCATTTGCCCGCGCTCTACCAGGACGTGCTGATGAAGCGCGTGTCGCTCGCCGATGCGGCGGCGCAGTTGCAGAGCCCCGATGCCAGGCGCCTCGCCTACGAAATGGCGGTGTGCGTGTGCGATGCCGACGGCACCCACTCGGACGCGGAGAAGCGCTTTCTGTCCGAGGCGCGCGCGGCGCTGGGGCTCGATGCGGACTCGTCGTCCGGCGCTTTCGCGAGCGAGGCGCAGGCCATCGCCGCACTGCCGACCACCGGCGCCGAAGTCACGCCCATCGCCGCTGCTGCCGCGCGCATGGCGGCCGAGCGCGCGACCGTCGACACGGCCGAACTCGACCGCGCCATCCTCAACGCGTCGATCCTCAACGGCGCGCTGGAGTTGCTGCCCGAGACGCTCTCGACGCTGGCCATCATTCCGCTCCAGATGAAGCTGGTGTATCGCATCGGCAAGGCGCACGGCTACGAGCTCGACAGCGGCCACGTGAAGGACTTTCTCGCCACCGTCGGCGTGGGACTCACGTCGCAGTACCTCGAGCAGTCCGGCCGCAAGCTGCTCGGCGGCTTGCTGGGCAAGGTCGGCGGCGGGCTGCTGCGCGGCGTCGGCCGGCAGGCGGTCAGTTCGGGCATGAGCTTTGCCACCACCTACGCGCTCGGCCACGTCGCCAAGCATTACTACGCGGGCGGCCGGACGCTGTCCACGCAGATGCTCAAGGACGCTTACGCGGGCACGATGCAAGAAGCCCAGGGCCTGAAGGAACGCTACCTGCCCGACATGCAGGCCAAGGCGAAAACCATCAATCCCACGAGCTTGCTGGCGATGGTGCGCGGGGGGTGACCTTCGGGCGACGCGGCGCGCGGCCAGCTAGGACGGAGCCCGCTTCGTCGCGAGCAGGCATTTGCCGAACTCCACCAGCAAGGCCGGCCGCGGCGCGCCCGCACGCGTGATCTCGTAGAAGTCCAGATGCACCTTCGGCCGCACCAGCGGCCGGAGCGTCACGCGATAGCGGGTGGCTGCCGCCACCACGAACGACGGAAGCACCGCGCGCCCCAAGCCGGCCTCGACCATGGCCAGCAGCGTGTGCAGGTGATTGAACACCTGCGCCTCGCCCGGATTCGGCGATTTGAGTTGGCTGTTCACCAGCTTCTGAATCGGGTTCTTCGCGGGTAGCGAGAGCAGCGGCAGGCCTGAGGACAGCTCGCTCCAGCGCACCGAGTCCGCGGGCTCCGTGCCGGGCGCGACCAGCACGAGGTGTGTGCGATGCAGCGGCGTGCGCCGCAGCCCGCTCGACGCATCCAGGAACACGCCGAAGCCGGCGTCGAGTTCGCCGTCCTGCACGCCGGCCTGGATCTGCGCCCGGTCGAGGTCGTGCACCACCACCTGAACGCCCGGATGAGTGCGGGCGAAGGCCGCGCAGGCCTCCGGCACGATCGACGACGCAATCACCGGCGTAGCGCCGACCACCAGGCGCCGTCGGCCCGTGTCGGACAGCTGGCTGAGCGACGCCGCCGCCGTGTCGAGCTCCGCCAGCACGCGCATCGCCACCGGCAGAAAGGCGCGTCCGTGCTCCGTGAGCGACACGGCCCGCGTGGTGCGCTCGAAGAGCCGGCATTCCAGTTGCGCCTCGATGTCGCGCACCATGCCGCTCAGGCCCGGTTGCGTGATGTGCAGTTGCTCCGCGGCACGCGTGAAGCTCTGCTGCCTGGCGATCGTCGCGAAGGCGCGCAGTTGGCGCAGCGACAGGTTGAGGGGCGAGGGTGGTCGGATCATTGATAGCCATCGGTGATCTATTCATCGAATTCTGCACTTTTACCAATCGCCCGATTTGCGGTGCAATGGTTGCAATGGGTCGACGGGCGTTCCTGCCCCTGCACCCGAACAAGGAGACCTCCCACCCATGTCCGTCTTTGGATCCAGCTTCCTCAAGCGCCGCCACCTGCTCCTGTGCGCCGCCCTCGCGGCCGCGCCCTTCGCCGCATCGGCCCAGGCCGACTACCCCAGCCGCGCCATCACGATCGTCGTGCCCTTCCCGGCGGGCGGCCCGACCGACGCCAGCGCTCGCCTCTACGCCACGGTGATGGGCGAAGCACTGGGCCAGCCGATCGTCATCGACAACCGTGCCGGTGCGGCCGGCACCGTCGGCAGCGCCGCCGTGGCACGCGCACCGGCCGACGGCTACACGCTGCTCTGGGGCGGCACCAGCACGCTCGCCGTCGCGCCCGGGCTCTACAAGAACCTGAGCTACGACGCGCAGTCCTTCGTCCCCGTGGGCATGGCATTGCGCGGCCCGTTGATGATCGCTGCGAGTTCCGGCGCCGGCATCGCCTCGTTGCAGGACCTGGTCAAGGCCAAGGGGCAGAACCTCACCATCGGTACCGCGGGCAATGGCTCCATCGGCCACCTCGCCACCGAGCTGCTGTCCGAAGTCGCCGGCGTGCCGATGACCCATGTGCCTTACCGCGGAGGCGGTCCGGCGCTCGCCGATGCGCTGGGCGGGCAGATCAGGCTGATCTTCGACAACGCGTCGGCGCTGTACCCGCACGTCAAGGCCGGCAAGCTCAAGGCGCTCGCCGTCACCGGGGCCGAGCCTTACGGGCCCGCCCCCGAGGTGCCGACCGTCAAGGCCGCGCTCGGCAAGGACTTCGAGGCCTACTCGTGGTTCGGCCTGGTGGCTCCCAAGGGCACGCCCGAACCGGTGCTGCAGAAGCTCGGCGCGGCGTTCACCAAGGCCGCCGGCTCGGCCGAAGTCCGCAAGGCCTTGGCAGAGCAGGGGCTCGAGCCCGGGCTGCCCGGCGCACAGGCCTTCGGGCAGGTGATCGCGACCGACTACAAGAAGTGGTCCGGCGTCATTCAGCGAGCCAACGTGCAGGTGCAGTGAGCATGGCGTCGAAGATCCTCATCGCCGGCGCCGGTCTCGGCGGCCTCACGGCGGCGCTCGCATTGCTGCGCGACGGCCACGACGTGCAGGTCTTCGAGCAGGCCACTCAGCTCGGCGAGGTGGGCGCGGGCCTCCAGTTGAGCGCCAATGCCACCCGCGTGCTGTCGATGCTCGGCCTGGACGACACGGTACGCGCCGTGGCCAGCGTGCCCGAGGGCAAGCAGGTGCGGCTGTGGAGCACCGGCCAGACCTGGAAGCTCTTCGACCTGGGCCAGCAGTCCATCGAGGAATACGGCCACCCCTACTACACGCTTTACCGGCCCGACCTGCACGCCGCCCTGGTGGCGGCGATCCGGCAGGCGAAGCCCGACGCCCTCGTGCTCGGTGCCAGCTGCGAGGGCTTCGAAAGCAGCGACGCGGGCGTGACCCTGCGGCTCGCGGACGGCCGGCGAATCGACGGCGACGTGCTGATCGGCGCCGACGGCGTGCACTCCAAGATCCGCCAGGGCCTCTTCGGCCCGGACGCGCCCGCCTTCTCGGGCTGCCTGGCCTGGCGCGGCGTGATCCCCGCGGAGCAACTGCCCGAGCATTTGCGCCGACCCGTCGGCACCAACTGGATCGGGCCCGGCGGCCACGTCATCCACTACCCGTTGCGGCGCGGCGAGCTGGTCAACTTCGTCGGCGTGGTCGAGCGCAGCGACTGGAAGATCGAGTCCTGGACCGCCGCCGGCACCGTCGACGAATGCCTGAACGACTTCGCCAACTGGCATGACGACGTGCACACGCTGATCCGTGCCATCCGCACGCCGTACAAGTGGGCCTTGATGGTTCGCGAGCCGCTGCAGCAATGGTCGCGCGGGCGCGTCAGCCTCTTGGGCGATGCCTGCCATCCCACGCTGCCTTTTCTCGCGCAGGGCGCGGCCATGGCCATCGAAGACGGCGTCGTGCTGGCGCGCTGCCTGCGCGATGCGGCCGACCCCGCGCAGGGCTTGCGGCGCTACCAGGACGCTCGCGTCGAGCGCACCACCCGCATCGTCAACGGCTCAGCCGCCAACACCAAGCGCTTTCACAATCCGGCGCTGGCTTCGCCCGAAGGCGCCGTGGCTTATGTCGAGCGCGAGTGGAACGAGGCACGCGTGCGCGAACGCTATCACTGGCTGTTCGACTATCGTGCCGACGAGGTGCCGTTGCCCGCCTGAGGGCGCGAATCCAAAGGAACGCCGCCATGACAACGCGCCCAGGCCTTCGCTTCAGCCACATCGGCTTCCACGTCACCGACATCGACCGGCAGGCCGAGTTCTACACGTCGGTGCTCGACTTCACCGAGACCGATCGCGGCCAACTGCCCGGGCCCGACGGTCCGCTGAGGCTCGTCTTCCTCAGTCGCGATCCCGCCGAGCACCACCAGCTCGTGCTGGTCTCAGGCCGGCCGGAGCGCGTCGACTTCAACGTGATCAACCAGATCTCGATGAAGGCCGACTCGCTGCAGACGCTCGTCGACTTTCATCGGCGGGTGAAGCAGGCGGGGGTGCGTGAACTCGCGCCCGTCACGCACGGCAACGCGCTGTCGGTCTATTTCCACGACCCGGAAGGCAACCGCGTGGAGCTGTACTGGGACTTGCCTTGGTATGTGTCGCAACCGTGCCGCGTGGCCGCGCCTTTCGAGTTGCCGCCGGAAGAGCTTCTCGCCTGGGCCGAAGCGCACGCGCGCGGCATGCCAGGCTTTCGTCCGCGCGCCGAGTGGCAGCGCGACATGGCGCAGCGCATGGGGCTGGCTTCCCCTTAGCGTCAGCGCCGCTCCAGCTGCCCGTACACCGCCTGCGCCACGCGCAAGAGCTCGGCCCGATCGGCGCCGGCCGACAGCGCGTAGCCGAAGTCCTTGTCCACCCAATAGAAGACGTTCACCGGGCCGTCCTGGCCGAATCGAAACGCCGTCTCGCGGCCCGCATCCTCGCGCGTGACGTAGAGCGTGAGACGCTGACCCTTCGCGCCGTCGAACATGAACTGCGCCACCGGCCCCTTGTCGCCGGGCAGCAGGCGTCCGCCGATGAGCGCGTAGCCCACGCCGCGCAAATCCGGCGGCTTCACGGCGGTGCCCATGCGCTTGGTGAGCCAAGTGACCAGCGCCTGTTCGTCCGCGGCGCTCACCTCCACCGGCCGCCGCGCGTCGGGGCTGTAGACCGCATGCGCCACTGCCGCGCGATAAGCGAACCCGCGCAGCGTGTTCGCCCCTGCGACGCCGGACCCGTCCGCCGCCGACGATGACGGAGCGACCCACGAAGCCAGCGGACCCGCGCCATCGTCGACTGCGCCGCGCAGCCACCAGGCCGAGCCCGCGCTCGCCACCGCGATCAGCACGCCGGCCGCCATCGCGCGCCACGGTCCGCGGTGCCATCCGTGCGCGGCCGACGACAGCGGCAGCCGCAGCGGCAGCGGCTCGGACACCACCGGGTCCAGCCATTGCCGCAGCGCCTCGTTTTGCGCGCGCCAGTCGGCCACGCGCTGTCGTTCCGCCGGGCGATCGCGCAGAAACAGTTCGATCTGCGCGCGCCGCGTTTCGGCGAGCTGCCCGTCGGCGAAAGCGTGCAGGTCGGCCTCTGTCACGGGGCCGTCGCCGCCGCCACCGCCGGGAATGGGTTTGAGATGGGAAGAAGGGTCCATGTCACTTGACCTGTCGCAACGTCACGGCCGGTTGCGCCGCTGGCGCACCGCCCTGCAGCTCTGCCCGCAGCCGTTCGCGCGCACGCGCCAGCCGCGACATCACCGTGCCCACCGGCACGCCCATGATGGCTGCGGCTTCGAGGTAGCTCATCTGCTCGACCGCCACCAGCAGCAGAGTTTCGCGCTGCTCGGGCGGCAGGCGCTGCAGCACGCGGTCGAGATCGCGCACCTCGATGCGGTCGGCCTGCGTCGCGCGCTGGGGAATCTCGGGCAGCTCGTCGCCCACGCTGTCTTCGGGTCGGCTGCGGCCGGCACGCACGCCGTCGATGAAGCGGTTGTGCATGATGCCGAACATCCAGGCCCGCATGTCGCCGCGCCGCTGCCACATCCCGAAACGGCTCCATGCGCGTTCCAGCGTGTCCTGCACCAGGTCGTCCGCGCGCGTGGCGTCCGACACCAGCCCGCGCGCATAGCGGCGCAGGCTCGGGATGCAGGCGACGATGGCGGCTTCGTCCTGGGTGCGCATGGCGGGTGGGAGGAGGCGCGCGCGGCCCTGGGGTCAGGGCTTGATCACGTGCCAGACGTTCTTGAAATTGTCGCCCGTCTTGTCGCCGGCCTTGGCATCGGTCTTGTACAGGTACACCGGCTTGCCTTTGTAGGCCCACTGCTTCGCGCCATCGTCGCGCGTGATGATCGTCATGTCGCCTTCGGGCTTGGCGTCCGCGTCGGCCATGACGGGCGGCCACAAACCGGCGCACGGTCCGTTGCACGCGCTCTTGCCGCTGCCGGCCACGTCGTTGTCGAAGGTGTAGAGCGTCATCCCATTGGTGCTGACCAGAAGACCATCGACCGTCTTGACGGGCGCCGCGGCTTGCGCCAGACCTGCCGAAGCGGCGGCGATGGCGAACACGGCAGCGGATGCGAGCTTGGAATAGAAGTGCTGGGGCATGGAAGTCCTTTCGTTGGGTGTGGAAGACACTCCATGGACGGACGACGAAGCAGGCTTATTCCGTGCAAGCTCGCACTTGGCAAACTCTTTACCATCCATCCTCCTGCCTCTCGATTCAACCCGCTCAAGGAGTGTTCATGTTTTCCCATGTGATGGTCGGCACCTCGGATCTGGACCGCGCCAAGAGCTTCTATGACGCCACCCTCGGCACGCTCGGAATCGCTGCGGGCTTCGTCGACCGCCACCGCATCTTCTGGCGCTCGCCCGGCGGCTCCTTCAGTGCGTCGTTGCCGATCGATGGCAACCCGCATACCGTGGGCAACGGAAGCACCGTGGGATTTACCTGCGATTCTTCGGAACAGGTCGACGCGTGGCATGCCGCTGGCCTGCAGAGCGGCGGCACCACCTGCGAAGACCCGCCCGGCATTCGCCAGGGCACGGTCGGCAAGCTCTATCTGGCCTATCTCCGTGATCCGGACGGCAACAAGCTCTGTGCAATGCACCGGCTGCCAAAAGACTGATCCGGCATCCGTCGATCGGCAAGCTTTTCAGCTCCCCGCCTTGTCCGGATCCCGCCAAGCCCGCTCGAACGGCAGCCGCCACGCGTGCGGCGCGATCAACTGGTGGATCGCCTTCGGTCCCCACGAGCCCGGCTCGTAGAGCCGCACCGGCGGCGGGGATTCCAGGAGCGGCGTCGACACCTGCCACAGGCGCTCGATGCCCTCGGCCGTGGTGAAGAGCGTGCGGTCGCCGCGCATCGCGTCGAGGATCAGCCGCTCGTACGCCTCCAGCACCTCGCCCACCAGCCCGGTGTCGCGCATCGCGAACTGCAGGCTCAGCTTGTCCAGCCGCATGCCCGGCCCGGGCCGCTTGCCGTAGAACGACAGCGACATCTTCGACGCGTCCGCCAGGTCGAAGGTCAAGTGGTCCGGCCCCTGCGCGCCTACGCCCGAGCCCGGCGGAAACATGCTCTTGGGCGGCTCGCGAAACGCGATCGAGATGATCCGCTGCCCTTCCGCCAGCCGCTTGCCGGTGCGCAGGAAGAAGGGCACGCCCGCCCAGCGCCAGTTGTCGATGTGGCACTTGAGCGCCACGAAGGTCTCGGTGTCCGAGTCGGGGTCCACGCCCTCTTCCTTGCGGTAGCCGTTGTACTGCCCGCGCACCACGTCGGCCGGCACGATCGGCAGCATGCTGCGAAACACCTTGTTCTTCTCCTCGCCGATCGGTGCGGGTTCGAGTGCCGTCGGCGGCTCCATCGCCATGAAGCCCAGGATCTGGAACAGGTGCGTCACCACCATGTCGCGGTAGGCGCCCGTCTGCTCGTAGAAGCCCGAGCGCTTGCCCAGGCCCAGCGTTTCGGGCACGTCGATCTGCACGTGGTCGATGAAGTTGCGGTTCCAGATCGGCTCGAAGAGCCCATTGGCGAAGCGGAACGCCAGGATGTTCTGCGCCGGCTCCTTGCCCAGAAAGTGATCGATGCGAAAGATCTGCTCTTCGGCAAACACCTCGTGCAGCTGGCTGTTGAGAAACACCGCGCTCGCCAGGTCGGTGCCGAAGGGCTTTTCCATCACGATGTGCGAGCGCTCCACCAGGTCGGCCGCGCCCAGCATCCGCACCACCGACAGCGCCGCGCTCGGCGGCACGCTCAGGTAGTGCAGCCGCCGGCATACCACCGCGCCCAATGATTGCTCGGCCCGCGCCACCGCGTCCTTGAGCGCCGGCGCGCCGCCCGAAAGCGGCACGTAATCCAGCGTGCTCGCGAAGGCCTCCCACGCCGCCGGCGCCACCTTGCGGCTGCCGAATTCGTCCAGCGCGCTGCGCGCCACATCGCGAAAGCCCTCGGCGTCCAGCTCGTCCAGCGACACGCCGATGATCCGGCAGCCCGGAATGAAGCCCGAACTGACCAGGTGGAACAGCCCCGGCAGCAGCTTGCGCCGCGCCAGGTCGCCGGTGGCGCCGACCAGCATCACGACCTGCGGAAAACGCGGGCCGACGCCCGGGGGGATTTTGGCCATGGGTGTGCCCTGTGTTGTTGTGTGTGGGGAGGCAAGCGAGTTTGATGCCAAAGCCTCTTGCGAACGGAACGCACTGCAAATCGGCACTCGACGGCCGGACCAGGGGTTTTCACCGATCGCTCTGGTCAGTCGATCGACTAAATTAGTCGCTCGACTGACCAAGCTCTCTCCCACTCTCTCCCACTCTCTCCCTCTCACTCCCTCTCACTCTCTCTCGCATGTCTCGAACGTCCGCCCCGCCGCCCACCGCGCCAGACCGCGCCGAAGACACGCGCACCCACCTGCTCGACGTTGCCGAAGAGCTCTTCGCCCAGCACGGCTTCAACGCCACCAGCACCCGCATGGTCGCCACGATCGCCAAGATCAATCTCGGAAGCCTGCACTACTACTTCAACAGCAAGGAGGCGCTCTATCTCGAGGTGTTCCGTCGCCGCGGCGTGCCCTTGGTGGCCGAGCGGCTGCGCCGGCTCGAAGCAGCCCAGGCGCGGGCCGGCAGTTCGCCCGTGCCGGTCCGCGAACTTCTGCGCTGCTTCGTCGAGCCTTTTCTCGAGACCTCCATGCGGCGAGTGCCGCCCGCATTCACGCAGCTGCATTGCCGGCTGCAGTCCGAGCCGGTGGATCTGGCGATGCTGGTGCGCGCGTCGATCTACAACGAGTCCACGCGCACCTTCGTGCAGGCCTTTGCGCGAACGTTGGCGCATTTGCCCGACGAGGTCCTGTACTGGCGGCTGCATTTCATGATCGGCGCGTACACGTACACGCTCATGAATTCCGGCCGCCTCGAATTCATCTCCGAAGGGCAATGCAAGTCGACGGATCTCGACGCCGCCTTCTCGCAGATCCTCCCCTTCCTCGAAGCCGGCCTCACGGCACCCCTGAACTGACCCACCCCACCCACTCGCTCCCATGAACTCCTCCGAACCCCGCAGCGGCGGCGCGCAGCTCGCCCACACGCTCAAGGCCTATGGCGTCGACCACGTCTTCTTCGTCGACGCCATCCTGCGGCACATGCTGTCGCACGCCGAATTGCTGGGCATCCGGCGCATCCTCGCGCACTCCGAGAAAGCGGCGGCGTACATGGCCGACGGATACGCGCGGGCCAGCGGCCGGCCTTCGGTGTGCATGGCCCAGTCGGTCGGCGCCGCGAACATGGCGGCCGGTCTGCAGGACGCGCGATTTGCCGGCAGTCCTGTGTTAGCGCTCACAGGTCGGCACGCGGCCGAAAAGCAGTACCGCCATGCCTATCAGGAACTCGCCCATGAGCCGCTGTTCGGCCCGGTCACCAAGTTCTCCGCGCGCATCGAAACACCGTTTCAACTCGGCCATCTGGTGCGCCATGCCTTTCGGGTGGCCACCAGCGGCCAGCCGGGACCGGTCCATCTCGATGTCGCCGGGCACACGGGCGATGTCATGGACGGCTGGTCGTTGACCGAACCGGTGGTCGCCGAAGAGGCTCACACCCGTGTGCCGTCCTCCAGGCCGCGCGCGACGCCGCAGGCGCTTTCGGCGCTCGTCCGCGCATTGGAGTCCGCACAGGCCCCGATGCTCGTGGTCGGCCAGGAAGCCTGCTGGAGCGGCGCCGCCGAGGCGCTGCGCGCTTTCGCACGCCGCCAGCACGTGCCCGTGGCCTGCAGCCTGGATGCCAAGGCGATGATGTCGACGCTGCCCGAACTCGACGCGGGCGTCGCCGGCACCTATGGCACGCATGCCGCCAACCGACTGATGTCGGAGGCCGACCTGATCGTCTTCATCGGCTCCGACGTCGGCGACCAGATCACCTCGAACTGGAAGCTCCCGCTGCAAGGCGTCCACGCGGCCCAGGTCGGCGTCGACGCGACCGACCTGGGCCGCAACCTGCCGGGCGCGTTGCTCGTGCATGCCGACACCCGCACCGCTCTCGAAGAACTCGATGCCCTGCTCGAGCCACGGCGGCGGCCCGACTGGCTGGCCCGCCTGCAAGCCCTGAAGGCGGACTGGGCCGAAACCCATGCAGCGCAATGCGCCTCGGACGCCGTTCCGATTCGGCCGGAGCGCCTGTGCACGGAAATCGGCCGCTGGCTGCCGAGCGACGCGACCGTCGTTGCCGACACCGGCTTCGCGTCTCAATGGACCGCGCAACTGCTCACGCTG
Source organism: Gammaproteobacteria bacterium (assembly GCA_018820395.1). Taxonomy (GTDB): domain Bacteria; phylum Pseudomonadota; class Gammaproteobacteria; order Burkholderiales; family Burkholderiaceae_C; genus Variovorax. The sequence continues at coordinate 19,270 of JAHJOG010000265.1, read as the reverse complement.
CGGCATGGCGACCAGAGTTTCTTGCGCGCCGTCGGGTCGCTCGGCTGGGCGTTCCCGGCGTCGCTCGGCGTCAAGTGCGCGCGGGGCGACCGGCCGGTGGTCTGCTTCACCGGCGACGGCGGATTCATGTACCACTTGCCGGAACTGGAAACCGCCCGCCGCTGGGGCCTCAACACCATCACCGTGGTCAACAACAACGGCTGCCTGGGGCAAGGACAACGCAACCTGCGCGCCATGCAGGTCCCGGGCACCAGCCGCATGGCCGACTGCTACCAGTTCATGCAGCAGGACTTCGCCGCAATCGCGAACGCCTTCGGCTGCATCGGCATCCGCGTGACGGACCCGCGCCAACTGGGCGACGCGCTGCGCCAGGCGCAAGGGGCAGACAAGCCGGTCGTCATCGACGTCGTCAGCGACCCGGCGGCCATCTGCACGATTCCCTGGATGCCCGGCGCCGCCTGATTGCCACCCACCAACATAGGAGACCACCATGAACGGAAAGAAACTGCTGAGAGCCATCGCCGCCGGCGCCCTGGCCGCCATCGCATTCGCCGCCACGGCCCAGACCGACTTTCCGAACAAGCCGGTGCGCTTCATATTCCCGTCCACGGCCGGCGGCACGGGCGTCGGCATCATGCACATCCTGGCCGACAAGCTCAGCGAAAAATGGAAGCAGCCGGTGCTGGTCGAGCCACGGCCCGGGGCCAATACCGCCATCGGCACCGACCTGGTCTCGAAGGCGGCACCCGACGGCTACACCATCCTCATGGCGTCGAGCCAGCACGTGATCCTGCATCACACCATGCGCAACCTGCCCTACGACGCCATCCGCGACTTCACGCCCATCGCCGGTGTCGCACGCATGCAATACATCATGGCCGCCAATCCGAAATTGCCGGCCAACACCTTGCAGGAGTTCATCGCCATGGCAAAGGCCAAGCCCGACGGCTTCACCTTCGGCTCCGGCGGCGCGGGCGGCCCCGGCCATCTGGCGGTGGAACAGTTCATGAAGATGACCGGCGTCAAGCTGCGCTACATCCCGTACAACAACAAGGGCATGGCCGCCGTGCTGGCCGACTTGATGGGCGGGGTGATCGACATCTACGTCACGCCGCCCGGCATCGGCGGCTACGTCAGCTCGGGCAAGCTGAAGGCGCTGGCCGTGTCGGGGCAGTCACGCTCCCGTGCGCTCCCCGACGTGCCGACCTTCGGCGAGGCCGGCCTTCCGGACCTGAACGCCAGCGCCTGGTATGCCGTGCTAGGCCCGGCGAACATGCCCAAGAGCATCGTCGACAAACTCTCCGCCGACTTCGCCGAAGTGCTCGCCATGCCCGACGTGCGCCAGAAGATGACCACGCTGGAACACGAGCCCTTCATCATCGGCCCGGAGCCGCTCGGCGCGCTCATGCGCTCCGACAAGGACCGCTACACCAAGATCATTCAGGACGCCGGGCTGGTGCTGGGCAACTGATGCGGGGCGTCCGTCACGTTGCCTGGACCCGTCGGCCGTCGGGCAGGAGCACCGCATGATCGACAAGGTCGCCCGCTCCGTCGCCGAGGCCATCGGCGACGTACAGGACGGTGCCACCGTGCTCGTCAGCGGCTTCGGCGATGCCGGCATGGCCCACCGGCTGATCGAAGGACTCCTGCTGCAGGGCGCGCGCGACCTCACCCTCGTCAGCAACAACGTCGGCAACGCCGAGACCGGCCTGGCCGTGCTGCTGAAGGCCGGCCGGGTGCGCAAGGTGATCTGCAGCTTTCCGCGCAGTGCCGATTCGCACGTGTTCGACGAGCTGTACCGCGACGGGCAGGTCGAACTCGAACTCGTGCCCCAAGGCACGCTGGCCGAGCGCATTCGGGCGGCGGGCGCCGGCATCAGCGGCTTCTACACCCGCACCGCCTTCGGCACGCCGCTGGCCGACGGCAAGGAACGGCGCTTCTTCAACGGTGAGGGGACCGTGCTCGAACTGCCGATCCGCGGCGACCTGGCCCTGATCGGTGCAGAGCGGGGCGACCGCTGGGGCAATCTGGTCTATCGCAAGACGGCGCGCAACTTCGGCCCGGTGATGGCGACCGCCGCGGCGAGGACCGTGGCCTCGGTGCGAAAAATCGTCCCGCTCGGCGGACTGGACCCCGAGCAGGTGGTCACCCCGGGCATCTTCGTGCACAAGCTCGTGCAGGTCGCAGCGATTGCCGATCTCTCCGCGACGTCAGCATGAACCACCGCCGCCGAAGCAAAACCGAACTCGCGAGGCAGGTCGCCCGCGACATTCCCGACGGCGCGTACATCAACCTCGGTGTCGGCATGCCGACGCAAGTCGCCAACCACCTGCTGCCCGATCGCGAGATCGTGCTGCACAGCGAAAACGGCGTGCTCGGCATGGGCCCGATGGCGGCGCCGGGCGAGGAAGACTGGGAACTCATCAATGCCGGCAAGGAACCGGTCACGCTGCTGCCCGGTGCGTCGTTCTTTCACCATGCAGACAGCTTTGCCATGATCCGCGGTCGTCATCTGGACATCAGCGTGCTCGGGGCGTACCAGGTGTCGACCGCTGGCGACCTCGCGAACTGGAGCACCGGCGAACCGAACGCCGTGCCGGCCGTGGGCGGTGCCATGGACCTGGCGGCCGGTGCCCGGCAGATCTGGGTCATCATGGATCTGCTCACCAAGGACGGGTGCAGCAAAGTCGTCGACCGCTGCTCTTACCCGCTGACCGGGTTGAAGTGCGTCAAGCGTGTCTACGGCGACTTGGCCACGTTGGAAATCACCCCGCACGGCGTGCGTGCGATCGATCTCGTGGAGGGGCTCGACATCGCCGAGCTGCAACGGCTGCTCGGCGTCGACATCAGTCCCGGTTGAGGCGCGACAGCGCGACGCCGATGCGTCTGCCGCTGGTCGCGAAAGCCGTGGCTCGGCTCTTCAGTGCGTCAGCTGCGCTCGCGCGCCGCATTGCGCAGGTCGCGAATCTGGTCGTGGTTGCGCTGCGCGCCGTCGGCCTGCTTCTGCACCACCGCGCGCACGTCCGCCGGCAGGCTCTGCTTCAGCGCCTTGCGATAGCGCGCGATGCCGGTGTCTTCGCCGCGCTCGCACGATTCGAGCATCGACAGTTCGCTGTCTGCACCCACGCTGCCCTTGAGCTGCACCCAGCCGCGGTGCATCGCACCCGCCGCCGTTCCGCCCGAAGCCGGCTCGCCGCCGTAGTTGCGGATCAGCGCCACGAGTTCGTCGCCGGCTTGCCGGCAACCGTCGGCCCGGCTCGCGAACACCTGCTTCACGTTCGCGCTTTCGACCTGCTCTGCACAGGTGCGGAATCCGTATTCGCCATCGCGCGCGTTTTCGAGCAGGTCGTTCAGGATGTCGACCACGTCGTCGTGCGACAGATCGTCGTGGTTGACGATGTCGCTGCCGTTGGCCTGCTTGCCAAGATAGGTGTCGTCCGGTGAATCGTTGTACGTGCGGTCCACGCGGTCCCACGCGGCGCGGGTTGCCGGCCGAGCTGCGGGCCAGTCCAGGCTCGAGGAGCCACGGCGCGTTTCCCATTCGGTGGCCAATGCAGGCTCGATCGCGTCGAAGTCGGCATCCTGCTCGGCGCGGCGCGACCATCCCATTTCATAGGCAGGGCCGTAGTCGTCGTAGGGCCGACCCGATTCCACATACGCTTCCTTTGCATAGTTCTCGCGCCAGTAAGCTTCCTCCATCGTCGGGTTGATGCCTTCCGCCGCGGCCTTGCCGCCGAGCCCGCCAACCACCGCGCCCGCGACCAGCCCGACCGCTGCGCCCACCGGGCCGGCCAGCGCGCCGGCAGCTGCACCAGCCAACGCACCGCCCGTCGCACCCAGACCGGTTCCGACAGGATGCGCACCGGGAGCACCCGTGATGGGATCGCGATTGGGTTGACCGTTGCCGAGTTGACCGTCGTCCGTTGCCATGTGTTTCTCCTTGAATGCCCTGCACCAGGGCAGTTGTCCTCTTCGACGAAGAGCGGAAAGAAAGAATGGCGCTCGGTCGGCAGCCTCGTTGTGGTCGCGGCGACATCGTCGACGTAGTCCTGCACGTCGAGCGCGCGTGCGGTCCGCGCGCCCGCGCAATGGACGTCTGCAAGCTCGCCGACCCAATGGCCTCCCGAGCTGCCCTTCGGCTCGTGAATTGAGCGCATGGCGGCATCGCGCGTCATACGGCAAGAATGCCCCGGCCGGCAGTGCAGGAAAGGAGCGCCGATGTTCAGTTTCTTCGTCTTCGTCCCCGACAAGGGTGCCTACGACGTGGGCTTCCTCCGCTTGTCGCAGGCAGTGTTTCTTGACAACGCCGAACTGCCCGGCACGGCGGCGACCCGTCGGCGAGCTGGCGAGCTGTTGCGCGTGATCAAGCCGAAGCTTCCGTCCGACTCCGACTGGAAGGCATGGGAATCCGAACTCGAATACCTCGTGTGCGTTTCGTCGGACCCGTTCTTCCAAGAGTTCTCCGCGTGGATGTTGCTGCACGCCAGCAAGAACGCGAGCCACGTCGCCGCACGCGAAGAGCTCTTCTACGACACGCTGGTTTCATGGACCACTCAGCTGATCAGCAAGGCCCAGCATCGATTGCTCACGACCATGCTCAAGCTCATTCCGGACGTCGAAGTGATGCCAACGGCGCAATTGGTCGCCGGCCTGCTGCGCTATACGCTTCCGTTCGATTCCGATGTGGGCCGACGCCTGGACCAGTTCGTGGATGCTTGGAAGGGCACCTCGGATGGCCGGGTCTTGATCTCCACCGTGTGCACTGCGCCTGAACCAGAGATCCTCAGGCGCATCGAGTGGGCGGAATGGGCCATGCGCGATCCCGATTCGCGCTCATTGATCCCCCCCTGGATGCGTTGGGCCCAAATGGAGCTATCGGGTCGAGATGTCATCTGGATGGAGGAACTCCACGGCGCGCTGTCTCGGTCTCATGCGAGCGGGTCCACCAAGTCGCTGCGGCGCCAGCTGAATCTGGCGAAGGTCAGATGCCGTGACCGATACGACGCGGCAAACCGCGCCATATTTCTGGCGACCGCGCAGGCCCTGGAGCAAGGGGTGGAATTCGGGCGCTTTGCAGACGACATTCGTGCAGTGCTCCTGATCAAGCAAAGCCTCTGGCAACGCTTGCAGGCACGGTGGAAAAAGGCCGAACTCGCCCGGTCCAAGGCGTCGGAGCTTCCTGCACCCAGGGACGCTTCCATCGACGCGGCATACAACTGGCCCATCGAGAAGCTGGTCGAGTGGATCGACGGGCCGGTCAGCGCACCTGACAAGAAGACCCTGGCAGAAAAGCCGATGCCGACTCCGTCGAAGGGCAAGCAGCCCGCCAGGGGCAAGAATGCCGGGCGCGGTCGCGAAGCGCGAGGCGGCCGGGGTGATGCACCGAACACCGGCGTGGCGCCGCCCCAACGTGCCCCTTTCGGCTCGGTTCACTTCGAAGGCTTGCGCCGCTATGCCGCTTACATGCTCGCGGACCTGCAAGACATGGCCGAGCTATGCGCGCAGTACAAGCTCGAGCCATCGCTTAAGACGCAGCTCGAAGCCAGTTTGCGAATGCTGGACAACACGGCAAAGCGGGCCGACCCGGACCGGGACATTTCTCGGCAGCGCTTCGCCGACGCCGACGCACTGCTGACCAGGCTTCGAGGTGTCATCAAGGAGCAAAAGGCCGACGAAGACTTCAAGCGCCGCTTCGCGCAAGCGCTGGCCGATTGCATGGCAAGTGCACCCCTCGCGTACGGCCGTCATTTCGGCGGCGAGATCGACTGCCCCGCACGGCCCGATGCGTGGCCGTGGGTCTACGAGACTTACCACGATCTGTGGTTGCCTGAAGTCAAGGAAATCCTGCTGGAAAACCATCCGGTATCGCTGGAAGACGACCAGGCGCTTGCGCTCTACGTCACGGGCAGCAGCAACAGCGGCTATGCCTTCTGCATCTCGGTGCACCTGTGGCGCCGCCGTGCAGGAAGCTCGGCGCCGCCTGTGCCGACCGACTCGACCAGCAGGCGCATGGACACCGAACACTGGATCGACACGCGCATCCCCTGCAGCGTGTTCCATGTTCCGAGCGCCTAAGCTGCGCCCCGCGCTTCAGCTCTTGCGCCGCACAGTCAACAAGTACTGCTCAGCCGCCCCGTCGTTGATCGACGCCCAGAACTGCATGTCGTCCAGGAACGCACGCCACTGGCCGTGCACCTTGGCGAACACGGGGTTGGCGGCGGACTCTTCCTTTAGCACCTCTTGCGTGGCGCGCAGCATGGCGTCCATCACCGGCTTGGGCCAGAAGCTCAGCTTGGCGCCCGCGCCGACGATGCGCTTGAGCGCTGCGATGTTGCGCGCGTCGTATTTCGCCAGCATGCCGATGTTGGCCTGCGCGCACGCCGCCTGCAGGGCCGCCTTGTAGTTGGCCGGCAGGCTCTCCCAGGCCGAGCGGTTGGCGATGAAGCACAGCGATGCGCCGAGCTCCATCACGCCCGGTGCGTAGTAATAGCGAGCGACCTTCGAGAGGCCGAGCTTCTCGTCGTCGTAAGGCCCGACGAACTCTGCCGCGTCGAGCACGCCTTTTTCCAGCGAGGGGTACACGTCCGAGCCGGCCAGCTGCTGCGGCAGGGCGCCGAGCTTGGCGTACACCTTGCCGAGCAGCCCGGGCACGCGCATGCGCAAGCCGTCGAAATCCTTGGGCGTCTTGATCTCTTTGCGAAACCAGCCGCCCATCTGCGCGCCTGTGTTGCCGCAGGGCATCTGCACCACGCCGAAGCGGCCGTACACCTCGTTCATCAAGGCCATGCCGCCGCCTTCCTGCATCCAGGCCATGTGCTGCCGCGGCGTCATGCCGAAAGGAACGCCGGTGTCGAACACCAGCGCCGGTTCCTTGCCCACGTAATAGAAGCCGGCCGTGTGGCCGCACTCGACCGTGTTGGCCTGCACCGCATCGAGGATCGACAGCGGAGGCACCAGCTCGCCCGCGCCCGAAGGCCGGATCTCGAAGCGCCCGTTGGTCATCTCGCTGACGATGCTCGCGATCGCGGTCGCGCCGCCATACACCGTGTCGAGCGACTTGGGAAAGCTCGACGGCATGCGCCACAGCACCTTCGGCGCCTCTTGGGCGAAGGCGGGAGCGGCGAGCGCGACGGCTGCGCCGCCCGTCAACATCAAAGCGCGTCTTTTCATGGGGGTCTTTCGGGGTGGCTGTCGGAGGTCGGTCGGCTTCAGCCGGCGTCGAGGCAGGCAGGATCGGCACGCAGCACGCGCCGCGCGAAATACTGAAAAGTCAGGTCGGTGATCTCGGGCTTGAGCAGGAAGTCGCGCGACTCCTTCGCCAGCTCCGGCGCCACGGGCTTGATCGTGCCGACCGCCGCCGCCTTGAGCTGCACCTGCGCGGCCTGCTCCATCCACAGCGCCAGCACCGCCGCCTCGGCGATCGTCTTGCCCGCCGTCAGCAAGCCGTGGTGCGCCAGCAGCAGCGCACTCTTGGTGCCCAGTGCCGTCGAAATGATGCGCCCCTCGTCGTCGGTGATCGGCAGCCCCGGCCAGTCGGGCAGGTAGGCGCAGTTCTCGTAGAAGGGCGTCGCGTCCATGTGCGAGATCTCGATCGTGCGGCCCACCATCCCCAGCGCCGACACGCCCTCCGGATGCGTGTGCACGATCGACTGCACCTCCGGATGGTGCTTGTAGACCCACAGATGAAAACGCGTTGCCGGGTTGGGCAGCGACACGCCGTCGAGCGCGCGCAGATCGCCATCGGTCGCGATGAAGCTGGCGGGCACCGCCTCGTCGGCGCCGAGGCCGAAGCGCAGCGTGAGGTACGTGTCGGGCTCGTCCCCGCGCGCCGTGATCTGGCCTGCGAGGCCATTGGCCCAGTGGCCCTCGGCCGCCAGCATCCTGCACGCCAGCGTGAGTTGCTCGATCTTCGAATAGCGCGTGGGCTGCAGCTTTTCGCGCAGCTCGCGGTCGACGCTGTCGCGCAGCGCACTGTGGTCGGTCATGGTCGTGGCCTCCGCCGGATGGCGATGATGTTGCTCGGTGCCTTTTGGGCAACAAAGTTGACTTAGGTCAACAAGTTGACTGAATGTAGGTGGCATGCGGAACCGTGTCAACATCGCTCTCGCATGACAGCCGCCAAGCCCCGTCCCCCCGCCATCCACATCGGGCCGCGCGTGAGAACCCTGCGCCGGGCGCGGTCCATGACGGTCGAAGAACTAGCCCAGGCCATCGACGTCAACAAGGCCCACGTCTCGCGCATCGAGCGCGGACTCAAGACCCCGTCCATCGCCACCATCTCGCGCCTGGCCAAGGCGCTCGGCGTCACCATCGGCCACCTGGTCGGCGAAACGCTCGACAAGACCGACATCAAGGTCACCCGCGCCGCCGACCAGGGCGAGCCCATGACCGCCGCCGAGCCCGCTCCGCACGGCTTCATCCCCTTGCTCCATGGGCATTCGGTGCGCGACTTCGAAGCCTTCGTCGTCTACCCCGGCCAAAGCGGCGGCCTCGTCGAGGCGCAGCACGAAGGGCAGGAAATGATCTACGTGCTCGCCGGCACCATCGACGTGATCTTCACGGACCATTCCGAGCGACTGACCGTGGGCGACTGCATCCACTTCCCGGGTTATGTCGCGCACCGGCTCGCGCGGGTGGGTCGCGCGCGGGCGCGGGCGTTGCTGGTGCTTTCGGCGGGGTAGTGGGCCGCGGGACCTAAGCGACTTCGTTCGTCGGGTCGGCCACGCTGGTCGTTTCGAACGAGGCAGGCATGTCGATCTCGATGTGCTCGTACCCTTCGGACACTTCGACCACGTCGTGCCTGACGCCCTTGGGCTGGTAGACCATGTCGCCGGCCTTCAGCACGGTCCTTCCGATGCCTGCGTAGTCCAGCACGGCATGGCCGCGGATCACGTAGATCAGCTGCAGCTCCGCATGGTGGTAGTGCCAGCCGGTGCCGTCGCCCGGCTTTACGGCCCGGACCGTGCGCACGATGCTGGCGCCGAATCGGCCGTCGGTGTTCTTTCCGAGGCCGGTGTCTGCGTAGGCGAAGAACGGGCGTGGACCGTCCGACTTGAAATCCTCGTCCTTCGGGGCGCGGGCGATGTGGGGCAGTGTCATGTTGCGGGTCCTTGGCGATGATCCGGGTGAGCCGGCTTCAGGCCGCACCGGGTGCGCGTTGCGCGAAGTAGATATGCGGCGGGGATGGGCTGCCGATGTGCAGCCCGCAGTCGACGATGAGATGTGCGCCCGTTGTGGCCGACGAGGCCTTGGCGGACAGGAACAGCACGGCGTTCGCCACGTCTTCCACCTCGACCCAGCGGCCCAGTGGAACCTGCTTGGGCAGGTCGTCGATCAGGCTGCTGCGGGAGGCATGCAGACGCATCACTTCGGTGATCACCGGGCCGGGCAGCACGGCATTGACGCGGATGCCCATGCGCGACAGGTCCATGGCGGCATGCCGCGTCAACCCGAGCAGGCCAGCCTTCGCTGCGGTGTAGCTCGCTCCGAAGTGCAGTGACATCGTGATCGAGGCCAAGGAGGCGATGTTCACCACCGCGCCGCCACCGCGTCGCTGCATGGCCGGTGCGCACGCATGGGTGCAATGGAAGGCCGACGACAGGTTCACGTCGATCACCCGGCTCCACGCCTCGCTCGGCATGTCGTCGATGAGCGATGGCCGCGTCCCGGCGTTGCCGCCCGCGACATTGACCAGCAAGTCGATGCCGCCCAATGCCGCCTCGGCCTCTGCAGCGGCCTCATGCACGGCCTCGCTGTCCGTCACGTCGACGACGCGCGACGTCACAGTGGCGCCCTCAGCCTGCAATTCCTTGTGCAGGTCTTCGAGCGGCTTCGGCGTGATGTCCCACAGGGCGACCGCGATGCGCTGCGCCGCGAAGGCGCGCGCCACGCCGGCGCCGATGCCCCCGGAGGCTCCGGTGATGACGGCTGTCTTTCCAAATAGATCTTCGTACACAAGCTACCTCAGCGCCGCATGCCGCGGCTTGCGTCGCCCGTCGAAGAACGCTCGGACGATGACGCCCGCACGTGCAGCTCAGCGGTCGGAATGCGCTTCATCGCTCACTCCTCAGCCACGAACCCCGAAGACTTGACGATCGGGCCCCAGCGCTCCAGGTCCGTGGCGACCTGCCGGGCGAAATCGCGCTGCGAGGGGCCGCTCGGCGGCAACGACAGCTTGTTCAACCCGGCCACCACGTCGGGTTGCTTGATCGCGGCCTGCACGGCGGTCACCATCCGCGCCACCAGATCCGGCGGAGTCTTGACCGGCATGAACAGGCCGAAGTATTCGTCCAGCTCCAGCGACGCATAGCCCGCCTCGGCGATGGTGGGGACGGAGGGCAGCGTGCGCACCTTGCCGCTGGTTGCCAGTATGCGAAGCTTGCCGCTTTCGAGATACGGAATGTGGCTCGCCGCGACGTCGACCGCGATGGGAATCTGCCCGCCGAGCAGGTCCTGGGTCAGAGGCGCGCCACCCTTGTAGGCGACGTGGGTCAACGGCATGCCGATGGCGCGCCCGAACATCAGGCCCAGAAAGTGCGGCGATGCGCCGGCCGCCGGCGAGCCGAAGACGGCCTTGTCGGGGTTCGCCTTGACCCACGTCACGTAGTCGGCAAGCGACTTCACGCTGGCCGGCACACCGGGGCCGACGGTGAAGGCGTAGTTGAACGAACTGACCGACGTGACCGGGACGAAGTCGCGCAGCGTGTCGTAGGGCAGCTTCTTGTAGATGTGCGGGTAGATCGTCAGGATCGGCGCCGCCGACAGCAGCATGATGGATCCGTCGGCCTCGCCGTTCTTCACGTATTCGGTTCCGATTCGGCCGCCCGCGCCGGCGCGGTTCTCCACGATGACATTGGTGGCGTAGGTTCCCCGCAGATGCACCGCCAGCATGCGCGCGATCGAGTCACCAGCGCCACCCGCGGGGAAGCCGACGACGATGCGCAGCGTCTTGTCGAGCGGGGCGGCCTGGGCCCACGCTGAACCACTCGACGCGGCCAGGGCGGCGCCCGCCACCAGCGTTGCAATGCACTCTCTGCGTTTCATGTGTGTCTCCTGATGGTTGCTTGCGGGGAATTTCCGTCGATTCACTCAGACGGTGGGTTTGGAAATGGACTGGTACCAGCGGAGCACGTCGTCGTAGGAGCCGCCGGCGCGCAGCCTTTCGTCGGCACCCTTTTCTTTCTCGGCCTGCGCCTTGGTCTTTTCGAGAACCTCCGCGGCGTTCGCGCTGGGCACGACCACCACGCCGTCGATGTCCGCCAACACGATGTCCCCAGGCCCCACGGCCACGTCGCAGACGGAAACCACGGTGTTGTGCCAGCCGGGGTGGTTCGCGACGCCGCCGCGCACGCAGATCCCGGTGGACCACACGGGGAATTCAAGTGCTCGAATCGTCGCGACGTCACGCACCGCCCCGTTGGTGACGACACCGGCAATGCCGCGATGCTTGGCGCGAATCGTTGCGCTGCCGCCCCAAACCGTGCTGCGGTCCGTTCCGCCGCTGTCGATGACCAGCACGTCGCCCGGCTCGGCCATTTCGACGGCGCGCATGAACGCCAGGCCATCGCTCGGCCAGCACCGCACCGTGTAGGCGCGGCCCAGGAGTCGACAGGCGTCGCCGACCGGTCGAATCGAAGGGGCCATGTCGCCGCATTTGCCGGCGGCCTCGTAGACGGTGGCGGCAGCGTAGCCGGCGAAATGCGCTGCGGTGACAGAGGTCATGGAGTCTCCAAAAATGTGCGTGCGCGCCGTTCAGGCCATGTAGAAGCCGCCATTGGTGTCGAGCGCCACACCGGTCACGAAGGCGGCGTCTCGCGAAGCCAGAAACGCAATGACCGATGCCTGCTCGGCGGCGGTCGACATCCGGCCCAGCGCAGTCATGGAGCGAACCGCCGCGACCCGATCGCGACGACGCTGCGTGGCGGGGTCCGACCGAGTCGCGGCGTCGCGGGAGTCCAGGCTGCCGCGCAGCATGGGCGTGTCCACGCTGCCCGGGCAAATCGCGTTGACGCGTATGCCGAAGGCCCCATAGTCCGATGCGAGATGGCGCGTCAGGCCCAGCAGCCCGGCCTTGCTGGCGGTGTACGCGGGCGTTGCGTTCAGGCTGTACAGGCGGCCCGCCATCGACGACACATTCACGATCGCCCCGGCGCCCGCGGCCTGCATGTCCGGCAGCAGCGCGCGCGCCATCAGGAAAGGGCCATTCAGGTTCACCGCCATCACGCGCATCCAGCGGTCGAGGTCCACGCAGGCGATGCCGGGTTCGGGCGCCACATCGGGCAGGCCTGCCACATTCACCAGGACGCTCGCGGCCGAGAAGTGTCGAAGGGCCGCGTCGCGAGCCGTCGTCGCCGTTCGCGGGTCGGACACGTCCGCCGTGACACACACGCTCCGCGCGCCGTGCTCGCGCAGCAGGGCTTGTGTTTCCTCGCTGTCGCACACATCCACCAGTACCACGCTCGCGCCCTCGCACGCCAGTTGCAGCGCGGTCGCCTGGCCGATGCCGCTTGCCGCGCCCGTGACGACCGCCACCTCATTCCTGAATCGTTGTGCGGTGTCTTGCATGCGGCGGATTCTGGAAGCCGGGCGCGATCGCGACTGCCAATCGCCCGACAATTTGCCTCAGGGTTTTCACGGGCGATGGCCACGACGCCGATGTCGCTCGCGGTTTCGGATCTACCATCGCGCGGTGAACGCGTCGGAACCCGAGTTCTCCTTGGAAGGATTGCTGGAAGCGTCCGGCTGGTACCCACTGCTGTCGCTCCCCGCACGCCAAGCCGTGCGCGACGCACTCCGGGTCGAATCCATCGCCACTGGAACGGCGCTGTCGCACCAGGGCGATATCCCGCATGCCTGGTGCGGAGTTCTCGTGGGGCTGATCAAACTGTCTTCCGTGGATGCCGAAGGGCGCGCCGTGACCTTCTGCGGTCTGGCGCCCGGCAGCTGGTTCGGCGAGGCGACGCTGCTGCGCGACGCGCCGTTCGCGGTCGACGCGCAGGCCCTGCGGCCCAGCAAAGCCGCGATGTTGCCGGCCGACACATTTTTCTGGCTGCTCGACACCGAACCAGGCTTCAGTCACTACATCCTGCGACTGCTGAGCGAGCGGCTTCATTGGTTCATGGGCCACTGCTATGCCAACCGAGCGACAGACTCGCACGGCCGCGTGGCACGCGCAGTGGTCGGTCTTTTTCAGCCGGCCGGCGCGGCCAGCCTGACCGAATTGCGAATCTCACAGGAAGAGGTGTCCAACATTGCCGGCGTGTCGCGCCAGAGCTGCAACACCGCGCTTCGCCAACTGTGTGCGTCCGGAATGTTGGAAATCGACTATGGCGTCATGCGCGTGCTGGACCCGAGCGCGCTGCGGAAACTGGTGCAACTCTGAGAGTCGGCGGCCGCCAGAGCGCTGCGGGCGCCGGCCGCTAAGCCGCCCTCAGCGGCCGGAAGAACTCGACGATCTCGTTCGCCAGCGCTTGCGGCTGCTCCATCGCGGCGAAGTGACCGCCTTGGGGCATCTCGGTCCAGCGGCGGATGTCCGTGTACCACTTCTCTGCGACCGACCGAGGCGGCCGCAGGATCTCGCACGGGAATTCGGCGTAGCCCATCGGCACGGCGACCCCACCGTCGGGAATCGGCCAGCGCCCGTGCATGCGCGCGTAGTAGGGCCAGAACGACGAACCGATCGCGCCCGTGTGCCAGTAAAGGCCGATGTTCGCCAGCAGATGATCGGGCGAGAACACGCTCTCGACGTCGCCATGACAGTCCGACCAGCGCCGGAACTTCTCGACGATCCAGGCCGCCAGGCCCGCGGGCGAATCCGTCAGGCCGAACGCGAGCGTCTGCGGACGCGTGCCCTGAATCCACTGGTAGCCCGTCTCTTCCTTGAGCCACTGTTCGAGCCGATCGAGAAAGGTGCGCTCGTCGGGCGTCGGGTTCGCCAGCATCTTCGGGTCGCGCCGCACGGCCAGCAGGTTGAGGTGGATGCCGATCAGCTTGTCCGCATGCACGGCGCCCAGCCGCGACGAGATGAAAGCACCCCAGTCGCCGCCCTGCGCGCCGAAGCGCTCGTAGCCGAGCTGCGTGGTCATCAGGTCTGCAAAGCAATCGGCGATCGCCTCCACGCCGAAGCGCGGTTGCCCGGGGTTGAACGACAGGCCGTAGCCCGGCAGCGACGGCGCGACCACCGTGAACGCATCGGCCGGGTCACCCCCGAAGCGCGCCGGATCGGTCAGGCGCGGAATGATGTCGAGAAACTCGAACACCGACCCCGGCCAGCCGTGCGACAGCAGCAACGGCATCGGTCGCTCGCCCTTTCCGGGCACGTGCAGGTAGTGCAGATCGATGCCGTGCAGTTGCACCTTGTACTGCGCAAACGCATTCAGCCGCGCTTCCTGCGCGCGCCAGTCGAAGCCCGTGCGCCAGTGCTCGACCAGCCGCTCGAGGTACGTGACGTCGGTGCCGTACGCCCAAGCGTCGCCTGGCGCCTGATCGGGAAAGCGCGTGCGCGCCAGCCGCTCGCGCAGATCGTCGATCTCGCTGTCGGGCACGTGCAGCTGAAAGGGGCGGAGGGGCTGGGTCATGGTGTGCATCGATGGTTGATCGGCGAACTAGCTCGTGTTTTTCAATGGCTTTGTACCGGCAAGCAGAACCTTGTTGCAGCGCGAAGTCTGCTCGGAAGTGAGTGGCACTGGACGCCATCCCATGAACTTTCCAGACGCGAACGACGACTTGCAGGCCAGACAGTCAACCGAACGGCAGCTGATGATGGCGCGACACACCGGGCATATTCCGTGAGGCCCGTCCAGGGCGTCATCCGTCATACGTGCTGAGCGCGTCAGACGGGACATCAGTTTTTCTTCATCGGCCCAATCTTCATCGGGCCGCGCGCTGTCATAACGCGATGAGTTGCGCTCATGCGGCGTCCCACCCAAGTCTCCCAAGATGGCACCCAATACCAAAAAACCGCAGTAGGCAACAAACGCCACGGTCATCACCACGGCGAACATCACGAATACGCCCCCATCGCCGTAAGGGATAGCGGAAAAGAGTGCCAAGACCCAGGTCATCAGCAGCAATAGGACGAACGCGAAGAACTTCAATGCATCACTCCCATTCCGAGACGCGAACAAGCCCGGGCCGAATACTAGCCCCCGCCTAAGGGCTCGTATTAAGGCCAGTAGGTTCACGCAAATTCGCTGCTTCCTTCAGCGCCCCTCGAACGCCTGCGCCAGATCGTCGGTCAGATCCTCCACCGCCTCCAACCCGATGTTGAACCGCACCAGCCGGTCGCCGTAATCGCGCGTCGGGCGGTTCAGGCCGAAGCACGGTGTGACCAGACTCGTCACGCCGCCCCAGCTGTAGCCGATGTGAAAGCGCTGCAGCCGGTCGATGAAGTCCATCAGCGCTTCGCCGCGCCAGGCTTCGTCGAACACCACCGAGAAGATGCTGGCCGAGCCGGTGAAGTCGCGTTGCCAGACGTCGTGGCCCGGGCAGGTGGGCAGCGCCGGGTGCAGCACGCGGTCCACCTCGGGCCGCGCCTGCAGCCAATGCGCCACTGCGAGCGTCGACTTTTCCAAGCGGTCCAGCCGCACGCCCAGCGTTTGCAGGCCGCGCAGCGCCAGGCTGCAATCGTCGGGCGACACGCCCATCCCGAGCAGGGTGCGGGCCTCGCCCAGCGCTTCGTGGCAGCGCGCGTCGCAGGTCGACACCGAGCCAAGCAGCACGTCGCTGTGGCCGCCGATGTATTTGGTCAACGCCTGCATCGACACGTCGACGCCGTGCGCGAACGCGTCGAAGAACACGCCGGCGGCGTAGGTGTTGTCCAGCGCCACGGTGGCGCCCGCTGCGTGCGCGGCGGCCGCGATGGCCGGCACGTCTTGCACTTCCATCGTGATCGAGCCCGGGCTTTCGCACCAGACCAGCCGCGTGTTCGGCCGCAGCAGGGCGCGGATGCCGTCGCCCAGCATCGGGTCGTACATCTCTACCTCGATGCCGAGCCGACGCAGCATGCCAAAGGCCAGATCGCGGTTCGGGCCGTAGGCGCTCTCAGGCACCAGTGCATGGTCGCCGGCCGAGCAGAAGGCCAGGTAGATCAGCGCGATCGCCGCCTGTCCGCCGGGCGTGATGAAGCAGTGCGCCGCATGTTCGAGCGCCGCCACGCGCGACGCGAGTTCGAGCGTGGTGGGCGTGCCGTACAGCCCGTAGGTATAGGGCATCGCGCCGCCGCGCCAGTCGTCGCGCAGGTCGCGCGCCTTCTCGAAAAGGGTGGTCGAGCCGCGATACACCGGCGCGGCCAGCGAGCGGAAGCCGGGCGGCGCGAGCGGCGTCGGGTCGATCAGCGCGGTGCGCCAGTCGGGGCGGCGGAGTGGAGGTTGGGACATGCGATGGCCGGTCTCAGTTCTGCGGCCGGGTCTTGTCGTGGCCGTGATGCCCGTGGCCGGACATCGCATCGGCGCCATGGTCGGAAAGCTGGGCGTCGAACCACCGGTGAATGGCCGAGACGAGCTTCGGGTCGCCGGTTCGGAAGCTCAGTTCAGCACCGCCCTTCACGTCTCTGTAGGCGACCGCGACCGCACCGGGCTTGGCGGCCTTGAGCTCCGCGAGGCCCGGCATCTCGTTGCCATGGATGTGCGATGGCCCCGAGAAATCGCCGCGCAGGAACTGGGCCCGGATCTCGTGCAGATGCTGGCGCACCAGCTGGACCTGCTGGGTGTCGCTCGCACGCTTGGCGACTACGCGCTGCACGCCGCCGTCGGCGGTCTTCGTGAAGACGTGCCTCGTCACCTCCAGGCTGAACGGCATCACGTCCGCACCGCGCTGCGCGACTTCTGCCTCGCGCTGTGGGTCGGCCGCGTGCGCGCCGAGCTGCAGGGCCAACATCGTCAGAAGCACCGCGATGCGTTTCGTCATCAAGCAACCTCATGGGGTCGGTGGCGTTTTCCACGGGAAGTCGAGTCTATCGCTGGCATGCACGGGCCATCGGCTCGTCGTCATGCCTTGACGGTGCTCAAGGCGAATTGCGCCAATGTCCTGCACAGTACCTTCCAGTCCGGTGGTCGCTGCCGGCCGCACACGAACATGGGGTCATCCAATGCAGATTCAGGTCCTGGGGTCGGGTTGCGTTCCTTCGCATGCGGCCGCTCAGTCGTGGCTGGAGCCTGGCCACTTCGCGTTTCTGGAGCATCCAACCCGCTACCTCTTCTTCACCGGCAAGGGTGGCGTCGGCAAGACGTCTCTTTCGACGGCCGCCGCGCTCAAGCTGGCCGACGCCGGAAAAAAGGTGCTGCTGGTCAGCACCGACGCTGCGTCCAACCTCGACGAAATGCTGGGCATCCCACTGCGAAACACGCCGGTGCCCGTGCCCGGCGCGCCCGGCCTGTCGGTGCTCAACATCGACCCCGATACCGCCGCCGAATCGTATCGACAGCGGGTTCTGGCGCAGATGGGCGCGGGCGCCAGTGCCGTCGAACTCTCCACCGTGCGCGAGCAGCTGTCCGGCGCCTGCACCACCGAGATCGCCTCTTTCGATGAGTTCTCGTCGCTGTTGTCCGAAGGCGACTCAGCGGTCGACCACATCGTCTTCGACACCGCGCCCACGGGTCACACCTTGCGACTGCTCAGCCTGCCCAAGGCCTGGGCAGGATTTCTCGACGGCAACGATCGCGGCGCCTCGTGCTTGGGGCCGCATTCGGGCCTCAAACTGCAGGAGCTTCGTTTCAAGGCGGCGCTCGACGCCCTGAGCGATCCGGCGAAGACCACCATGGTGCTGGTCACTCGGCCCGACAAGGGCGCCATCGCCGAAGCGGCGCGCACCTCCAGCGAATTGCACGAGCTGGGCTTGCACAACCAGCGGCTCGCGATCAACGGCGTGTTCCATGCCAGCGAGCGCACCGACGCCGTGGCCTGCGCCATCGAAGGCCTCGGGCAACAGGCGCTGGATGCGATGCCGGCGTCGCTGCGCGCCCTGCCGCAGGATCGTGTGGCGCTGCGAGCCTTCGACACCGTCGGCCTGCCCGCGTTGCGCGCACTGCTGAACACCGGCGCCGATCCCGTCACCCCACCAGCGACTCTCGCAATGGGGTCAGACCAGCTCCAAGGCCTGGACGCGCTGGCCGACGAACTGTCCGCCGCCGAACACGGGCTGATCATGGTGATGGGCAAGGGAGGCGTCGGCAAGACGACCGTGGCCGCGGCGCTCGCCTTGGGCCTGGTCCAGCGCGGCAAGACCGTTCACCTCAGCACCACCGATCCGGCGGCGCACCTGGCCGGAACCTTGGACGGCGCCGTGCCCGGCCTGAACGTGAGCCGCATCGACCCCAAGGTCGAAACGCAGCGCTACGTCGACAAGATCATGGCGGCCAAGTCGCCCAAGCTCGACGCCGCCGAACAAGCGCTGCTGCTGGAAGACCTGCGATCGCCCTGCACCGAAGAAGTGGCCGTGTTCCATGCCTTCTCGCGCATCGTGAGCGAAGCTCGCAGCGCCTTCGTCGTGCTCGACACCGCCCCCACCGGCCACTCGATGCTGCTGATGGACGCGACCGGCGCCTACCACCGGCAGATGACGCGCGAGTTCGAAGGCCATGGCAACGCCCACATCGTCACGCCCTTGATGCGGCTTCAGGATGCCGCGTACACCAAGATCATCCTGGTCACGCTGCCCGAAGTGACGCCCGTGTCGCAAGCGGCAGCGTTGCAGGAAGACCTGCGCCGCGCCAGCATCGAGCCCTATGCCTGGGTGCTCAACAAGAGCGTGTTGGCCGCGGGCACCAAAGACCCCTTGCTCGCTGCCCGGCTGGCCGGCGAGCGCAAGCAACTGGCGCGCATGGCCGGCGGCCTCGCCAAACGCATCTTCACATTGCCCTGGTTGACCGTGCCGCCCATCGGCTTCGCGGAACTGTCCAAGCTGGTCGCCAAGCCGTCTCGTTCCGAGCCGGCTCACGCCTGATGAAACGGCCGTGAATCGGGGGAATCTTCACGGTTTTCGCCCCGTGTAGCCGGCAGCGATTGCACGCTTGGCCGCATTGCCTTTCATGATCCGCCTTTGCCCTCTTGCGAAGGTGATCCATGGCCGTTCTCATGCCCTCACTCAGCACCTGTGTCGCCCGGATGACGTCGGGCGAACGACGGCTGGCGGAGCGCTTGCAACAGAAGCTCGACGACGACTACCTGCTCTGGTTCGACGTGCCGATCGGCCCCAAGCAGTGCCATCCCGACTTCGTCGTGCTGCACCCGCGCCGCGGATTGCTGATCCTCGAAACCAAGGATTGGCGGCTCG
>JAHJOG010000264.1 GCA_018820395.1 Gammaproteobacteria bacterium | reverse complement strand
GGGCCGGCGACGCCGAGGCGATCCTGCGTTCGCTCCCGAGCATGGCGCTACGCTACGAGGCGCACGATCGCAGCGCGCGCGTGCTCGCCGACTGGCTGCAGGGCCGGGAAGAGATCGCGCAGGTGCTGCACCCCGCGCTCGAAGGCTCGCCCGGCCACGCGAACTGGCTGCGGCTGTGCGGCGCGACCGATCTCGCGGCGGGCTTGTTTTCGGTGGTGTTCGACGAGCGCTTCAGCAGCGCGCAGGTCGACCGCTTCTGCGACAGCCTCGAACTCTTTCGCCTCGGCTATTCGTGGGGCGGGCCGATCAGTCTCGTGGTGCCGTACGACATCGCGCTCATGCGCGACGCGAAGGTCGCACGCTGGCCGCACAAGGGGACGCTGGTGCGCTTTTCGGTGGGCCTGGAAGAAACCGAAGACCTGCGCATGGACCTGGAACAGGCCTTGTCGGCACTTTGACGGGCCCCGCGGCGTTCCGGGCGCCAGCGGTTATGGCGTACAGTCGCACCACATGCAGTCAGTCGGACTGCCTCGCCTCAAGGAGAAGCAGTGGCAACACCCAATTACGGCTACGAGAAGCGTCAGAAAGAGCTGGCCAAGAAGAAAAAGAAGGAAGAGAAGCTGAGGGAAAAGGCCTATCGCAAGCTGAGCCCGAGCAGCGAAGGCCTCGCGCCGGGCGATCCCGAAACCGACGTGGCCTCGCTCGAGCGCGACGCGCCCACCGTTCCCGATATTCCCACCAAGAACGGTTGATCCCTTCAGAGCGCCTGCACCCGTTCGCGATGCCATGCGGCCGCCCGTGGGCTTTGTCCCGGGCGGCTTTTTATTTCGGCAGCAGCTTGCGCAAGGCCGGCCAGACGTTCTCGAGGATGGTGGGTTGCGCGGTCGCATTCGGATGAATCCGGTCGGCTTGAAAGAGCGACGCCGCGTCGGGCGCGTCCGCCACGCCTTTCAGCGGAAACGGCACCAAGGGCGCCTTGGACGCCTTCGCCACGTTGTCGAACAGGGCCGAAAAGCGCCGCGTGTAATCCCCGCCGTAGTTCGGCGGCACCTGGATGCCGACGATCAGCACCTGGGCGCCCGCGGCCTGGGCGGCGCGCGTCATGTCGGTGAGGTTCTTTTCGGTGTCGGCGAGCGGAAGCCCGCGCAGCGCGTCGTTGGCGCCGAGTTCGAGCACCACCAGCGTCGGCTTGTGCGCCGCGAGCAGGCCCGCCAGCCGCGCCTTGCCACCCGAGGTGGTGTCGCCGCTGATGCTGGCATTGACCACCGTGGCGTCGATCTTCTGTTCGGCGATGCGCTTCTGCATCAGCGGCACCCAGCCTTCGCCGCGCTTGAGTCCATACTCGGCCGACAGCGAGTCGCCGACGACCAGGATCAGCGGCTTGCGGTCGGCTGGACGTGGCTGCTGGGACCAGGAGGCCAGCGGCCAAGACCCCGCGCCGGCGACTGCCGCTGCGGTCAAGATAAAGTGACGTCGATTCACCAAGCGAAACCCTTTCAATGCCCCTCAAACCCTCCGACGAGATCGTTGCCGTCGAACATGTCTTCAAATCGGTCACCGACTCGGCCGGGACTCTCGACATTCTGCAGGACATCGATTTCACCCTGGGCACGCGGGAGACTGCGGCCATCGTCGGGGCGTCCGGCTCGGGCAAGAGCACGCTCCTGTCGATCGTCGCCGGACTGGACACGCCGACGCAGGGCACCGTGCGCCTGGCGGGCGAGGATCTGTTCGCAGTGAACGAGGACGAGCGCGCCGCGCTGCGTGCACGCAAGGTCGGCTTCGTGTTCCAGAGCTTTCAGCTGCTCGCCAACCTGAACGCGCTGGAAAACGTCATGCTCCCGCTCGAACTCGCCAATCGCAAGGACGCGCGCAAGACCGCGACCGAGATGCTGGGGCGCGTCGGACTCGGGCAGCGGCTCGGCCACTACCCCAAGGTGCTGTCCGGCGGCGAACAGCAGCGGGTGGCACTGGCCCGGGCCTTCGTCGTGCAGCCGGCCTTGCTGCTGGCGGACGAACCCACAGGCAGTCTCGACTTCGCGACCGGCGAGCAGATCATTCGCCTGATGTTCGATCTCAACCGCGAACTCGGCACCACACTCGTGCTGGTCACCCACGACCGGGGCATCGCGGCCCAGTGCGAAAGGCGCATCACCATCGAGGCGGGCCGCGTGAGCGCGGACGACAAGGGATAAGAAGGAAGGGAGCGAGCCATGCAGAACCTGCCCGATGACGAGGAAGACACGGCCTTCGGCCGCCTGGGGCCGCGCGCCGGTCCGGGCGGGGAGCCGACGCCCGCACCTGGCGCGCTCAGGTGGGGTTGGTGGGCAGTGGCCATGGTCGCCGTGGTGCTTGCCGCGCTCTACCTCACTGGGATCTTCTGACGCGGGCTCGATAATCCCCGCATGGCTTCTCCCAAGGTGATCTTCGGCTTTCATGCCGTGAGCGTTCGCATCAAGACCGCGCCGGCTTCGGTGATCGAGGTGCTCTTCGACGCGAGCCGGCGCGACGCGCGCATGCGGCAATTCGTGACGCGCGCGCAAGAGGCCGGCGTGCGGCTGGTCGAGGCCGACGGCCTGCGCCTGTCCAAGCTCAGCGGCAGCCACGGTCATCAGGGCGTGGCGGCGCGGGTCGAGCCGATTCCGCAGACGCATTCGCTGGACGAATTGCTCGAAGGGATCGAGGCGGCGGGCGTCGTGCCCTTGCTGCTGGTGCTCGACGGAGTCACCGATCCGCACAACCTCGGCGCCTGCCTGCGCGTGGCCGACGGCGCCGGCGCCCATGCCGTGATCGCGCCCAAGGACCATGCGGCCGGCATCAATGCCACGGTGGCCAAGGTCGCGAGCGGCGCGGCCGAGACCGTGCCCTATTTCATGGTGACCAATCTCGCGCGCACGCTCGGTGAACTCAAGGAGCGCAACATCTGGTGCGTCGGCACCAGCGACGATGCGCCCGGAACGCTCTACCAGAGCGATCTGAAGCGGCCCCTGGCCCTGGTGCTGGGTGCCGAAGGCGAGGGCATGCGCCAGCTCACGCGCAAGACCTGCGACGAGCTGGTGAGCATTCCCATGGCCGGCGCGGTCGAAAGCCTCAACGTGTCGGTGGCGAGCGGCATCTGCCTGTACGAGGCGATGCGCCAGCGGATCGCGCGGGCCGCCTGAAGTCCCAAGCGCTGGGCGCCGAGCGCCTGGCGACCTGGCAAGCAGCCGCCGCTACAGCAGCGTGAAGAAGCGCATCACCACCTGCGCCGGGTGGCGCACGCCGGCGCCGACGAACATGCGCTCACACACCCAGCGCAGCGCGGGCGATGTGGTTTCGAGGCTCGGGCTGCAGCGAAAGTAGATCTGGGCCGGATCGACCGGCTCGCCGCGCATGAGCTTCGCCATCACGTCGGCCGGCGCCGCGCGAATCGCGCGGTTCTGCACGTAGATCAGGTCCCCTGCGTCGGTTTCGAGCCCGTAGCGTGCGTCGAGCTCCGACAGCGTGTCGCTGATGATCCATTGAAAGTCGCTGCCGCCGGGCAACACGCGCGCGGTCCAGCCGTCGCCCTCGGCCTGGCCGCCGGTGATCGGAACCACACGGCGCAGCCCGCGCGGGCCCGAGCCCAGCACCTGCGGCACGCCCACGTCGACGCGCAGATCGGCGAAGCGCGACAGCGTCGGCGCGGCGAGCGGATCGGCGGCGGTCACGAGGCGGCCCTCCGCACGGAGGGCAGTGACACGAACGCTCGGGTGCGGTCCGGCGCGCTCATGACTCGACCTTTTCAGCGCTCGCCTTGTCCAGACGTGCGATGGATTCGGCATCGAGCTTCAGCTGCGCCGCGGCCGCGAGTTCTTCGAGCTGCTTCATCGACGAAGCGCTGGCGATGGGCGCGGTGATCGAGGGGCGCGCGATCTGCCACGCAATCGCGACCTGCCCCGGCGTAGCGCCGTGCGCCCGGGCGACGGCGTCGAGTGCGTCGAGGATGCGCAGGCCCCGCGCATTCAGGTACTTGCCCGTGGTGCTCTTGCCGCGTGCGCTCTTGCCTGCATCGGCTTCGCTGCGGTATTTGCCGGTGAGAAAGCCCGCCGCGAGTGCATAGAAGTTGATCACCCCGACGCCGCGGTCGAGGCACAGCGGCTCCAGCGCGTCTTCGAACACCGCGCGGTCGTACAGGTTGTAGAGCGGCTGCAGCGATTCGTAGCGCGGCAGGCCCTCGCGCTCGGCCACGTCCAGGGCCTCGGCCAGGCGCGGCGCCGTGAAGTTCGATGCGCCGATGGCGCGCACCTTGCCGGCCTTGATCAGGTCGCCGAAAGCGGCGGCGGTGTCGGCCAGCGGCGTGTCGGCGTCGTCGTCGTGCGACTGGTAGAGGTCGATGTGGTCGGTCTTGAGCCGCTTCAGAGACGCGTCGACGGCCTCGCGGATGTAGGCGGGCGACAGGCCCTGCTTGCCTTCGCCCATCGGCTTGCCCACCTTGGTGGCGAGCACCACGCGATTGCGCTTGCCCGTCTGCCTGAGCCACTTGCCGATGATCGTTTCGGACTCACCGCCCGTGTGGCCGGGCACCCAGGTCGAGTACATGTCCGCCGTGTCGACGAAGTTGAAGCCGGCGTCGAGCCAGGCGTCGAGCAGCCGGAAGGCCAGCGGCTCGTCGACGGTCCAGCCGAACACGTTGCCGCCGAAGGCCAGCGGCGACACCTGAAGGCCCGAGCGGCCCAATGGACGCATTTGCATGTTCATTCCCCAGTGAAGTTCAGACAAAACCCAGAAAGCCCAGCAGCGCTCCGAAGCCGAGCAGCCACAGGAGGTGGATTCGCGTGCGCCAGACGATGAAAGCCGTCACGCCGGCCAGGAGCCAAAGATGCCACGCGGGCGCCGCACTGCGCTGGCTGCTCGCGATCAAGACCCAGCCGGTGGACAGCAGCAGCCCCACCACGACCGGCGCCATGCCCTGCTTGAAGGCGCGCACGCCGCGCCGCGTCCGGTTGCGGTGGCCCCAGCGTGTGGCGAGGTAGGTGAGCGTGGTGCTGGGGATGAGGATGCCGCCCATGGTGATCGCCATCCCCATCAGGCCGAGCAGCCAGGCATGCACGCCGGCACCGATGCCGCCGCCCGCGTTGAGGCCGACGTTCCAGCCCATCAGCGCCACGAAAAGTACGTTCGGGCCGGGAGCCGCCTGGGCAATCGCGATGGAGGAGCTGAACTGGGCGTTCGTCAGCCAGCCGTTCTGGTCCACCAGGTAACGCTGCATGTCGGGGACGGTGGTGATGGCGCCGCTGATCGAAATGAGCGAGAGCATCATGTACTGCGCGAAGAGCGCCAGCCAGTCGTGGCTCTGCATCGTGATGCTCATGGCGCGAGCTTTCGCCAGGTCAGAACGCAGGCGGTGCCGCCCAAGGCGATCAGCACCCAGCCGAGCGGAACGCGCGCGATAGCGATGGCCGCGAAGGTGAGCGTCATGAAGGCCAGGCACACGGGGAACCCCAGCGCGTGTCGGCGCAGCGGCGGAATCAACTTGATGCCCGTGGCGGTGATCAGGCCACCGGCGACGGCGCCCATGCCGCGCAGCGCATTGGCCACCTGCGGGTTGTCGGCGAAGTGGGCGTAGAGCACTGCCAGCACGAGGATCATGCAGGTCGGCACCGCCAGCATGCCCGCCAGCGCCGCCATGGCGCCGCGCAGGCCGAAGTAGCGGTCGCCGATCATCAGCGCCAGGTTGATCACGTTGGGGCCCGGCATCACCTGCGCGACGGCCCAGTCCTCGAGGAATTCGTCCGGCGTGAGCCAGCGCTTCTTTTCGACGATCTCGCGCTGCACGACCGCCAGCACGCCGCCGAAGCCCTGCAGCGCGAGCCAGGTGAAGGAAAAGAAGAGGTCGCGCTTGGACTGGGGTCGGGCGTGTTCGACGGCCGTCGACCCGGGTGGAACCGGTTGCATTCGGGCGATTATGTCCAAAGGCCGCTGCCGCTGCCGGGCGCGCTCGACAATGGACATGCGCCGACATGGCGAGCGACTTCAAGCTGCGACACTGCACGCATGCAAGCCCGTGCCCACGCTCTCTTCAGTCTCTGCAAGCAGGCCCTGACGGCCTGGAAGTCCGACTACGCACCGAGCATGGGCGCGGCGCTTGCCTACTACACGGTGTTCTCGGTCGCACCTCTGCTGCTCATCGTGATCTCGGTGGCCGGCCTGGTGTTCGGCCAAGACGCGGCGCGCGGTGAAATCCTGCTGCAGCTCTCGGGCCTCATGGGCGAGCAGGGCGCGCGGGCCGTGCAGAGCATGCTCGAAGGCGTCAACAAGCCGCGCGAAGGCATCGTCGCCACCGTCGTCGGCGTCGGGCTGCTGGTGCTCGGCGCGACCACCGTGTTCGGTGAACTGCAGGACGCGCTCGACCGCATCTGGCGTGCGCCGGCGCGCGACGCGAGCGCCGGGATCATGAACCTGGTGCGCGTGCGGCTGCTGTCCTTCAGCATGATCATGGGCATCGGCTTTTTGCTGATGGTGTCGCTCATCGCGAGCGCGGCGCTGTCGGCGCTCGGCAAGTGGTGGGCGCCCGTGTTCGGTGGCTGGGCGCTGCTGGGGCAGGCGGTCAACTTCGTGCTGAGCTTCTGCATGGTCACCGTCGGCTTCGCGATGATCTACAAGATCATGCCGCGCGTGCGGGTGCAGTGGAAGGACGTGTGGGTCGGTGCCGCGGTGACGGCGCTGCTCTTCACCATCGGCAAGTACCTGATCGGGCTCTACATCGGCGAGAGCAGCGTCGCGTCGGGCTATGGCGCCGCGGGCTCGCTGGTGGTGGTGCTGGTGTGGGTGTACTACTCGGCGCAGATCTTCCTGCTCGGTGCCGAATTCACCTGGGTGTATGCGCATGCCTACGGATCGTTCAAGGGCAGCGCGAGACCGGGCGTGTCGGGCGAGCCCGTGGCGCCGGAAAAGCCCGAGACGGTGCCGCATCAAGAGGCCTAGGCACGCGCCCGGCTCGGCTCGCGGCCGGCATGTCAGGTAGCGCGTGAACGGCGCGTCCCCTATCCGGCGAACCCGCCTTCCGCCAGAAACTTCAATTCTTCCGGCGTGCTGCTGCGCCCGAGCATCGCATTGCGGTGCGGGAACCGCCCGAAGCGCGCGACGATGTCGCGGTGCAGCACCGCGAAGCGCTGCGTGTTTTCGTCCAGCGCCGCGTTGAGTGCCACCGAACGTTCCTGGTCGGCGAGCGATTCCGAGTGCATGAAAGGCAGGTAGAAAAAGGGGCGCAGCGCGGGCTCGACTTGCTGGTCCAACCCAGCGTCGACCGCTGCACTCGCGATGGCGCGCGCCAATCCGTCGGCGGCGAACATTTGCGCGCTGCCGCGAAACGAGTTGCGCGGGAATTGATCGAGCAGCACGAGCAGCGCCAGCGTGCCCTCGGCGGTGTCGGACCAGGCATCGAGCGCGCCCGAGGCTGCAGCATGGTGCGCCGCTTCGAAGCGTGCTTTGAAATCCCGGTCGAAGGCGTCGTCCTTGGCAAACCAGCGCTTCGGACCGGCCTCGCGCCAGAAGTCGACGATGTCTTGGGCAGAGGGCAGGGGTGTCATGGCCGCCATGATGCCAGCCCGGAAAGTCGGGGTTGCCACCGACAAGGCCGCAGGCACAAACGGCGTAATGTCCGTTCTCCAATCACCAAGGAGCCAAGCACCATGACCCGATACGGCCAACTGATTCGCATGTCTTTCGTGGCGGGCGCAGCCACCCTCGCGCTGGCAGGATGCGGAATGATGTCGTCCAAGTCCGATGTCACCAACTTCAGCGGCAGCATGAACGCAGCCAGCGAAGTACCGCCGAACATGACACGCGGCAGCGGCCTCGCCGAGGCGACGCTCAACACCAAGACCAACGTCCTCAAGTACAAGATCACCTACAGCGGGCTGAGTGGTCCGGCCACGGCCGCGCATTTTCACGGACCGGCCGTGGCCGGCGCGAACGCAGGCGTGGTTCTGCCTTTCGCCAGGCCCGCCAGTCCCATCGAGGGTGAAGCCACACTGACGCCCGCGCAGGCCGCCGATCTCATGGCGGGCAAGTGGTACTCCAACATCCACACGGCCGCCAATCCGGCGGGCGAGATCCGCGGGCAGATGCTGCCGAAGTCCTGAGCCTCATAAGCAGGCGATAGCGGCGCCGATACGCCGTTCCACGGATGCATGAAGGGGGTCGCGTGGTGTCCAATGACGCCATGCGAGCCGTCAAAACTTCCATCTCCCGCAAGGGCAGCCGCCGCTTCGCTGCCCACATCGATATCGATACGGCCACCAAGGCCTTGGTGCTTCAGGGTGGGGGCGCGCTGGGCGCCTACCAGGCCGGGGTGTACGAAGGCCTGCGCGACAGTCACAGCGCGGTCGACTGGGTGGCGGGCGTGTCGATCGGCGCCGTGAACGCAGCCCTGATCGCGGGCAATGCGCCGGAGCATCGTGTGGCGCGGCTGCGCGAATTCTGGAACCTGGTGTCTTCCGGGCTGGCGCAACGCCTGTCTCCGGGTTGGGCCGACCGCGCGTGGTTCAACCAGTGGAGCGCCGCGACCTCGGCGGCGTTCGGCATCCCGGGTTTCTTCGCTCCGCGGCGCGACCCGGCGCTGCTGCTCGGCACGGCCGCGCCGGTGCTCAGCTACTACGACACGGCACCCCTCCAGTCGACGCTCGAGCGTCTCGTGGACTTCGACCGCATCAACGACGGCGGCGTGCGCTTCAGCGTCGGCGCGGTGGACGTGCAGACGGGCAACTCGGTCTACTTCGACAACACGCAGTGCCGCATCGGACCCGAGCACATCATGGCCAGCGGCGCGCTGCCGCCGGGATTCGCGCCGGTGCACATCGATGGCCGGGCCTACTGGGACGGCGGCATCGTGTCCAACACGCCGCTGCAGTACGTGCTGGACGAGCATCCGCGCACCGATCCGCTGGTGGTGCTGCAGGTCGACCTGTTCAGCGCCCGCGGCGCGATGCCACGCACGCTGGACGAAGCGCTGGAGCGCCAGAAAGACATCACCTATTCGAGCCGCACGCGCATGAACACCGACGCCATGGCGGCCAACCTCAACCTGCAGCAGGCGATCGCCGATCTCATCGGCAAGCTGCCGCCCGCCTTGCGCAATGACGCGAGCGTGCAGGCGGTGCGCGCGCACCTGACGCACGAGCCGATCGAGATCCTGCATCTCATCTATCGCAACAAGCCCTACGAGCTCGAATCGAAGGACTACGAGTTCTCGCGCGCGTCGGTCGACGAACACTGGCAGGCCGGCCTGCGCGACATCTGCACCACCCTCAAGCACCCGGAGTTGCTGCAGGTCGCGGCCGAATCCGGCGGCGTGACCACCTTCGACCTGGCGCAGCCCGACGACATCCGCGTCAAGCGGCCGCTCAAGCTGCCGACGATGCCGGCGACGTCGCCTACGAGGGCTGAGAAAGGCGCAACGACCAGGTCTCGCCGACCAGCGACTGCCCGAAGCCCTGGTAAGGCTCGGACTTGACGAGCTCGAAGCCGCGCGCCGCATAGATGCCGCGCGCCGCGAGCAGGCAGGAGTTGGTCCACAGCTCCATGCGGCGGTAGCCCGCCTGGCGCGCGAACTGAATGCATTCGTCGGTGAGCCGCGCGCCCAGGCCGAGCCCGCGTGCACGCGGCGCCAGGATCAGCATGCGCAGCTGCGCCACCGTGGCTGACTTGCGCACCACGAACACGGCGCCCACGCGTTCGCCGTCGAGCTCGGCGATCCAGCAGCGCTCCAGCCCCGGCTTGAACTTGCGCAAGAAGCCGGCGGCGATGTCGGCGACCAGCGCTTCGAACTCGCTGTTCCAGCCGTATTCGCGCGCATAGATCTCGCCGTGCTGCTGCACCACCCAGCCGATGTCGCCCGGCGCCGGCTCGCGCAGCACGGCGGTGCGTGGCTTTTGCGGCACGCGCGCGGGGGCATCGATCAACGATTCGACGGTGCGCATGGCTTCGATCAGTTGCTGTTGCTGCGCCGGGGCCAACTGCGCGAGCAAGGCACGGGCTTCGGCCCGCGACTTTTCCTGCAAGGGTGCGAAGGCCGCGTGGCCCGCTTCGGTGAGGCGCAGAAGACTCTGGCGCCCGTCGCCCGGATCGCTTTCGCGCTGGAGCCAGCCCGCGTGCTCGAATCGGCGCAGCACGCGGCTGAGGTAGCCACCGTCCAGCCCCAGGTCCTTGGCGATCTCGCTTGCCACGGCCTGCTCGCGGTGCGCGAGTTCGTAGAGCACGCGCACGTCGGTCAACGAAAACTCGCTGCCCAGATACGGGTCGAGCACGCCGATGCGGCGCGTGTAGAAGCGGTTGAAGCGGCGTACCGCCTTGACCGCTTCGGGGCTGGGGAGAGGGGAGGGATCTGGGGATGACTCGGGCGACATGCTTGCCATTGTCAGCTAAAAAACTTGACTTAGGCAAGCATGTGAAGACCCTTCGAGCGGATGCCCGCTGAGCGGGGCAGGCGACAGACGGGGCTCGAAACCGTAAAATCGCAGGTTGCTCCGCCCCGGCGGATTCGCGTGGGGTCATGCTGCTTCACGGCGTGTCCTCCACTTGCCTCTCGTTGTCTCCAGTGCGCGCTGCCCGTTGCGGATTTCTTCACCGCGCCGCCGCGCCGCATTCCACAGTTCATGAACGCTCCCGTCGACGTCTCCTTCTTCGCTCGCGCCGCCAAGCCGCTCACCAGCTACCGCAAGTACTGGGCAGCGCGTTTCGGCACGGCCAGGTTCCTGCCGACCACGCGGGCCGAGATGGACGCCCTGGGCTGGGACAGCTGCGACATCATCGTCGTCACCGGCGACGCCTATGTCGACCACCCGAGCTTCGGCATGGCCGTGATCGGCCGCATGCTCGAAGCGCAGGGCTTTCGCGTCGGCATCATCGCGCAGCCCGACTGGCAGGGCGCCGAGCCCTTCAAGGTGCTGGGCAAGCCGAACCTGTTCTTCGGCGTCACGGCCGGCAACATGGATTCGATGATCAACCGCTACACGGCCGATCGAAAGATCCGCAGCGACGACGCCTACACGCCCGGCGATGTCGGCGGCCGGCGCCCCGACCGGGCGGCCATCGTCTATTCGCAGCGCTGCCGCGAAGCCTGGAACGACGTGCCGATCGTGCTCGGCGGCATCGAAGGGTCGCTGCGCCGCATCGCCCATTACGACTACTGGCAGGACAAGGTCCGCCGCTCGATCGTGGTCGACGCCAAGTGCGACTTGTTGCTCTACGGCAATGCCGAGCGGGCCGTGGTCGAGATCGCGCACCGGCTGGCCGGGCGCGAGCCCGTGCAGCAGATCACCGACGTGCGCGGCACCGCCTTCGTCCGGCGCGAAACGCCTGGAGGCTGGTTCGAGATCGACTCGACCGGCGTCGACGAACCCGGCCGTGTCGAAGCGCACGTCAACCCGTACCTGATGGTCTCCGACCAGGCCCGCGCGCAAGGCACCACCTGCGCCAAGGACGACGAAGCGCAGGTGGCCGAGGCGGCCGGTTCGCCTGCGTTGGAATCGGCGTCGGCGTCGACGTCGGGATTGGCATCGGGGTCGGAGTCCGCATCGGCGATCCGGCCGCTGACCTTCGTGCCCAACCCGGCGCTCGTTTCGCGCACGCGCATCAAGGTCCCGCCGCGCGATCGGTCGGTGATTCGCCTGCCGTCGTACGAGCAGGTGCGCGCCGACCCGGTGCTCTATGCGCATGCCAACCGCGTGCTGCATCTCGAGACCAACCCGGGCAACGCACGCGCGCTGGTGCAGGCGCACGGCGAGGGCGCGACGGCGCGCGACGTGTGGATCAACCCGCCGCCGATTCCGCTCACCACGGCCGAGATGGACCACGTCTTCGATCTGCCCTACGCGCGCAGCCCGCACCCGCGCTATGCCGACGAGGCGGGTGGCCATGACGGCGCGACCAAGATCCCGGCGTGGGAGATGATCCGCTTCAGCGTGAACATCATGCGCGGCTGCTTCGGCGGCTGCACCTTCTGCTCGATCACCGAGCACGAAGGCCGCATCATCCAGAGCCGCTCAGAAGACTCGATCATTCGCGAAGTCGAGGCCATCCGAGACAGCGTGCAGGGCTTCACCGGCACCATCTCCGACCTCGGCGGCCCGACTGCCAACATGTACCGCATCGGCTGCAAGAGCCCCGAGATCGAAGCGGCCTGCCGCAAGCCGAGCTGCGTGTACCCGGGCATCTGCCCGAACCTCAACACCAGCCACGACCCGCTGATCAAGATCTACCGGCGCGCGCGCTCGCTGCGCGGCATCAAGAAGATCCTGATCGGCTCCGGCCTGCGCTACGACCTGGCCGTGACCTCGCCCGAGTACGTCAAGGAACTCGTGCAGCACCACGTCGGCGGCTATCTCAAGATCGCGCCCGAGCACACCGAGCAGGGTCCGCTCACGAAGATGATGAAGCCCGGCATCGGGAGCTACGACCGGTTCAAGCAGCTGTTCGAAAAGTTCAGCGCCGAGGTGGGCAAGAAGCAGTACCTCATTCCGTACTTCATCGCGGCGCATCCGGGCACCAGCGACGAGGACATGATGAACCTCGCCCTCTGGCTCAAGAAGAACGGCTTTCGTGCGGACCAGGTGCAGACCTTCTATCCGTCGCCCATGGCCACCGCGACCGCGATGTACCACACCGACCGCAACCCGCTGCGCAAGATCACGCGCGACAGCGAAAAGGTCGACATCGTGCGCGGCGATCGCCGCCGGCGGCTGCACAAGGCCTTCCTGCGCTACCACGATGCCAACAACTGGCCGCTGTTGCGCGATGCGCTCAAGAGCATGGGCCGCGCAGACCTCATAGGCAACGGCAAGCACCACCTGATCCCCACCTACCAGCCGCTGACCGACGGCACCTACCAGAGCGCGCGCCGCAAGAATTCGACCGGTGTCGTCAAGGGGCGCATGCTCACGCAGCACACCGGCCTCCCGCCACGCGACACCGGGGCCAGGCGGCCCAAGGCGGCGCCTGGCAAGGTCGTGCGCAAGGCGCGCTGAGGACACGGCCCGGCGGCCCGCGACGTTCATGCGTGACGGTCCGCTCTTCGCTCCGCGGGTTTCGCTGCTCGTCGTCGGCCTCTTCATTGGCGGCGTGCCTCTGGCCGTGGCCACGCCCTTGCAGCTCGGCTCGGCACAGGCGCTCAAGGAAGCCCATGCGCAGGTGGCGCCACGATTGGCCCACGACCCGGTCGTGCTCGATTCGATCGAGACGCCCGATGGCTTGCAGGGCGAGGTCTACGCGACCATCGACCATTCGCTCGACGACGTCCGTGCCGCGCTGGGCCACGCCGCATCGTGGTGCGAGATGCTCCGGCTGCACATCAACAACCGGCGCTGTGTCGTGGCGCGAGAGGCGGACGGCGCCGCGACGCTCACGCTGAGCGTGGTGCGCCGCTACGACCAGCCGGTCGACGGCGCTTTCGTGCTGTCGTTCGAGCACCGGACCGTCGAGAGCAGCCCGGGATTTCTTTCCGCCGAGCTGACCGCGGACAAAGGGCCGCTCGGCACACGCCGCTACCGCGTCGTGCTCGAAGCGATCCCGGCGGGCGAGCACCGGACCTTCCTGCACTTCGGCTACGCGTTCGAGCACAACATGCTGGCGCGAATGGCCACCACCGCCTACCTCGCGACCTTCGGGCGGCACAAGCTCGGCTTCACGGTGGTCGGCCGGCAAGCCGACGGCCGGCTCGATCACATCCGTGGACTGCGCGGCCTGGTCGAGCGCAACGCAATGCGCTACTTTCTCGCGCTCGACGCGCATCTGGCCGGCATCGACGCGCCGCCCGCGCAACGACTCGACCGGCGCCTGAACCGTTGGTTCGACGGCGTGGAGCGCTATCCGGAGCAGCTGGGCGAAGTGGATCGCGCGACGTATCTGGCCCAGAAGGCGGCGGATCGCAGGCGCGATGGGGATGGCGGCCGGGCGCCGGAACGCTGAACCTTCTTCGCCCATGGCGGGGCGCATGCGAGTTCGGACTGGCGGGGCGGCTACCCTGCGCGCGTCATACGGCGGCGAGCGGCAATGTATGCAAAGGCACGTCGCGCTCCACCGCCAGACGTTCCAGTTCGCTGCGCGTCTTTGTGAGAAACCATCGGGCCATCGCCTCGTGCGTTTCGGCGTCGGCCATCGCGCTGGCGGCCTTTTCGTCCAGCCCGGCGGCCGAGCAAAGCCGGGCCGCAAAGTGCGGTTCGAGCGCCGCCACGGCGACGCGGCCGTCGGCGCAGGCATAGACGCGGTAGCCCGCGTGCGCACCGCCCACCATGCCTTCGGGCTGCGTGAGTCCCCAGGTGCGCGGCAACGCGAGCCAGGCGGCGGCGCTCTGCAGCGCCACTTCGTGGAAGCGGCCCGGCACGGAGACGGGTGCGGAATCAGGGCCCGACGAGGCCGCGCGCAGATGCAAAGCCGCCGTCAGCACCGCTTCGACCGCGAGCAACGCACCGCCCATGTCGGCGAAGAGCGTGGGCGGCAGGTCGGTGCCGGTCACGAGGCCGCTTTCGGCTAGGTAGGTGAGGTCGTGCCCCGCTTCGTCGGCGCGCGCACCGGGCGCACCGACGATGGCCACCTGCGACAACGCCGGGTGCCGCGCATGCAGCCGCGGCCAGTCGAGCCCGAGCTTGGTCATTGCCGAAGGCCGGAACGAAGTCAGCAGGATGTCGGTGTCGTCGAGCGTGCGATGCAGTCGCTCGCGGCCGTTTTCGGACTTGAGGTCGACCGTCTCGACCTGCACGCCCTCGTGCATGGCAGCGTACGCGTGCGGGCTGTAGTGCCGCATCGGTTCGCCGGCCGGCGGCTCGAACTTGACGCAGCGCGCGCCCATCGCGCGGCAGCGCATGAGCGCAGCGGGCCCGGGAAGGTTGAGCGCCAGGCTCAGGATGCGCACGCCGGCGAGCGGCGGTGCGGCGGTGTCGGAGTCAGGCGCGGATTTGGAGTCTGTGGAAGCGGGCATGGACGGGATTGTCGGGCGTCGACCTCATCCGGCGTCGCTCGCGATGTCGGCGCCGCGATCGACGAGCAGCGCGCGCAGCAGCGATCGGTGGCAGCGCGTTTCGTCCTCGCAATAGCAGCCGAGGGCGAAGGCGCTCTGGTGCGACAGCGCCGCGAGCAGATCGAGGCTGCGGCTGGCGTCGGGCTGCGCCATCTCGGCCTTGAACTTGCGCGCGAACGCTGCCCATTGCGCGGGCGTCTCGGACGCCTGCGCGGCCTTCATGGTCTCGACCGACGGCGCGAGGTTGGGGTACCACACGTCGTACCAGTCGCCGGACGCGAACTCGCTCTTCGGCACGCCGCGCGGCGGCCGGCGCACGGTGCCGATGCGCAGACCTTCGCCCGGCGCGCGCGGGCTGCCCAGGCGGACGATGCGGAGGGACATGGCGGCTTCCTTCTAGTTGCCAGTGGATGTTCGCTGGGCGTCAACGATACTTCCAACCGGCCGATCCAAGGAGACTTCATGAACGACCGCATCGAATCGATCCGACACGCCGACGGCGTGGTCGAACTGCACCTGTCGCGCGCCGACAAGATGAATGCGCTGGACCCGTCGATGTTCGACGCCCTGCTGGACGCCGGCGCGCGGCTGGCCAACGACCGCTCGGTGCGGGCCGTGGTGCTCGCGGGGCGCGGCAAGGCTTTCTGCGCGGGGTTGGATATGCAGTCCTTCGAGCGCATGGGGCAATCCGGCGCCACCGACGTGCTGGGAGTTCTGGGCGGGGGCGCGTCGAGCGACCTGCTGGTGCGCACACACGGAATCGCCAACGCGGCGCAATACATCGCGCTGCTGTGGCGCGACCTGCCGATGCCGGTGATCGCGGCGGTGCACGGCGTGGCTTTCGGCGGCGGGCTGCAGGTGGCGCTCGGCGCCGACGTCCGCATCGTGGCGCCGGACGCCCGGATGTCGGTGATGGAGATCAAGTGGGGCCTGGTGCCGGACATGGGCGGCATGGTGCTGATGCGGCAGTTGGCGCGGACGGACGTGGTGCGCGAGCTCACTTTCACGGGGCGCATCTTCAGCGGCGAGGAGGCACTGGGGCTGGGCTTCGCGACACGCGTGGCGACGGACCCGCTGGCCGAGGCGCTGCAGATGGCGCACGAGATCGCGGGCCGCAGCCCGGATGCGATCCGCG
>JAHJOG010000027.1 GCA_018820395.1 Gammaproteobacteria bacterium | reverse complement strand
TTGATGATGGAGAGAGTGCGTTCGATGGCCATTGAAGTGCTTTCTAGATAGCGTGGGTCTTGATGTGATTCGTCGGGCCGCGGCGGTGGCGCCACGGCTTCTTGACAAAGCCTCTGATTTTAGCCGGCCCGGTGCTTGGACTCGATGACAGCGCCGCCAATGCCCGCAGCGCGCTCGCGAGTTCAACGGCCGCGCCGGCGACCGCCTCCCTGACCGCCCTGCCCGCCGAAATTGCCTCCCGAGGGGCCGCCACGCCGTTGCCCACTGCGCTGCTCCTTGCGCTGACGCGAAAAGCTGTCGGCGCCGATGTAGCCGAGCGAGGTCTTCATGGGATCGGGCTGATTGGCACCGCTGGGCAAACGGTCATCGTTCGGTGGGCGGCTGCCGGGCATGCGATCGTCGCGGCGACCGCGGCGTCCCTGCCCCTGACCGCCGCCATTGGGGCCGTTCGCGCCGTTCCCGCCCCTGCCGCGGTCGGCACGCCGCGGCGGTCCACCCAGCGGGTCTGGAATGTGTTCGCGCCCCTCGGCCTGTGCGCCATCGCCGCCTCCGTTGCGTGGACCGCGGCGCTTGCGGTTGCGGCTGTTGCGTCCGCCGCCCTCCTGGCCTGCACCCTTCGGGCCGCCGCCGGGCCGCGGCGCACCGTCGCCGAATCCACCGGCCGCGTTGGCCAGGGCGCGGATGTCGCGCTCGTCGAGCTCCATCCAGGCGCCGCGCTTGAGCCCGCGCGGCAGCACCATCGCGCCGTAGCGGATGCGGATGAGCCGGCTGACCGCATGGCCCAACGATTCGAAGAGCCGCCGGACCTCGCGGTTGCGGCCTTCGGCGATCGTCACGCGATACCAGCAGTTGGAGCCTTCCCCGCCGCCTTCTTCGATGGAGCCGAAGTGCGCCATGCCGTCGTCCAGCTGCACGCCGTCGAGCAGGCGCTGCTTTTCTTCTGCCGACAGCGCACCCAGGACGCGCACCGCGTACTCGCGCTCCAACCCGAAGCGCGGATGCATCAGCCGGTTCGCCAGTTCGCCGGAGCTGGTGAAGAGCAGCAAGCCTTCGGTGTTCAGGTCGAGCCGGCCCACCGACTGCCACTTGCCCATCTGCAGCCGCGGCAGCTTGCGAAAGACGGTCGGCCGGTTCTGCGGGTCGTCATGCGTGACGACCTCGCCGACGGGCTTGTGATAGGCGATGACGCGCGCGGGCGGCGGCGCGATGCGAAAACGGATCGGCTTGCCGTTGACCTTGACCTGGTCGCCGAACTGGATGCGCTGGCCGATGTGCGCCGGCTCGTTGTTGACCGAGATGCGGCCCTGCACGATGAGATGTTCCATCTCCAGGCGAGAGCCCAACCCGGCCTGTGCCAGCACCTTGTGCAGCTTGGGCGAATCGGCTTCGGGCAGCAGGACGCGCTTGAGAGGCGGGACGTCCGGGCTTTCTTCGTCGGCGTCGAACTGACCCGAGACGACGTCGGAAAAACGGATCGGTTCGGGCGGCGGCGCGTTTCGCCGTTCGCGCTCGGCGGCACGCCGGGCACGGTCGAGATCGTCTTCTTCTTCGTCGGGCTCTTCTTCGTCCTCTTCGTCTTCGTCGACGTCGTCCGGATGGACATCGCCGCCCGGCGGGTTTTGCACCAGCGGGGCGGACGAGGCTTCGGGGGCGACTGAAGACGGCTCATCGTCGGAAGGCAATCCGGAGGGCGACGGCTTCGCGCTGGGCTTGCGCTTCCGGGGACGGCGCTTGCGCGGCGCGTCGCTGCCGGGTTCACCACCGGAATCGCCAGCGGCGTCGGCGTTGGATTCAGCGCCCGGCTCGGAGCCGGGTTCAGCCGGCGCGTCGGCCGCGTTCGAAGAGGCGTTCAACGCCTTGTCTTCTGGCTCGGAAGCCACTGCGGTCGGCTCCACGTCGTCGGGATCGGAAGGGCTCATGATCGGGTTCCGGAAGGGACGCTTTCGGCGTCTTCCACGTCGTGCGTGGCGTCTGAATCGGTGGATGACAAGGAGGAAGGCGGGCTCGTGTTTGGCGAGTCGGGGGCAGCGTCGGGCTCGGGCTGCGAGGGTTCAATGGACTCGGGTGTGGTGTCGGCCCCGGAGTCGGCCATGCTGGACGGTAAGGAATCCGACGCGTCGTGGCTGACCTCATCTGCAACCAGCGCATCGCCATCGACGACGGCTTCCGCATCTGCGGAGACCGCGTCGTCTTCAGCCATGGCCTGCTCGGAAACTCCCGTCTCGTCTGAAGCCACAGTCTCATCCGCATCGATGGGCAATGCGGATTGTTCCGGCGTCGACACCTGCTCGAGCGCATCGATCAGCGCGCCCTGTTGTGCAGGCGTTTCGACCGCGGGCAACTGGTCGAGCGACTCGAGGCCGAGGTCGTCGAGGAACTGCCGCGTGGTCGCGTAGAGCGCCGGCCGGCCGACCGTTTCGCGATGGCCGATCACCTCGACCCAGTTGCGGTCTTCGAGTTGCTTGAGGATCAGCGAGTTGATGGTGACGCCGCGAATGTCTTCCATGTCGCCGCGCGTGACGGGCTGCCGGTAGGCAATGATGGCCAGCGTTTCGAGCGCAGCACGCGTGTAGCGCGGCGGCTTTTCGGGGTGCAGGCGATCGAGCTGGTCGCGCAGTTCGGGGCGGCTTTGAAAGCGCCAGCCGCTCGCCACGCTGACGAGCTCCAGGCCGCGCTGAGCCCAGTCTTCCTGCAATTCGGTCAGAAGTGACTTGATCGTGTCGGCACCGAGTTCGTCGTCGAACAGCACACGCAACTCGCGAACCGGCAGGGGCTGGCTCGAGCAGATCAAGGCGGTTTCGAGAATGCGCTTGGCATCCGCCGTATTCATGTTTCGCGTTACCCGGGAAAAGGCGCCTCGCGCGGCGCATGTTCAGAAGGACGGTAGAAGGCGTTGGGGCAGACAGCCGTTCCAACGCAAAGCCGGTTTTGGCGACCGGCGCGGCCCTCGGGGCCGTCAGGCCAGATTGTAGTCCAGCCCCCACTCATGAAAAACCCGCAGCAGATCGGGCGGCAGCGGGCTGTGGAACGCCATCGACTCGCCCGTCACGGGGTGCGTGAAAGCCAGGGTGCGCGCGTGCAGCGCCTGGCGGGTGATCAAGGGCGTTGCCGGTCCGCCATACAACGAATCGGCCAGCAGCGGATGGCCGATCGACGCCATGTGAACGCGGATCTGATGGGTTCGCCCGGTGTCCAGCGTGCATCGAACGGCGCACCCATTGGCATGGCTGTGCAGCATCTCGATCTGGGTTCGCGCCGGCTTGCCGGGATGGCGCGCCAGATCGACCACGGCCATGCGCAGGCGGTTGCGTGGGTCACGCCCGATCGGCGAGTCGACGCGCCGATCGGCCTTGCCTTCCCACGGGCGGTGCCCCAGCGCCAGGTATTGCCGTTTGACCTCGCGCGCGGCAATGGCGCCGACCAATGCGTCCATGGCGGCACGCGTGCGCGCGACGACCATCAGGCCGCTGGTGTCGCGATCCAGCCGGTGCACGATGCCGGCGCGCGGCAGGCGAAGCGCCTTGGGGTCGAGGTCGAGCAGCCCGTTCAGGAGCGTGCCGCTCCAGTGACCCGGCGCGGGGTGGACCACCAGGCCCGCCGGCTTGTCGATCACGCGCAGGTGCTCGTCTTCGAACACGCTGACGATCGGCATCGCCTCGGGCTTGAACGCCTGGCTTTGCGGCGTGGGCCGTAATTCGACACTCCCCGACTCGCCCAGATGGACGATCGCCGACGCCTTGCCCTGCACCCGCCCTTCGAGCTGAACGGCGCCGGCTTCGATCAACTGCTGAAGGTAGCTGCGCGAGAATTCCGGCACGAGCAGGGCCAGCGCGCGGTCGAGCCGCTGACGGTGCTGTGCCGCGCCGATGACGAAGGCTCGGGTCTCGCTGGGCTCGGACAAGTCCCCGGCCTCGTCCGGATCGATCGGGCCCGGAAGGCCCTCCGGAGGGTCGGCCGATATAATCGAAGGCACTTTTCTCACGAAAGCCTTATGTGATGTTTCGCGGCAAATTATCAGTTGTCCCGATGTGGCTGGGCCTCGCCGCCACTGCGTGGCTCGTTGCCGGATGCTCGACGACCGAAACCGACAAGACGGCCAACTGGAGCCCGAATCGCATCTATTCGGAAGCGAAGGACGAAGCCGGCTCCGGCGCCTACGACAAGGCGGTCCCGCTTTACGAGAAGCTCGAAGGCCGCGCGGCAGGCACTCCACTGGCGCAACAGGCCCAACTCGACAAGGCCTACGCTCAATACAAGGCGGGCGACAAGGCCGCAGCTGTCGCCACGCTCGATCGCTTCATGAAGCTGCACCCAGCGAGCCCTGCGCTCGACTACGCGCTCTACCTGAAGGGCGTGATCAACTTCAACGACGACCTGGGGCTGTTCTCGTTCCTGACGCGGCAGGATCTTTCCGAACGTGACCAGAAGGCGGCCAAGGAATCCTTCGAGTCCTTCAAGGAACTGGTCAGCCGCTTCCCCGAATCGCGCTATACGCCGGATGCCCGGCAGCGCATGAACTACATCGTCAACTCTTTGGCGCAGTACGAAGTGCATGTGGCCCGCTACTACTACACGCGGGGCGCTTATCTGGCTGCCATCAATCGCGCGCAACTGGCGCTGGCCGACTACCGTGAAGTGCCTGCGCTCGAAGAGGCGTTGTACATCATGGTCCGCTCGTACGACGCGCTGGGCCTCACCGACCTCAAGAACGACGCACAACGCGTGCTCACCACCAACTACCCGAACAGCGTCTACCTGAGCTCGGGTTTCCAGGCCAAGAACGACCCCTGGTGGAAGCTCTGGTAAGAGCCTTGAGCAGCGTCACGCCTCGCGCGTGACTTTCAGCGCGGCTAGCGCATCGTCGAACTCTTCGCGGTTCTCGATCCTGCGCATCGGCGGCAGCGCCGCCAGCAGACGCCGCCCGTAGCCCTTGGCGACCAGCCGGGTGTCGCAGATGACGAGCAGCCCAGTGTCGGTTTCGCGCCGAATCAGCCGGCCCGCGCCCTGCTTGAGCGCCACCGCCGCTTCGGGCAGTGAATAGTCGTTGAAGGCGTTCCGACCCTCGGCTTCGAGGCGCTGCGAGCGCGCTTCGACCAGGGGGTCGTTGGGCGGCGGAAACGGCAGCTTGTCGATGACCACCAGTTGCAGCGCGTCGCCCGGGGCATCGAAGCCTTCCCAGAACGACGCGGACGCCACCAACACGCAACCCGGCTGACCGGCTTCGGCGCCCTGCCGGAATCGATCCATGAGCACGCGTTTGGGCAATTCTCCCTGGACCATGACGTCGGGCCGCTCCTGCGCATCGAGCCGCTCGAAGGCCTGCCGCATGGCGTCGCCGATGGCGCGCAAGGCGCGCAAAGTGGTGGTCAGGACCAGCGTTCGGCCGCCGAGCGCCGCGGCTGCATCCGCGGCGAAGCGTGCGACCTCGGCACTGTGCCGCGGGTCGGCGGGCTGCGGAAAGTCACGGGGGACGTAGAGGCCCGCCTGTGCGGCATAGTCGAAAGGACTCTGCACGCGCAACACCTCGGCGTCGTCCAGGCCGCACGGCTCGGTGAACCACCGCAGTCTGGCGTCGTCGCCCAGCGTGGCCGACGTGAAGACCCAGGCGCGCGAACTGCCCTCCCCGTCTTCCCCCTGCCCGGTCTTCAGGATGCGGGTGCGCACGGCCTCCGCGATGTCGAGTGGCGACTCGATCAACCGCAGCTGATTGCTGCCGATGTCGACCCACCGCACCGAGCCGGCCGGACACGCCGAGGCGAAGCGCCCCGCGCGTTCGGCCAGCTGCTCGGCCCGGTCGCACAGCCGCACGAAGTCGGGCGACAGCTCGCTGACCGTGCGAAGCGCGCCGGCAGACTCTTCGAATGCGAGCTTGAGATCGTCGAGCGACTGCTGCCAGAGCGCAGGGGCGACGCCCTCTGGCGATTCCCCGGTCCAGCGCAGCTTGGCGCCGGACCATTGTTTGCCGGCCGCCAGACGCAGTTCGCGCGCGGCGCGCTCGGTTGCGGCCACGCACTGCTGCCAGTCGGCCAGGCCGCGCGCATGCTGCAGGCCCGCTGCGAGCATGTCGCGCGCGAAGTCGATCGCCTGGCCGCTGCCGAGCTGGACGCCGAGGAACTGGACGCCGATCTCGTTGAGCTGGTGCGCCTCGTCGAACACCACGACCCGCGCGGTGGGCAAAAGCTCCGCCATGCCCGACTCGCGCACCGAAAGATCCGCAAAGAAGAGGTGATGGTTGATGACCACGACATCGGCCGCCATGGCTTCCCGTCGCGCGAGGTTGACGTGGCAGGGCTTGAACTTCGGGCACTGGGCGCCCAGGCAGTTGTCGCGCGTGGACGTGACCAGGGGAATCAGTGGCGAGCGGTCGTCCAGCCCCGGCAGTTCCGCGAGATCGCCGGTGCGGGTGGACTTGGACCATTGCTCCACCTTGGCCAGGGTGCGCACCGAGCCCCGTTCCGGCAACGACGGATCGTGCCGCGCCAGGTCGAGCCGATGCAGGCACAGATAGCTTGCCCGGCCCTTGAGCAGAGCTGTGCGCACCGGCAAGCCCAGTGCGTTGACGAGGCGCGGAAGATCCCTTCCGAACAGCTGGTCCTGAAGCGTCTTGGTGGCGGTCGACAACAGGACGCGTTCGCCACTCAGCAGCGCCGGGACGAGATACGAAAAGGTCTTGCCGACGCCCGTTCCGGCCTCGACCACCAGCACGCCGCCGCGCTCGACGGTGCGTCCGACGGCCAGGGCCATGTCGGTCTGTCCCTGCCGCTCGCGAAAGTGGTCCGCGGCGTGCGACAGCACCCCGCCGGCCGCGAACGCATTGCGCACCTCCTGCTCGATCGAGCGGCTCACGCAGGCTCTCTGGGTTCGAGCAATCTCTGCAGCCGAGCGAGTTCGTCGCGCATTGCCAACCTTCGCTTCTTGAGACGACGCAACAGAAGCTCGTCGCACGGAACGAGTTCACACAGACGGTCTATAGTGGCATCGAGGTCGGCGTGCTCGATACGCAGGTCGATCAGCTGCCTCGAAAATGAGTGAAGATTGGATTCCAATTGGAGCGACCTGAAGCGTGTGGCGACCGCCCTGAGCGGGGTCCCGATGATACGTCTTCACCCTGTATGCAACCGAACCAGAACGTCCGCGCCATTGGCGCACGCGCGCCCTTGACCCGAGGCTTCCGACTCGCCGCCGCAACCGCTCTGCATCAGGGAGATCGCCCCTATCAGCAGGACCAGGTCCTGGTGATGAACCACCCTCGCAAATCTGGCTGTGTGCTCGGCGTGGTCGCGGACGGCATGGGCGGCCGAAGCGGCGGGCGCAAGGCCTCCGACCAGGTGCTCATGACAGCGCGCCAGTTGTTCACGCGTTTCAAGCCAGGCCAGGACGAACCGGCCGATGTACTGCGTCAATTGCTCGACGACGCCAACACGGTCATCAAGCTCACCGCCATCGCGAGCGAGCAGGAACCCCACAGCACGCTCGCTGCCTTTCTCATGAGCCCGGAAGGCGATTGCGCGTGGATCCATGCGGGCGACTCGCGCATCTATCACTTTCATCAAGGCCGGCTCGTCAAGCGCACCAAGGATCACTCCTACGTGCAGGCGCTGGTCGACCGCGGCGAGATCAGCGAAGCCGAGGCCAATGTGCATCCCAAGTCGAACATTCTTCTCGGCTGCCTGGGCATGAAGACCGCGCCGCCGCCGGTCGAGATCCATCGCGCGCCGGTGCTGAAAGCGGGCGACCTGCTCATGGCCTGCAGCGACGGCCTGTGGCACTACTTCACGCCAGAAGAACTCGGCGCCGTGCTCGAAGAGTTTCCGCCGCGCAAGGCCGTCGAGTTGCTGGTGTCGGAGGCCAGGGTGCGCGCGCGCGGTGCGGGTGACAACATCTCGCTCGCCGTGCTCAAGGTCGATCCGCTGCCCGCCGCCTGAACGCGGCGGCAACGACCGTCAGGGAGGCGTCGGCAACGGCGCCGAACGCGGCTTGGTGTTCTGCGCATTCCGCCGCTCGATGTCGGCGCGATGCGCTTCGGCCTTTTCCTGCTTGTCCTCGTAGCGTTCGCG
This sequence comes from Gammaproteobacteria bacterium, assembly GCA_018820395.1. Lineage (GTDB taxonomy): Bacteria > Pseudomonadota > Gammaproteobacteria > Burkholderiales > Burkholderiaceae_C > Variovorax. The sequence goes on along the minus strand of JAHJOG010000027.1, from coordinate 9,988 downwards.
CTCGATCGGCGCTTCGGCGCGCCGGCGAGCCGCGCTGGCGCGCTCTTCGGCGGCCGCGCGTTGCTTGGCTTCGAACTCGCGCCGCTTTTCGGCGGCTTCGGAGGCTTGCCGGGCACGTTCGGCAGCCTGCTCGGCAGCACGTCGTTCACGGCCTTCGCTCGTGTCGGGCGACGGCGGACGCGGCGAAGAGGCCCGGTCCGTGGGACGAGCCGCATCGGGTCGTGGGGCATCCGCCTTTTTCTCTTCGAGGCGTTCGAGAGCAGCCGCCCCGCGCCGCTTGCGTTCGGCGTCGTTGATCGCTGCCTGCTGGCGGCTGATCAAGTCGCTCTCGGTGCGGCGCCGCTTGCGCGCATCCTCCAGGCAGTCCTGCACGGCGAACTTCTGATAGCAGCTTGTTTTTTCCGCTTCGAAGCGCTCGTCGATGCGCTGCCGCTCGCGGCTCAGCCGGTCGCGCTCGGCGTCGACATCCTTGACGCCGGGGGCGGTCTGCGCCCAGGACGTCAGGGCGCTGAGAGCGAGCAGCAAAGCGAGGCCGGTGCGCTTCATGTGAGGCGGGTGTCCACGACACGGCGCTCCAGCGCCAGGAACTCCGCAGTCTGCATCTCGTTGAGCCGGGAGACCGTGCGCGGGAACTCGTGCGCGAGCGGCCCTTCGGTGTAGAGGGCCTCGGGCGGGACTTCGGCTGAAATGATGAGCTTCACGCGCCGATCGTAGAACACGTCCACCAACCATGTGAAGCGGCGGGCCTCCGAGGCCATTCGCACGGGCATGTGCGGCACGTCGGACAACAGCACGGTGTGGAACTGCGTTGCGATCTCCAGGTAGTCGTTCTGCGAGCGGGGCCCGCCGCACAGCGCCTTGAAGTCGAACCACACCAGGCCGCCCGCCTTCCGGCGTGCCTTGATTTCCCGCGACTCGATGTGCAGCACGGGGTTCTCGTCGGCGCTTTCGGCGAGGCGGTCGAAGGCCTTGCGCATTTCGCGGTCGGCATCCGCCCCGTTGGGCGTGAGGTAGAGGCGCATCTGGCCGAGCGTGAGCCCCCGGTAGTCCACGCCGTTGTCCACGCTGATGACTTCGAGCCGCTGGTTGAGCAAGGCGATGGCCGGGAGAATGCGATCGCGGTGCAAGCCACCGGGATACAGGTCGTCCGGCTTGAAGTTCGACGTGGTCACGAAGCCCACGCCGTTGTCGAACAAGGCCGCAAGAAGCCGGTGCAGGATCATCGCGTCGGTGATGTCGGCCACATGGAATTCGTCGAAGCAGATCAGCTTGTAGCGCTTGGCCATGCGCCGACCGAGTTCGTCGAGCGGATTCACCGTGCCCTGGAGATCGGCGAGCTCGCGATGCACCTCGCGCATGAACTCATGGAAATGAAGGCGCGTCTTTCTCTGGATCGGTACGGCGTTGAAGAAGCAATCCATCAGGAAGCTCTTGCCGCGCCCGACGCCGCCGTACATGTACACACCGCGCGGAATGTCGGGCCGGTGGATCAGCTTCTTGAAGCTGTTCGAGCGGCGGGCCTTGTACTCGGCCCATTCGGTGGCGCAGCGTTCCAGCGCGGCCACGGCACGCAGTTGCGCCGGGTCGCTCTGGTAACCGCGCGCGGCCAGTTCCGCTTCGTAGGCCTGTTGGACGCTCAAGGGTCAGAAGTTCAGAGTGCGCTTCTCGACGGCAAGCGCCGCTTCCTTGGTCGCCTCCGACAACGACGGGTGCGCGTGGCAGATTCGCGCGATGTCTTCGGAGCTGGCCTTGAATTCCATGGCGACCACCGCCTCGGAAATCAGTTCGCTCACCTGCGGGCCGACCATGTGCACGCCGAGGATCTCGTCGGTCTCGGCGTCGGCGATGAACTTGACGAGCCCGGTGGTGTCGCCCAGCGCACGCGCACGTCCGTTGGCGAGAAAAGGAAAGCTGCCCGTCTTGTAGGCGCGCCCACTCTCCTTGAGTTGCTTCTCTGTCTGGCCCACCCAGGCGATCTCGGGCGAGGTGTAGATCACCCAGGGCACGGTATTGAAGTTGACATGGCCATGCTGCCCCGCAATGCGCTCCGCCACCGCCACGCCCTCTTCCTCGGCCTTGTGCGCGAGCATGGGGCCGCGCACCACGTCGCCGATCGCCCAGACGTTGGGCAGGTTGGTCTTGCAGTCCGCGTCGACCTCGATGGCGCCGCGCTCGTCGAGCTTGAGGCCGACCGCCTCGGCCTGGAGGCCGACGGTGTTGGGCACGCGACCGATCGAGACGATGAGCTTGTCGACATCGAGCGTCTTCGCCTCGCCCTTGGCGTCGGTCCAGGCGATGCTCACGCCCTTCTTGGACGACTTGATCTCGCCCACCTTGACTCCCAGCTCGATCTTCAGGCCTTGCTTGTCGAACGCCTTCTTGGCTTCCTTGGCGATCTGCTCGTCTACGGCACCGAGGAAGGTCGGCAGCGCTTCGAGCACCGTGACTTCGGCGCCCAGGCGACGCCAGACCGATCCCATTTCGAGGCCGATCACGCCCGAGCCGATCAGGCAGAGCTTTTTGGGCACGCCGCCGATGCGCAAGGCACCGTCGTTCGAGAGGATGTTCTCTTCGTCGAAAGGAGCACCGGGCAGCGGCCGCGCGTTCGAGCCGGTGGCAACGATCACGTGCTTGCCCACCAGCGTGTCGTCGGCGCTCCCGGCCACGGCGATCTCGTAGCCCGCGTCGGTCGACTTCACGAAGGACGCCCGCCCGTGGAAGAACGCGATCTTGTTCTTCTTGAACAGATAGACGATCCCGTCGTTGTTCTGTTTGACCACGGCATCCTTGCGCGCCAGCATCCGGGCCAGATCGAGGCTCAGGTTCTCGACCTTGATGCCGTGGTCTTCGAAGGCATGCCCCGCATGCTCGAAGTGCTCCGACGATTGCAGCAGCGCCTTCGACGGAATGCATCCGACGTTGGTGCAGGTGCCGCCCAGCGCCGGGCCACCCTTGCTGTTCTTCCACTCGTCGACGCAGGCGACATTGAAGCCGAGCTGCGCCGCACGAATGGCCGCGATGTAGCCGCCGGGTCCGCCGCCGATCACGACGACATCGAATTGCTTTGACATAGAAATCTTTCGCTGGAAAACGGGCGTCGGTCAGATGTCGAACAAGAGCCGCGCGGGATCTTCGAGCGCTTCCTTCATGGCGACCAGGCCCAGGACGGCTTCGCGGCCATCGATGATGCGGTGGTCGTAGCTCATCGCCAGGTAGTTCATGGGCCGCACCACGATCTGGCCGTTTTCGACCACGGCACGGTCCTTGGTGGCATGCACGCCGAGAATGGCCGATTGCGGCGGGTTGATGATGGGCGTCGACAGCATCGAACCGAACACGCCGCCGTTGGAGATGGAGAACGTGCCGCCGGTCATCTCTTCGATGCCGAGCTTGCCGTCCTTGGCCTTCTGGCCGTACTCGGCGATCTTCTTCTCGATGTCCGCAAAGCTCATCTGGTCGGCGTTGCGCAGGATGGGCACCACCAGTCCGCGCGGCGAACCCACTGCGATGCCGATGTCGAAATAGCCGTGGTAGAGGATGTCGGTGCCGTCGACGGAAGCGTTGATCACCGGGTACTTCTTGAGCGCATGGACTGCCGCCTTCACGAAGAAGCTCATGAAGCCGATCTTGACGCCGTGCTCCTTCTCGAACTTTTCCTGGTAGCGCTTGCGCATCTCCATCACCGGAGCCATGTTGACCTCGTTGAAGGTCGTGAGGATGGCATTGGTCGATTGCGATTGCAGCAGACGCTCGGCGATGCGCGCGCGCAGCCGGCTCATCGGCACGCGCTCTTCGGGGCGATCGCCCAGGTCGGGTGCGCCGGTCGGGGCTGCGACCTGCGGCAGTGCCGCCTTGGGTGCGGCGGCAGGCGCGGGAGCGGGCGATGCCGTCTTGGCCGTTGCTCCGGATGCCACGGCGCCGAGCACGTCGCCCTTCGTCACGCGACCATCCTTGCCGGTGCCGGATACATCGCCGGTCTTCAGGTTGTTGTCCGCGAGCAGTTTGGCAGCCGCGGGCATGGCGACATCCGATTTCGCGCCGCCGGTCGGCGCCGCGGCCGCTGCCGATGGCTGGGCTGCCGGAGTGGGTGCCGGTGCAGCCGCCGCGGGCGCAGCACTTGCAGAAGCACCTGCCTTGGCCTCGGTGTCGATCTTGGCGATCAACTGTTCCGCCGTGACGGTGGCGCCGTCAGCGGCGACGATCTCGGTGAGCACGCCGGCAGCCGGCGCAGGCACTTCGAGCACGACCTTGTCGGTTTCGATCTCGATCAGGATTTCATCGATGGCGACCGCGTCACCGGCCTTCTTCTTCCATTGCAGCATGGTGGCCTCGGCCACGGACTCGGACAACTGGGGGACTTTGACTTCAACGATAGACATGTTTTTCTCTGGCTCCGCTTCGTGTTTCTTGAATTTCGAATGGTTCTACTTGGTCAGCACGAAGCCCTTGAGCTTGCCGAACGCACCTTCGACCAGCGCCTTCTGCTGCTCCTGGTGCAGATGCGAATAACCGACGGCCGGTGAGGCCGACGCCGCGCGGCCCGAGTAGCCGAGCTTCTGGCCGTCCTGCATGTTTTCGTGAATGTAGTGCTGCACGAAGAACCAGGCGCCCTGGTTCTGCGGCTCGTCCTGACACCAGACCACATCGACCAGGTGGGGGTACTTCTTGAGCTCGGCGCCGAACGCCCGGTGCGGGAAGGGGTACAACTGCTCGACCCGAATGATCGCCACGTCTTCGATGCCCTTCTCGGCGCGGTTCTTCGCGAGGTCGTAATAGACCTTGCCCGAACAGGCGATCACCCGGCGCACTTTCTCGGCCTTGAGGTTGCGGCTGTCCGGAATCACGGTCTGGAAACCGCCCTTGGTGAACTCGGACAGCGGCGATGTGGCGTCCTTGTTTCGCAGCAGCGACTTGGGCGTCATGATCACCAGCGGCTTGCGCAGGTTGCGCACCATCTGCCGGCGCAGAACGTGGAAGATCTGAGCGGCGGTGGTGGGCTGCACCACTTGCATGTTGGTGTCGGCCGACAGCTGCATGAAGCGCTCCAGACGCGCCGAGCTGTGTTCGGGGCCCTGCCCTTCGTAGCCGTGCGGCAGCATCAGCGTGATGCCGTTGACGCGGCCCCACTTGACCTCGCCGGAGGCGATGAACTGATCGATCACGACTTGCGCGCCGTTGGCGAAGTCGCCGAACTGCGCCTCCCAGATCACCAGCGTGTTGGGGTCGTTCGAGGCATAGCCGTATTCGAACGCCAGCACCGCTTCTTCGGACAGGATGGAGTCGATCACCACAAACGGCGCCTGATTGTCGGCAACGTTCTGCAGCGGCACGTAGGTGCCTTCGTCGTACTTCTCGCGGTTCTGGTCGTGCAGCACCGCGTGGCGGTGCGTGAAGGTGCCGCGCCCGCTGTCTTCGCCGGACAGGCGGACCGGATAGCCGCTCGCCACGAGCGAAGCGAAGGCCATGTGCTCGCCCATGCCCCAGTCGACGTTGGCGTCGCCACGGCCCATGGCCGCGCGATCGTCCAGCACCTTCTTGACCAGCGGATGCACCGTGAAGTTGTCCGGCGCGCGGGTGATGCGCTCTGCCAAACGCTTCCATTCGGCGGTGGGGATCGCGGTGTCGCCGGCGTCGGTCCACTTCTTGTTGAGGTAGGGGCTCCAGTCGACCGCGTACTTGCTCTTGAAGTTGGTCAGCACCGGATCGGAGGTGTTCTTGCCGGCATCGAACGCGGCGCGCTGCGCCTTGACCATGTCGTCACCCAGCGTGTCGCCCAGGCCTTGGGCGGCCAGCTTGTCGGCGTACAGCTTGCGCGTGCCGGGGTGGGCGGCGATCTTCTTGTACATCAGCGGCTGGGTGAGCGACGGTGTGTCCTGCTCGTTGTGGCCCAGCTTCCGGAAACAGATGATGTCGACCACGACGTCCTTCTGGAACTCCATGCGGAATTCAAGCGCCAACTGCGTGGCCAGCACGACGGCTTCGGGGTCGTCGCCGTTCACGTGCAGCACCGGCGCATCCATCATCTTCACGATGTCGGTGCAATAGAGCGTCGAGCGGCTGTCGCGCGGATCGCTGGTGGTGAAGCCGATCTGATTGTTGATGACGATGTGCACCGTGCCGCCCGTCGAATAGCCACGCGTTTCCGCCAGCGCAAGCGTTTCCATCACCACGCCCTGCCCGGCGAACGCCGCATCGCCATGCACGATGACCGGCAGCACCTGCTTGCCCAGCGGGTCTCCGCGGCGGTCCATGCGGGCGCGCACGGAGCCTTCGACCACGGGGTTCACGATCTCCAGGTGCGACGGGTTGAACGCCAGGCTCAAATGCACCGGCCCGCCGGGCGTGGTGACGTCCGAGCTGAAGCCCTGGTGGTATTTGACGTCGCCGCTCGGCAGGTCTTCAGGAGCGGTGTGGTCGAACTCGGCGAACAGGTCGGCAGGCATCTTGCCGAGCGAGTTCACGAGCACGTTCAGGCGGCCGCGGTGGGCCATGCCGATCACGATTTCCTGCACGCCGGCGATGCCGGCCTGGTTGATGACCTCGTCCATCGAGACGATGAAGCTTTCGCCGCCTTCGAGCGAAAAGCGCTTCTGCCCGACGTACTTGGTGTGCAGAAAGCGCTCGAGACCTTCGGCCGCCGTCAGCCGCTCGAGGACGTGCTTCTTTTCGTCGGCGTTCAGTTGGGGGTTGGTGCGTGCGCTTTCGAGCTTCTGTTGCCACCAGCGCTTCTGCACCTGGTCGGTCATGTACATGTACTCGGCCCCGATGGTCCCGCAATAGGTTTCGTGCAGGGCGTTCAGGAGGTCGCGCAGCGACATCGTCTCCTTGCCGAAGAACGTGTTGCTGGTGTTGAACACCGTTTCGAGGTCGGCGTCGGCGAAGCCGTAGAAGGTCGGCTCGAGTTCGGGAATGGACGGGCGCTCGGCACGCTTGAGCGGATCCAGGTCGGCCCAGCGGGCCCCGACGTTGCGATAGGCGGCGATCAACTGCTGCACCGCCGTGCGCTTGCGGCCGAGTTCGGAGTCGGCACCGCTGGCCTGGACCACCTTGGTGGTGCCCTGCTTCGCCCGCTCGGCGAAGGCATTGATGACCGGGAGGTGCGGGACGTCGCGCGTGTTGCTGCCATCGGTGGCCGGGACGTTCTGGAGCGCGTCGAAATACGAGCGCCAGTTGTCGGTCACGCTGCCGGGGTTGGCGAGGTAGTTCTCGTACATCTCCTCGACATAGGGCGCGTTGCCGCCGAAGAGATAGGTGTTGCCTTGATACGCCTGATAGGCGGACGCCTGGCGCGTCGATGGAGAATCGCTCATATTCCGCTGACCTTCGCTTCCCTGCAGGAAGCACTAGCTGGTTTAAGAAACCTTCCGCGACACGGCTTGACCGATTGGCGGATGCGACTGTGGCTGGGAAGGGCCTGAGTACCATCGCATTGTGCCACGTCATCCTTGTGACGCCGTTCGGCGGCGCTTCAAGTGCGCACTCGCATCAGGGTCGGCTGACTCGCCCTTCCTCTGAACGCCTCGATTCGTTGGGTCAGCGAATCAGAGCCTGCAGATCCTTGAAGTGCGGGTGTTCCGATGTCCGAAGCCATTCGAATCCGACCATTTCGGTGGTGACGAGTTCCGCGCCCGCTGCCGCAAGCCGGTCGAAAGCCGCATCGCGGTTGCGCTCGGTGCGCGATCCGCAGGCGTCGGTCACGACCCACACGTCGAATTCGTCGTCCAGCAGATCGAGCGCGGTCTGCAAGAGGCAGACGTGGGCCTCGCAGCCCGCGATGACGAGCGTGTTGCGCTCTTCCGCCTCGGCCGGCTTCTTGAGATGGCGCGGCAGGCTGCGCGCATTGCCCTGCGGTGCCTTCTCGGGCGCACGCAACCACTCGACCAGGCCCTCCTCCGCCGCGCTGAAATGCATCTTGGCCAAGGTTCGCCTGCACGCGCTTCGGATGTCGGGCAGGTTCGGACCGAGCTTGGACGGGTTCTGCTCGGTGCCCCAGATCGGCACCTGGACCCACTCGGCGAAGCGGGCGAGCCGCACCGCATTGCCGGCGACCTGGGCCGATTCATGGATGGCGGGCATCAGCCGCGCCTGATAGTCGACCAGCACGAGTTGGGATTGTGAGGCGTCGAGCAGCATGGGGGCAATGTCTTTCGGGAAGATCGAAAGCTCAGAGCGTAACCCTGATTAGACTGCCGGCATGCCGTCGAGGCGCTTCACGCCCGCAGCCTGCTGCGCCCGCCAAGAACGAAACCAGTCTGATTCTGTGCTCATGCCACGCGTCGCATTTCCGGCGTCCCTGCACGCATTCCGCGCGCTGTCGACCGCCATCGGCATGGCCCTGACGCTCAGCGCGTGCAGCGTGTGGCGGCCGGCCAAGGTGCCGATGGACACCCGGCTCGAGAAAAGCACTTGCACGTCGAATGCGCGCACGCTGCTCGTCATGATGCCTGGCGCCTATTCCCGACCCGAAGAGTTCGTGCGCGAGGGCTTTCCGGCTGCCGTCCGGGAGCGGCGGCTGGCGGTCGACGTGTTGCTGGCCGACGCTCACATCGGCTACTTCAACAACAAGACCATCTTCGAGCGGCTGCACGACGACGTGATGGCGCCGGCCCGTGCGCAGGGCTACACCTCCATCTGGATGCTGGGCATCTCGATCGGCGGGCTGGGCGCGCTGGGCTATTCGGCCACGCATCCTGGCGAGGTGTCGGGCATCGTGGCGCTGGCGCCGTACTTGGGCGAACGCCTGACGAGCACCGAGATCTCCAATGCCGGCGGACTCAAAGAGTGGAAAGCGCCGCCCGGCCCGCTCGCGGCCGATCAGCTCGACCTGAGGCTGTGGACATGGCTGAAGCGCTACGGCACGCAGGCCGGCTCGCCGGATCTGCCGCCGCTCTATCTGGGCTACGGCGTGGACGACCGATTCGCTTTCAGCCATGCCCTGCTGGCGAAAGTGCTTCCACCGGATCGCGTGGCGACCACTGCGGGCGGGCACGACTGGCCGCCGTGGGACCGGCTCTGGCAAGACATCTTGCCCCGGCTTCCCTTGCCGAACTGCCCGCTCTGACGGGTCAGGCGATTGAGCCGGAAGGCGCCCGTGCGCCTAGCGCAACCGCGGCGCTTACTAAAACTTTCATATTCGTTTTGAAAGTTTCAATTCATACGGAAATGCCTGTTGCGTCAACTTTGCAAATCAATGTGGCAAAAACTTTGGTTTTACATCTCGCAAAAGTGCTTATTGAAAATAATCGGACTGTTACAATTGCACAAGTTCTAGATATGGAATAATCCAAATGCCGACAAGCAGTTAGATAGCAATCTTCGAAATTGCATCAAATTGACACGCTGCTTTGTCACCCATATCCTACAGACATGCGATTTTTTCTCTTACCCGCGGCGCTGCTGATCGCCTTCGCCGCGCACGCCGCCCCTCCTTCAGAAGCTTCCGAATCCGCCGACACGGTGGCGGCAGAAAAGGGGTTGATGAGCCAGCTGCATCATGTTCGCCACTCGATGGCCGCTCGCACCTCTGCCGTGGTCGACCGGACCTCAGATTTGGTGGTGACTGCGATCGGTTTCCTCGGCGTACCCTATCGCCGCGGCGGCAACACAGCCGAGTCCGGCTTCGATTGCAGCGGCTACGTTCGCGCCATGTACGACCAGGCCGTCGGCTATCTGCTCCCCCGCCGCGCCGAAGAGCAGGCCGCGGCCACGCAAAAGATCGCCCGCGATGACCTCAAGCCCGGCGATCTCGTGTTCTTCAACACGATGCGGCGCACCTTCAGTCACGTCGGCATCTATGTGGGCGAGGGCAAGTTCATCCATTCGCCGAAGCCTGGCGCCGAAGTCCGCGTGGAAGACATGACGATCAGCTACTGGCAGCGCCGTTTCACGGGCGCGCGTCGGGTCCAGCAAGCCCAAGGCGAAATCGGGAGCAGGCCCGTCGAGTGAACGCCTGGCCGCCGGGAACGCCGGCCCGCATCGCTCCGCTCCC
>JAHJOG010000263.1 GCA_018820395.1 Gammaproteobacteria bacterium | reverse complement strand
CCGTTGTTGTTGCGGCCTGCCTTCTGAAACTGAGGTTCCAGCAGAGGCGCATGGGCTGGGCCCTTGAACAGGTGATCTCGAGAGATCTTCACCGCGCCGCGCTGGCCCGGTGAAGTGGGTTTCATTTTGATGACAGCCATGATTTAAGCGCCTTCCCCGACGAGGTTGAGCTCCTGGCCCGCTTTCAGCGTCACGTAGGCTTTGCGAACGTTGTCGCGACGGCCCATCGACTTACCGAAACGCTTGGACTTGCCTTTGGTGTTGAGCACGGAGACGCCCTTGACCTCGACCTTGAACATCAGTTCGACGGCAGCCTTGATCTCGGGCTTGGTGGCATCCTGGAGCACCTTAAAGGTCACCGCGTTCGACTTCTCGCCGACCAAGGTGGCCTTTTCGGACACGATCGGTGCGAGCAGGACATTCATCAGCCGACCTTCGTCGTACTGCCGCTGCTTAGGATTCGGATTCATGCGGCTCATGCGAACATCTCCTTGAGCTTGTCGACCGCGCCCTTGGTGATCAGTACCTTCTTGTAGTGAACCAGGGAGACCGGGTCCGCATAGCGCGGCTCGACGACGAGTACGTTGAGCAGATTGCGAGATGCGAGGTAGAGGTTTTCGTCGACTTCTTCGGCAATGACGAGGACGGAGTCCAGGTTCATGGCCTTGAATCGTGCAGCCAACGGCTTGGTCTTGGGCGAATCGACCGTGATCGAATCCACGATCGCCAGACGCCCTTCGCGTGCCAACTGGGAAAAGATGGAGGCCATGCCGGCGCGGTACATCTTCTTGTTGATCTTTTGCCCGAAGTTCTCGTCAGGCATGTTCGGAAACACCCGGCCACCTCCACGCCACAGCGGCGAAGACGTCATACCGGCGCGGGCGCGGCCCGTTCCCTTTTGCTTGAAAGGCTTCTTGGTCGAGTGCTTGACCTGCTCGCGGTCCTTCTGCGCCCGGGTTCCCTGACGCGCGTTGGCCTGGAAGGCAACGACCACCTGGTGGACGAGGTCCTCGTTGTAGTCGCGGCCGAACACCGTTTCAGGCGCATCGAACTTCGACGAGGCCTGGCCTTGTTCGTTGAGGAGTTCGAGTTCCATTACTTCGCTCCTTCTGCAGCTTGCGGCTTGGCCTTCACGGCCGGGCGCACAGTGACGAAACCGCCCTTGGACCCGGGAATGGCACCCTTGATGAGGAGCAGCTGACGCGATTCGTCGATGCGGATGACATCGAGGTTTTGGGTGGTGACGGTCACGTCGCCCAAATGACCCGTCATGCGCTTGCCCGGGAAGACGCGACCTGGGTCCTGCGCCATGCCGATCGAGCCGGGCACGTTGTGCGAGCGACTGTTGCCGTGCGATGCGCGCTGCGAACTCATGTTGTGACGCTTGATCGTGCCGGCGTAGCCCTTGCCGATCGAAGTGCCCTGGACGTCCACCTTCTGACCGACGGCGAACACGCTGCCCACAGCGATGGCGCCGCCAGCCTTGTGCTGGGCGGCCGCGTCGGGAGTGACACGAAATTCCTGGATGATTTCTCCGGCCTCGACACCTGCCTTGGCAAGGTGTCCGGCTTCGGGTTTGGTCACGCGCGATGCCTTGCGCGAACCGAAAGTCACCTGAAGAGCGACGTAGCCGTCGGTCTCTTGGGTCTTGATCTGGGTCACACGGTTGTTGGACACATCCACAACCGTGACGGGCACTGCGTCCCCGTCGTCGGTGAAGAGACGCATCATCCCCACCTTGCGGCCCAGCAACCCGAGGGAGCTGCTCAGACTCATTTTTTTCTCCAATGATGGATCCTCTTCCGCCGCTGCCACTTCAATTGGCGACAGCGTTTGACGTGCGAAAGAAGGTTGATAAGGCTCTGCGCCGCCATCCGAACCGGACGGCAATGCAGAGCCAGCGATTATAGCCCGTGTGCGATGAGGACCGCAAATGCGGCGTGGCCTCGGAAGTCGCGGCTTTACTTCACCGGCATGGTGATGACCGAATCGCCGCCGGGCGTCTGCTTGAGATCCCCGCTCGACGGCATCGTGGCAGGCGGCTTTCCAACGGCAATGGACGCGGCGCTGGTCGTTCCGTTCTGGGTCGTGAAGACGTTGAGATAGCCGACGCCATCGGCAGGAGGCACCACCGACATGGTCAGGGTAGTTTTCACCCCGGGAGCAAGGGTTCGCGACCCGGTGTCGGCTCCATTGATCACAGCGCCACCGGAAGCGGTAAAGCGAACACTTGCCCCGGAGGGATCGGTGATCTGATCGAACTCGATGACGATCGACGCCGGCTGCCCAACAGCTTGCGGCCCATCCACGCGATAGTCGACGGAGACTCCCGAGCCATTCGCTTTCATGACGGATTGGGTCATTTTCTGAGGCTTGCCGTTCGCGCCACCCTCAGCGGCACAAGCCTGCAACGGTGCGGCGAGCAGCACGGCGACCGCCATCATTGCAGCCGAGGCGTATCCACAACGGGTCAGGGCAGGTGCGACTCTCATTGGATGCTCACTGTGAAACAGGTCGACGTGTTATTGAAGTCTTTGACAGCGATGACCGCTTCACCCGCCGGCAGGCTGACGGCTGCGGTTTCCGTGGTCGCCACTGCCTGGGCCACCGCAACGAGGCGCCCGCTATAGACGAAGAAATCCGGATCGGTCCCCACGGCGCCACTCGCAGCAATCGAATAGCTTCGCGCGGTCGGCGCAGTGAACTTCAAGTACACGTAATTTCCAAGCTTGTTACGCACCCCCGCTTCGTTCGTGACGCACGCCGAAGTGTTCCCACCGACGGTCGCAGGCGAATACATCGGCAGCGCCAGCGACACCCCGCCATTGTGCGTTTCGGACAAGCCGAAGGGATCGCTCGCCGCCGCACTGATCGATTGGGACAAAAGCAAGGCTCCCAGTGAGGACGCGCTCCCTGGGGCCGCGGCGTTGAACGCTGCCGTGAACGGATGAATGGACGTAACGGCCACACCATTCTTGAACGCGGCCGAGGTCATCGTGTCGTGGATCGGCTTGAAGCCGACCTGGCCGTTCAGGTTCCAGAAGATCGACTGAATCGATGCTTCGCGATACCAACCTGGATTGGCAGAAGGCCCGTTGGCCAGGATGAGGTTGGTTCCCTGAGCCTGAGATGCGCCGACCGAATCGGTGTAGTTGCTGCGTCCGAGCGCGATGCCGGACCAAGCATTTCCCCATCCCTCGGAGAAAGCAACGCGGCGATCGAGGAGGTCGAGCGGTGAATGAGAGCCGCCCTGCGAGTCATCCCGGCTGAACGCTGCCTGGTAGTAGTGGCCCCACTCGTGGGCGATGACCGAGACGTCGTACTCGTCGGTATCGACATTCTCCTTGCCGAGCACGTAGATGGAACGTCCGCTGGAAGAATCGATGAACGAGGTGGTTCCGATCTGGCCGATGGCAGGGTCTCCTTGCGCCGGTACGTTGTTCACGCTCCAGAAGACGCGCAATCCGGGAAAGCTTGTGGCCGGCGCAACGGACAGCACTTTCTCCTGTGCGACCAGCACAGTGTCGAGGAGAACGAACGGGCCTGCCACGCGACGTGATGCGTAGCTGGTGCCGTCCCAACCCGAGGGCGCACGCAGATCCCGGGTCACGGCGGCCGTCCCGGACGAGAACGACGGCGATTCCATCGCGTAGATCGCGCCGGACTGCGTGTTGTCGCGAACGCTGACGTCCCAATTCGCACCTGAACCGGATTGTTGTGATTGCGCCTTGACCCGCACCGTCACCACGGCGTTGGAAGGGACGGCGACAGAGTAGGCGCCGTTCGAATCGGTCGTCGTGGTGGCAATGACGGCGGAAGACGCATCCAGAATTTCGACGATTGCAAAGCGCACAGGCTTGTTCGAACTCGCCGAATAGTTGAGCGGGCCGGCGGTATTGGGAATGGATTCGTAGGTCGCTGTGCCATTGAGGGCCACGCTTGCAGCCGTTTCAGCTGGCGCGGTCGCCCCGCCGACGCCCGGGAAAAACCCTCCGCCGCCGCCGCCACCTCCGCCCCCTCCCCCGCAACCCGCAAGGGCTGTCACGGCGGCAATCGCCACCACTCGAACAAACCACGACATCTTCATACCTATACGCTCCGGCCCGGTGTGCTCACGATGACTGACCCGGCTCGTAGGATGCCACAGGCCGGTCGCAAAAGGACGCAGGGCCCGTTGGCATTTCGCCAACGGGCCCTGCGTTCGATGAAAAAAGCCTACTGCAGCTTGATTTCCACGTCGACACCCGCAGGGAGGTCGAGCTTCATCAGTGCATCCACGGTCTTGTCGGTCGGATCGACGATGTCCATGAGGCGCTGATGCGTGCGGATTTCCAACTGATCGCGGCTCGTCTTGTTGACGTGCGGCGAGCGGAGGATATCGAAGCGCTTCATGCGGGTCGGCAACGGCACAGGGCCCTTGACGATCGCACCGGTGCGTTTTGCCGTATCGACGATTTCAGCTGCCGACTGGTCGATCAGCTTGTAATCGAACGCCTTCAGCCGAATGCGGATTTTTTGCTTGGTAGCCATGATGGATTCCTTTGCGCGCGCACTCAGTCGATGATCTTCGCCACCACGCCCGAGCCCACGGTGCGGCCGCCTTCGCGGATGGCGAAGCGCAGGCCTTCTTCCATGGCGATCGGGTTGATCAGCTTGACCGTGATCGACACGTTGTCCCCAGGCATGACCATTTCCTTGTCCTTGGGCAACTCGATGGCACCGGTCACATCCGTCGTGCGGAAGTAGAACTGCGGGCGGTAGTTGCTGAAGAAGGGCGTGTGGCGTCCGCCTTCGTCCTTGCTCAGCACGTACACCTCGGCGGTGAAGTGGGTGTGCGGCTTGATGGAGCCGGGCTTGCACAGCACCTGGCCGCGCTCGACTTCTTCGCGCTTGGTGCCGCGCAGGAGCACACCGACGTTGTCGCCGGCCTGGCCCTGGTCGAGCAGCTTGCGGAACATCTCGACGCCGGTGCAGGTGGTCTTGACGGTGGGGCGGATGCCGACGATCTCGATTTCCTCGCCGACCTTGATGACACCGCGCTCGACGGCACCGGTGACGACGGTGCCGCGACCGGAGATGGAGAAGACGTCTTCCACAGGCATGAGGAAGGTGCCGTCGATGGCACGCTCAGGCGTGGGGATGTAGGTGTCCAGCGCGTCAGCCAGCTTCATGATGGCTTCTTCGCCGAGCTTGCCCTTGTCGCCTTCGAGGGCGAGCTTGGCGGAGCCGTGGATGATGGGGGTGTCGTCGCCAGGGAACTCGTACTTGTCGAGGAGTTCGCGCACTTCCATCTCGACGAGCTCGAGGAGCTCGGCGTCGTCGACCATGTCGCACTTGTTCAGGAAGACGATGATGTAGCCGACGCCGACCTGGCGCGCGAGCAGGATGTGCTCACGGGTCTGGGGCATGGGGCCGTCGGCAGCGGAGCACACGAGGATGGCGCCGTCCATCTGGGCGGCACCGGTGATCATGTTCTTGACGTAGTCGGCGTGGCCGGGGCAGTCGACGTGCGCGTAGTGACGGTTGGCGGTCTCGTACTCGACGTGGGCGGTGTTGATGGTGATGCCGCGGGCCTTCTCTTCAGGGGCCGCATCGATCTGATCGTAGCCTTTGGCTTCGCCGCCGAACTTGCTCGCCAGAACGGTGGCGATGGCCGCCGTCAGCGTGGTCTTGCCGTGGTCCACGTGACCAATGGTGCCCACGTTCACGTGCGGCTTCTTGCGCTCGAATTTTCCTTTTGCCATTTTCTATCCTTGAAAGAACATTCCCGTGTGCGGTTTAACGTCTGCACCGTGTTGCTGAATCTCTCGCCACGGGGCAACGAGAGGCACACGGTCGCAGACAAGGTGTCACTGGCCCGCACTCTTGGTCCCTCAGCGCGCGGCCACTGCTCTGGCAGTTGCCGGCGCAAGCCCCTTCAAGAAGAGGCCCCGAGCGAATGGTGAGAGTTCTGAGCCTGCTTCGAATGAATTACTTGGCGCGCGCTGCCATGATGGCTTCAGCCACGTTGCGCGGCGCTTCGGCGTAGTGCTTGAATTCCATCGTGTAGGTGGCTCGGCCCTGAGACATCGAACGCAGCGTGGTCGAGTATCCGAACATCTCCGACAAGGGCACTTCGGCCTTGATCGACTTGCCGCCACCGATCATGTCGTCCATGCCTTGAACCATGCCGCGGCGCGACGACAGGTCGCCCATGACGTTGCCGGCGTAGTCCTCAGGCGTTTCGACTTCGACGGCCATCATCGGCTCGAGAATGACCGGGCTCGCCTTGCGGGCGCCTTCCTTGAAGCCGAAGATCGCCGCCATCTTGAAAGCCAGTTCGTTCGAGTCCACGTCGTGGTACGAACCGAAGTGCAGCGTCACCTTGACATCGACCACCGGATAGCCAGCCAACACGCCTTGGCCAAGCGCCTCGACGATGCCTTTTTCCACTGCGGGAATGTATTCGCGTGGGACCACACCGCCCTTGATGGCGTCGACGAACTCGAAGCCCTTGCCGGCTTCTTGCGGTTCGAGCTTGAGCACGACGTGGCCGTACTGCCCCTTGCCGCCCGACTGCCGCACGAACTTGCCTTCGGCGTCTTCGACTGTCTTGCGGATCGTTTCACGGTACGCAACTTGAGGCTTGCCGACGTTGGCTTCCACGCCGAACTCGCGCTTCATGCGATCCACGATGATTTCAAGGTGAAGCTCGCCCATGCCGGCAATGATGGTCTGGCCGGATTCTTCGTCCGTCTTGACTCGGAACGACGGGTCTTCCTGCGCGAGACGCTGCAGGGCCACACCCATCTTTTCCTGGTCGGCCTTGGTCTTGGGCTCGACGGCCTGCGAAATGACGGTTTCGGGGAACACCATGCGCTCGAGCGTGACGATCGCACCCGGATCGCACAGGGTTTCGCCGGTCGTGACTTCCTTCAAGCCGACGCAGGCGGCGATGTCGCCAGCGCGGATTTCACTCACTTCTTCGCGGTTGTTTGCGTGCATCTGCACGATACGGCCAATGCGCTCCTTCTTGCCGCGCACCGGGTTGTAGACGCTGTCGCCCTTGCTCAGCACACCCGAGTAGACGCGAACGAAAGTGAGCTGGCCGACGAATGGATCGGTCATCAACTTGAACGCCAGCGCAGAAAACTTCTCGGAGTCGTCTGCCTTGCGCGTGACCGGCTGCTCGTCCTCGTCCATGCCTGCGACAGGCGGAATGTCCAGCGGAGACGGCATGTACTCGACGACCGCGTCGAGCATGGCCTGCACGCCCTTGTTCTTGAAGGCCGAGCCGCAGAGCATGGGCTGGATCTCGCCGGCGATCGTGCGCTGGCGAATGCCCGCCTTGATTTCGGCCTCGGACAGGGTCTCGCCTTCGAGATACTTGTTCATGAGCTCTTCGCTCGACTCGGCCGCAGCCTCCACGAGCTTTTCATGGTATTCGGCACACACGTCGGCCAGTTCTGCAGGGATCTCGCCGTACTTGAAGGTGACGCCCTTGTCATCGTCCCAGATGATCGACTTCATCTTGACGAGGTCCACGATGCCCTGGAACCGGTCCTCGGCGCCGATCGGAATCTGGATGACGACGGGGTTCGCCTTCAGGCGATCCACCATCATCTGGCGCACGCGCAGGAAGTCGGCGCCGGTGCGGTCCATCTTGTTGACAAAGGCCAGACGCGGCACCTTGTACTTGTTCGCCTGACGCCAGACGGTTTCCGACTGCGGCTGCACGCCGCCGACGGCGTCATAAACCATCACCGCACCGTCGAGCACACGCATCGAGCGCTCGACTTCGATGGTGAAGTCCACGTGGCCGGGGGTGTCGATGATGTTGATCCGGTGCTCGTCGAAATTGGCGCCCATGCCCTTCCAGAAGCAAGTCGTGGCAGCAGACGTGATGGTGATGCCACGCTCCTGCTCTTGCTCCATCCAGTCCATGGTCGCAGCGCCATCGTGCACTTCGCCGATCTTGTGATTGACGCCGGTATAGAAAAGGATGCGCTCGGTCGTGGTGGTCTTGCCGGCGTCGATGTGCGCCGAGATGCCGATGTTGCGGTAGCGCTCGATGGGGGTCTTGCGGGACGACATGAAATTACTCCATTAACGGATGAAAGCCCGCCCACCGACATCGATGGATCGGGCTTCCAGCCGGACTTGATTAGGGGCCGTGCGTTAGAAGCGGAAGTGGCTGAAAGCCTTGTTGGCTTCTGCCATGCGGTGGACTTCGTCGCGCTTCTTCATCGCGCCACCGCGGCCTTCGGTCGCTTCCATCAGTTCGTTGGCGAGGCGCATCGCCATCGACTTCTCGCCGCGCTTGCGAGCGGCTTCCTTGATCCAGCGCATCGACAGCGCCAGACGCCGAACCGGACGCACTTCGACGGGAACCTGGTAGTTCGCACCGCCGACTCGCCGGGATTTCACCTCGACCATGGGCTTCACGTTGTTGATGGCCATGGTGAAGGCTTCGACCGGATCCTTGCCCGGGTTCTTCTTCTCGATCTGGTCGAGCGCGCCATAAATGATGCGCTCGGCGACCGCCTTTTTGCCGCCTTCCATGATCACGTTCATGAATTTGGACAGCTCGATGTTGCCGTACTTGGGGTCCGGCAGGATTTCACGTTTAGGGACTTCGCGACGACGTGGCATTTCTTGACCTCTTTGCTTCAGTTGGCGCCCGGAGCGGGCACCGCGAGAATCGACCGAATCGGGACTCTCACTTACTCGACCCGAAATCGGGTCACTACGCTCGACAAGCCCGCCAAGGCTGGCCGAACACCGTTCTCTTGAAAACTTCCTTCAGCGAAGAAGGAGAGCCTCAAGCCTTCTTGGGACGCTTTGCGCCGTATTTGGAGCGCGACTGCTTGCGATCCTTGACGCCTTGCAGATCCAGCGAGCCGCGCACGATGTGGTAGCGCACGCCCGGAAGATCCTTGACGCGGCCGCCACGAACCAGCACGACGCTGTGTTCCTGAAGGTTGTGGCCTTCGCCGCCGATGTAGGAGATGACTTCGAAGCCATTGGTCAGACGGACCTTGGCAACTTTGCGAAGCGCCGAGTTGGGCTTCTTGGGGGTCGTGGTGTAGACCCGGGTGCAGACGCCGCGCCGCTGAGGCGAGTTCTGCATGGCAGGGCTCTTCGAGTTGATCGTCTCGACCTCGCGACCCTGACGCACCAGTTGGTTGATGGTTGGCATGTATTAAAAAGTCCAAAAGCACTTCGACCAGGGATCTCGAACGTGACTCGAGCGGCCGAAGATGACAAAAACGTGAAACCCTTCGGTTTTTTCCGAAAAGCCTGCAAGTATAGCATTCGCCCGCTTCGACGAGTCACGGCCCCATGAGCGAGTCGGATCCAGGCGGTTGGCCTCTCCCGCTATTTGATCCAGAGGCGGACGGCATCCCAGGCACGACCCAGAATTCCAGCGCGCTCCACGCCGTCCAACGCGACGAGGGGCACTTCGGTGATCGGCTGATCGGCCAGGCTGATCTTCAGCGAACCGACCGGCTGGAGCTTGGTCAATGGCGCCACGAGCGGATCGGGCCGCGCCACTTCCGTCTTGATCTTGCTGGAGGACCCTGATGGCACGGCCACCACGATAGGCTCCGGGCGCCCGAGCTTGACGGTGTTTTCCTTGCCCTTCCAGATGGGCGGAGTCGCCACGGCCTGGTTGGCGTCGAAGAGCCGGACCGCTTCGTAAGCCGTATAGCCCCAGTTCAGGAGCTTTTGCGACTCGTTCGCCCGCGCGTTCGAACTCGATGCGCCCAGGACGATGGACAAGAGGCGCCGCCCCGCCGGCAGATTCGGGAAGTCCCGCTTGGCCGTCACTATCAGGCAATAGCCTGCTGCTTCGGTGTGGCCGGTCTTGAGCCCATCGACCGTCGGATCGCGAAACAACAACGTGTTGCGGTTCGTGTCGTTCGTCGACGGAGTGCCGGGATAGCGGTATTTCTTGATCGCGTAGTAGTGGATGTACTCCGGAAAATCTCGCATCAGGCGTGTCGCAATGATGCTCAAATCGCGCGCCGTGGTGGTGTGGCCGGGCTCGGTCAGTCCCTCCGGATTCTTGTATTGCGTGCTCTTCATGCCAAGGGCCTTGGCCTGCTCGTTCATGAGTTCGACGAAGTGTTCGACCGTCCCGCCCACGGCTTCGGCGAGCGCCACGGTCGCGTCGTTGCCCGATTGCACGATCAGGCCCTTGAGCAGGTCTTCGACCGGCACCTGCATCTTGGGGTCGATGAACATGCGCGATCCGGGCATCTTCCAGGCGCGCTCGCTGACCGGGAGCGTCTGCTGCAGCGTGAGCTTCTTGGTCTTGAGCGCATCGAACACCAGGTACGCCGACATCAGTTTGGTCAGCGACGCGGGTTCGACCGGCGAATCGATGTCTTTCTGCGCAAGGATCTGACCCGCAGTGACGTCGAGCAGCATGAAGCTGCGCGCCGCAACTTCGGGCGGTGCCGGCACCTGGGCAAAGGCAACGATGCAAAAGTTCGCGGCAACGGCGATGACAAGCGCGCGCAGCGCATCAGGGATTCGAATCATGGGAACGTGCAAGAAGACGGAAAACTACCCCGCGCGGAGGTGGCGAATGACAAGGCTCTTGAGCAGCGGCAATTGTCCGTGAAAGAAATGGCCGCCCCCGGGGACGACTGTGACAGGAAGTGACTGCGGCCGGGCCCAGTCGAACACCGATGCCAGAGACACAGTGTCGTCCAGTTCCCCATGAACCACCAGTGTGCGTTCATGAACGTCGGCAGGCAACGAGGCAATCGAGAATCGCGAGGCGGCCGTGCCGACGAGCACGAACTGGCGGATCTCTCGGGTCGCCCAGAGTTCCTCGGCCGCTCGGCTCGCCACGAAGGCGCCGAACGAGAAACCTGCGATGCAAAGCGGCCCATCGGGGGCGGTCTGATTGATCACCGACAGAAGGTCGTCGCACTCGCCTTTCCCTTCGTCGTGAACACCTTCGCTCGCGCCGACGCCACGGAAGTTGAATCGCACCGCATTCCACCCGCATTGCACGAAAGCACGCGCGAGCGTCTGCACCACCTTGTTGTCCATGGTGCCGCCATAAAGCGGGTGCGGATGCGCAATGATGGCCACGCCCAGTGCGGGCGGCCCCGCCGCCGCTGGATCGCGCAGCGCTTCGATCACGCCGGCGGCGCCCTTCAGATAGATCTTCTCCGTACGAGAATTCATGCGCGGTCGTTCAACGTCCGACATCGGGCGGCAGCAGCAGCCTCTCGACCACTTTGCCGTCCCGCAAGTGGGAATCCACGATTTCGTCGATGTCGTCGGAATCGACGAAGGTGTACCAGACCGCTTCCGGGTAAACCACTGCAACCGGACCGCCGGCGCACCGGTCGAGACACCCGGCCTTGTTGACGCGGGTTCCGCCCGGTCCTGCCAGGCCCGCTTGCTTGATGCGCGATTTGCAGCGGTCGAAGCCCTGCTGCGCGTCGTGCCTAGCACAACAATCTTCGCCGTTCTTGCGTTCGTTCAGACAGAAGAAGATGTGACGCTTGTAGTAGCCCTCGACAGGGGGCTCGTTCTGGATGGACATCGGGCCATTCTATTGACCACGGGTGTCGGGCGCTCGGCGCGCAAGGACGAACAGCACATACGAAAGGGTCGCGAAAGGCCAGACCCATCCGAGCCACTGCGCCAAGCCGTGGAACCGGATGAAGCGCCCCTGCTCCCAGGTCGCCAGGGTCTGCGCGAAGTAGGCGCTTTCGGGGGCCTGATTCAGCAAACTGAGATGGACGACCAATGCAATCAGCAGAAGGCCCGCGCACAGTCGTCTCGGTGCGGCCAGGAGCAACGTTCCGACGACCCAGGCTGTGACGATGCCGATCTGCACCGGCAGGCTGAGCCAGGCCCAGGCATGCTCCGGCCCATAGCTCAACGCGGCGGAAAGGGCCGTCGCCGCGACGCCGACGACCAGCGTCAAAGGCAAGAGAATGGCCCGTCGCGGGATCGATCGTGTGACCAGAAACCCGAGCAGGCATGGCACCAGCGCGCCCAACATGACGCAAAGCAATTCGACGGCCGGCACCAGCGGCTCGAGTTCGAACTGCCGCACCGGCATCCAGTCGATGAACGGCGTGTCGACCAGCCAGTCCGCGATTCCGGCTTCGAGGCGTTCGAAGACCTGCCCCAACCCGAAAGTGACTGCCGCCGGGAAAAGCAATGCGACCGGCCAGAGCGCCAGCAACACCAGACCGCCGCGGGCGTGGTCGACGAACCAGTAGGACCGTGTCCTTTGCCAATGCGCCACCGCACCCAAGCGCTCGAACACCGCCGCGATCGCCGCGCCAGCCAATGCCCCGACGCTGTTCAGCCCGAAGTCCACGTTGGAAGGAATGCGCGCGGGCAGGTAGCTCTGCAGCGTTTCCATGGCGAAAGAGACGACAACTCCGAACAAGGTGGCTCGGAGCACCGCTTGCACCGCTCCGACATTCCCGCGACCCCGCAGGACGGCAATGGCGGTGATGAAGCCGAGCGGCATGTAGCCCGCAACGTTGATTCCGAAATCGAACCCGGTCCAGTACTTGGGCCAGGGCGCGGCGAGGTAGGCCCACGGCGCAAGCCCCTGGTCTCGCCAACCTTCGAAGGGATACAGACTCGCATAGACGATCAGCGCAGCGTAGGTCAGCGCCAGGGGCAAGGCAGCGGTCTTGTGTTCCGTGTCGCTCACGCTCAGAAGGGTTTGACCACCACGAGGATCACGATGCCCAGCAGCAGCAAGACCGGCGCCTCGTTGAACCATCGGTACCAGCGGTGCCCGTGGGTGTCGGCACCCGAGGCCAATCTTTGGAGCAGTCGACCACAAGCCCAGTGGTAGGCCACTGTCACCAGGACCAGAGCCAGCTTGGCATGCATCCATGCATTCCCCGGGCCGCGCCCGATGCCGTAGCCGAGCCACAGCCACAGCCCGAATCCGATCGCCGGCACCGCGAGCAAAGTCGTGAAGCGCAGCAGCTTGCGCGCCATGAGCAGCAGGCGCGCGCGCTCCGCTTCCGACGAAGGGTCCACCATGGCGAGGTTGACGAAGATCCTCGGCAGATAGAAAAGTCCCGCAAACCAACTCGCGACGAACACGATGTGAAAAGACTTCACCCAAAGCATGGCGCGAGTGTAGTGGTCGGACACAGCGAGACTGGACCCCAATTCCGCACCGGAACGGCGAAACGGGACGAACGAGGCAAAAAAAAGCCCGGCGTCAAAACGCCGGGCTGGGAAGCCCTTTTGCTGTCACACATCAAGGCACCCGCTCAGGGAGGAAAAGCGGGGAGCGGCAAGCCGCCCGGCGAGGAATTTAACAAAGCTGACAGAACCTATCAAGCTCGTTGTTCTTTTGGCTTCGTTCTTGTGCCGGAAATAATACAAAAGGGCTAGCAATGAGCAGAACCCGCACCGAGGCGCATCGGGCACAATTTTCGGCATGACCAATCACGCACCCTTTCCTGCCGGAAGACCCCGCAGGCTGCGTCGCGACGCATTCACGCGCAACCTCGTGCGTGAGCACGCGCTCACCGTCCACGATCTGATCTATCCGGTGTTCGTCCAGGCCGGCTCAGGTCGCCGCGACGCCGTCGCCTCGATGCCCGGCGTCGAGCGGCTGAGCCTCGACCTGCTCCTTTCGGTCGCCGAGCAGTGTGTCGAACTGGGCATCCCTGCCCTGGCGCTGTTTCCCGTGGTGGACCCGAGCCTCAAGACACCGGGCGGAGACGAAGCTTTCAATCCGGACGGGCTGATCCCTCGCGTCGTCTCGGCGCTCAAGGCCCGGTTTCCCGACCTCGGCGTCATGACCGACGTGGCGCTCGACCCCTACACCAGTCATGGGCAGGACGGCCTCTTGGACGACACCGGCTACATCGTCAACGATCCGACGGTCGAGGTGCTCGTCAAGCAGGCCGTGGTTCAAGCGCAGGCCGGCGTGGACATCGTGGCACCCAGCGACATGATGGACGGACGCATCGGCGCGATCCGCACCGCACTCGAAGGCGCCGGCCACACGCACACGCGGATCATGGCCTACAGCGCCAAGTACGCCAGCGCCTTCTACGGGCCGTTTCGCGACGCCGTCGGCTCGGCGACGAATCTGGGCGCAAGCAACAAGAAGGTCTACCAGATGGACCCGGGCAACGGGAGCGAAGCCCTGCGCGAAGTGGCGATGGACATCGCCGAAGGCGCGGACATGGTGATGGTCAAGCCCGGCATGCCCTACCTGGACATCGTCCGGCGCGTCAAGGACGAGTTCGGCGTGCCGACGTTCGTTTATCAGGTCAGCGGTGAATACGCCATGCTCAAGGCGGCTGCGCAGAACGGCTGGCTGGACCACGATGCGGTGATCATGGAGAGCCTGCTGGGTTTCAAGCGCGCCGGCGCCGATGGCATCCTCACCTATTTCGCTCTGGACGCAGCGCGGCTTCTTAAAAATCGCTGAGGATACTGCCCGCCGCAGGGTCCCGAGCGGCGAGACTCCAACCACCACCCGCATGCGCTTATTCAGAATCGAACGCTCGCACGTCTCCGAGGTGCCCGCCACGCTGACGACGATCGACTTCTCGCGAGACGACCGCAGCTTTCTCTGGCTTTCGCTCACTCGCGACGAACTGCGCGCGCACCTTCCCGCCATCCAGCGGCTTCTGCAGGCCCGCTGCGATGTGCAGTTGGTCGACCTGCACGTGAGCGATCTGCTCAACGACCACCTTCCCTCGCGCTACGACTACACCTCGCAATACGACGTGCTGGTGTTCCGGCGCCTGGCCGCGACGGGAGGCCTGGTCATGGCCCCGGAGAGCGGCCCCCATGCGGCGGCGGACAGCGCACCGGCCGTGCTGCGAAGCGTCGACACCCGGCCGGTCGGGTTTGCGGTCTTCGATCGGATGTTGCTCTCGGTGCACCCTGAAGACATCTCCATGCGCGACATGTTCGCCAAGAAGCTCCTGGCCGCGTCCCCGGGCGACGACCGCAACGGCCACGGCGCCGCGTCGTCCGACTCCCGCTCCGGTGCGCCGCGCGCGCCATCGAGCCCCGCCGAACTCATGTTGCGCCTCGTGAGCCAGATCGTGGACGGATACCTGGAGCTGCGCCGCGACCTCACCCGGCAACTCGACCATTGGCAAGCCGATCTGCTGGACCCCAAGAGCCGATTCCGGAACTGGAACTCGCTGATGGAAGCGCGCCAATCGATGCGCCACCTGGGCGAGATCTGCGAAGACCAGCAGGGCGCGGTCCAGGACTGGATCGACGCCTACGAAACCCTGCCTACGCCCTCTGATCCGGTCGAGCTGCGCGATCGCGAACTCACCATGGTGCGAAGCCGCGACGTGCTGGAACACATCGAGCGCGTCGTGCGCCATGTCCAGCGGCTCGAACAGAACGCCGAAACCGCGGTCCAGATGCACTTCAGCGTCCAGAGCCATCGCACCAACGACATCATGCGCGTGCTGACCGTGCTCACCGCCGTGTTCCTGCCGCTCAACCTCATTGCGGGCATCTTCGGCATGAACTTCGAGTTCATTCCCTTGGTCCACAAGGCCGACGGGTTCTGGATCGCGATGGGGTCGATGGGCGTGACTGCCTTGGTGCTCGTGCTCTTTTTCTGGCGCAAGCGCTACCTGGCGCGCTCGCGTTAGCGCAATGAAAAAGGACCGGCAGACAAGCTGACCGGTCCTCGTCGAAGCAGCCGGATTATTTTGGCGAACTCGGGCTCTGCTGAGCCTGCACACGCACCTGCGCGCGGTTCTCCATGGTCGAGATCACGCGGCTGTTGACCCGAGACCCGCCACTCACGTTCTGGTCGGGCGCGTTGGCAGTGGCGATCGCCTGCGCGCGCATGGCGGCCGGATCAGCCACCGACTTGAACGGATCGGCACCGCGTGAGCCGCGCGTCACGTTCTGGTTGGGTGCCGATGCCGCTCGAATGGCCTCGGCCTGCATGTCGCTGCGGCTCACCGCCGACACGGAAGGGTGCACGCCATCGTAGGTTTCGGCGTGGACCGGGCCCAGGGTCAGGGTGGCCAGCGCAGCCAGAACGGTCGCGGCGATATGGGAAGACGTTTTCATTTCAGATCCTTTGCGATTCACCAGATTGGCTTCATCAGGCGCGCGGAACTGCTGGCCTGCGCATCGAAGTTTCCGGCGAATGCCGTGCTCGGAAACGGGCCCAAAGGAGACACCGCGTTTCCTTGCCCGAAACAATGACAGCCCGGTGTCGAAACCGTGATCGGCCCCGCTCCTAATCTCGAATCTGAGGAAGAATTCACCTCCCACGAACTCGAAGAACAGCGCGCTCTCCATGGATGGTCTCGACCTGCTGAAAGCCTTTCGCGAAGTCGCCGAGCGCGGCAGCTTCTCTCGTGCCGCCACGGTGCTTGGAATTTCCAAGGCCACTGCCAGCAAATACGTCGCGCAGCTCGAAGAGCGCTTCAGCGTGCGGCTGCTCAACCGTTCGACCCGGTCCGTCAGCCTCACCGACGCAGGGCAACTGCTGCTCGAGCGCAGCAAGCCGCTGATGGAGATGATCGAACTCACCCAGAGCGAGCTGCGCGCTCACGCGAGCAAACCGCGCGGCAGGCTGCGGGTGTCTGCGCCGCACGGGCTCGCGCAGAGCAAGTTGTCGGGCATCCTCGGCGAATTCATCTCGGCCTACCCGGAAGTGCATGTGAGCATTCATCTGAGCAACCGGGTTATCGACCTGGTGGAAGAAGGTGTCGACGTCGCGATCCGGCTCGGCCGCATCCGCGACGAGAACCTCATCGTGCGGCGCCTGCATCTGATGGAGCTGGCCCTGTGCGCGACGCCCGGCTACTGGTCCCGACGCGGTCTGCCCACGAAGCCCGACGACATGCGGCGGCACGACGTGCTCACCTATTCACACGGCAATGGCGCGCCGCATCTGCCTTTCGAAGTCGACGGCGAACCCTACAGCGTGCCGGTGCACAGCCGCATGGACGCCAACGACGCGTCGCCGCTGATCGGTGCCGCGCTCAAGGGCCTGGGCGCCGTGTGCGTCCCGGCCATGATGGCGCAGCAGCACATCGAGCGCGGTGCGTTGGTGCCGGTCCTCAAGGAATACATGCCGCGCGACCTGTGGCTCTACGCGGCCTACACGCAGCGCCGCCACAACAGCGCGGCATTGCGCGCGATGCTCGACTTTCTAGCGCAGCGGTTCGACACCTCGCCCGCACCCGCTGCCGTCGGCAAGGCAGGACCTCGAGCGAAGCCTCGCTCGGCCCGCAAGGCAGCTGCCCCGGCCGAATGAAGCGGCCGTCGGTCAGCGGCGCGGATCGGGTCAGCCGACGTGCTTGGCCAGAAAGGCCATGGTTCGTTCGCGCGCCAGCTTGGCTGCGTCGGCGTTGTACGAACCCCGCTGATCGCAATTGAAGCCGTGCCCGGATTCGTAGACATGCACTTCGACCTCCGGATGCGCCTTCTTGAAGCTCTCGATCGAGTCCATCGGAATCCAGTGGTCGTTGTTGCCGAAGTGCGCCAGCACGGGCACCTTGGGGCTGCGCGCGCTTTCTTCCGGCGTGGTCATGCCGCCTCCGTAGTACGGAATGGCCGCGGCCAGGCCCGACACGTCGCTCGCGGCGCGCCAGGTCAAAAGCCCGCCCCAGCAGTAGCCGACGATGGCGACCTTGCCGGCCTTGGCCGCATACGCGACCGCCGCCTGGATGTCCTGCATCACGCCCGGCGCAGGCAAGGCTTCGACCGCCGTCTTGAGGGCGAAGCCGGCCTTCATGTCGTCGTCCGAGTAACCCAGTTCGACATTGGGCTTGGCGCGATGAAAGGTCGATGGCGACACCGCGAGATAGCCGTCCGCCGCGAATCCGTCGGCGACCGAGCGGATGTGCGAGTTCACGCCGAAGATCTCGGGCACGACAACGATCGCGCCTTTCGGTTTGCCTGTCGGTTCGGCCACGTAGGCAGGGATAGTGGTGCCGTCCTTGGCGGTCAGATCGACGAATTGGCCCATGGTCATGCTCCTGAATTGGTGGATGGTCGTTGCAGCGCGCGTTCGACGAAATCAAGCCGATCCTGTCCCCAGAAGATCTCGCCATCGACCACGTAGCTCGGCGCGCCGAACACTTCGGCGTCGATCGCAAGCTGCGTGAAACTCTCGTAGCGCTCCTGCACGGCCTGGCTGTGCGACTGTTCGATCCGCTTGGCCGGCAGGCCGCACTCGTCGACGAGGACTCCAAGCACCTTCGGGTCAGCGATGTTCTTTTCGTGCGCCCACACGCCGGCGAACACCATACCGCAAAGTTTCATCGCGGCATCGGTGCCGTCCGCGATGTCGACCGCGATGATCAGCTTGGCGGCGTCTTCGTTGGAGACGGGAAAGAATTTCGGCTTGGGGTTGATCGGCAGTCCGAGATGCTGCGAGAAACGCGCCAATTCGAGCAGACGGTACGCCTGCCGCTGCGGCGCGCGCTTGCCGAGCGGCAGGCCGCCGGACACCGGAAACACCGCGCCGAAGTCGACCGGCCGCACATGGACGGTCGCGCCGGCGGCTTTCGCCATCGCGGCGAAGCGAGCGTGGCCCAGATAAGTCCACGGACTCTGGGGCGAGAAGTAGTAGTCGACGACATGGCTCACGGTTGTCTCCCGGGTGATCTAATCCAGCCACACGTTTTTAACTGAGGCGCGGCATTCGTGCAGGAAGCGTGCAGGAGGCAGGACTTGGACCAGGTGCTTTTGATTACCGGTGCGAGCCGCGGCATCGGCCGGGCGGCCGCGTTGCTCGCTGCCGAACGCGGCTTCGCCGTCGCCGTGAACTACACCAGCAATTCGCTCGCAGCCGACGAGGTGGTGCGCGAGATCCGCGCGATGGGCGGCAGCGCCATGAGCGTGCAGGCCGACGTGGGCGACGAAGCGCAGGTGCTCTCGATGTTCCAGAAGATCGACGCACGGTTCGGCCCTCTCACCGCGCTGGTCAACAACGCCGGCGTGGTCGACATGAAGGCGCGCGTCGACGAAATGAGCGTCGAGCGGCTCGAGCGCATGTTCAGGATCAACATCGTCGGCAGCTTCGTGTGCGCCCGCGAAGCCGTGCGCCGCATGAGCACGCGGTATGGCGGCGCGGGAGGTGCCATCGTCAATCTGTCGAGCGCGGCGGCGCGGCTCGGATCGCCGGGACAGTACGTCGACTATGCGGCGAGCAAGGGCGCCATCGACAGCTTCACCATCGGGCTCGCCAAGGAAGTCGCCGAAGAGGGCATCCGCGTGAACGCCGTGAGGCCGGGCCTCATCGACACCGACATCCACGCCTCCGGCGGCCTGCCGGATCGCGCCGCACAGCTTGCGCCCTCGGTACCGATGAAGCGCACCGGAAGCGCCGCCGAAGTGGCCACCGCGATCCTCTGGCTGCTCTCCCCGGAGGCGAGCTACGTCACCGGAACCTTCCTGGAAGTCACAGGCGGACGCTGATGGCCACGCCCGCGATGGATCTGATCAAGCCCTTGATCACCCTGCTCGCCATCGTGAACCCGCTGGCGATAGTTCCCTTCTTTATCCACTACACGCAGGGCTACAGCGAGCGGCAGCGCAAGCGCACCGCTTGGGTGTCGGCCCTGAGCGCATTCATCGTCATCGCCGTGTGCGCGCTGGTCGGATTGCAGCTGCTGTCGTTCTTCGGCATCTCGATCGCGAGCTTCCAGGTCGGCGGCGGCATGTTGCTGCTGATGAGCGCGCTCAACATGCTCAACGCGCAGCCCGCCGAGTCCAAGACCAGCCAGGAAGAAATCCGCGCCACCGAGGTGAAGGCGTCCTTGGGCGCATCGATCGCCGTGGTTCCGCTGACCATCCCGCTCCTCACCAGACCGGCCACGATGTCGACCGTGGTCATCTATGCCGAAAAGGCGCAGCGCATCTGGGAGCTCGCGCTCCTGGTCGGCTACGGCGTGGTGATCGGCCTGGCGACAGGCATCGCCTTCTCGCTCGCGCAACCGATCGCCCGCGTGCTGGGCAAGACCGGCATCAACGTCATGACCCGGTTGATGGGACTGATCCTTGCCGCGCTGGCCGTCGAGGTCATGGCGGACGGTCTGGGCAAGCTCTTTCCCATCCTCGCCCGATAGTCCACTAGCGCTGCGCGTCCACCCACGCGACCACGTCGGCCACCACCGCATCGCTGGCCGCTGCCAGCCCCGTCACGCCGCCCGGTGCATCGGCCGTCGGCGCGGGCCGCTCGGCCGCGAACACGCGTTGCGCGAGCACCCGGTCGCCGCCGGCTTCCCTGCGGATGAGGGTGGCACGCAGGCGCACCAGTCCGACGCTTCGAGCCGGCGACTCGAAGTAGTGCGTGAACTCCTCGAGCGACACCTTGAGCTTGTCGGGCGCGCGACCTTCGGTGCGCGCGATGGTCGCGCCTTCGGTCAGGTCGA
This sequence comes from Gammaproteobacteria bacterium, assembly GCA_018820395.1. GTDB lineage: Bacteria > Pseudomonadota > Gammaproteobacteria > Burkholderiales > Burkholderiaceae_C > Variovorax. The sequence goes on along the minus strand of JAHJOG010000263.1, from coordinate 64,043 downwards.
GCACGGTGCGCTCTGCGGCCAGGGCATCGCGCAGGCGTTGGTGCAGCAGTTGCGCCGGCGCGAGACTCCAGCGCGCCTGCCCGTAAGGCCGCAGTTCGTTGGCATTGGCATAGCCGAGCCGATACAGCAGCTGAGTGCCTTCCAGGCGTGGGCTCGCGTCGATCTCGGCGAAAGCGATCGGCGGCAGGCGCGACGCATTCGTCGCTGAAGGCGAACTGATCTTGGGACCCGGCCCGAAGTCGTACAGCGTGGCGCGGGTCGGCTTGTCCGGCAGCGCGCCGCAGCCGGCGACCAGCGCCACGGCCAGCATGGCTGCACGAGCCAGTGCGGCTTTGCGTGGGGAGTTCATGCGTGCTTTCAGGGGTTTCGAGGGAGTTCAGGGACGGGCCGCTGCCGCCGCGGGCGGCGAAAAGCCGGGCTCGCCCGGACCTGCGTTGACGCCGCCGGAGCCGAACAGCAACGACTGAGGGTTATCGGTCAAACCGTCGGCCGCGCGGCCCACGCGGCGCAGCGCGCGCGACGTGTCGTCGGCGACCTGATTCACGCGCGGCAGTGTGGCCGTGCTGAAGGTCTCGACCGCCTGCGACAGCGCCTTGGTGCCGTCGCCCAGGCGATCGATCGCGCCGTCCTTGGCATTGAGTTTCGCGACGGTGGTGTTGAAGTTGCTCGCTGCGCGCGAGACATCGCTTGCGGCCTTCTTGAGCGAGGCCATGGTGTCCTTGGTGCGGTCCACCAGCGGAGGCAGGGCGGCAAGCGTCGGGTTGAGCCCCGTGTTGACCGTGGCTTCGAGCGACTTCGTGAGGTGATTGGCACTGGCCGCCGCCTGCGCGATGTTCTCCAGCGCGTCGGCGATGCGCTTCTGGTTGTCGTCCCCCAGCAGCACGCTGGCGCGGCGCGTCACGTCGTCCACGCGGTCGATGATGACCTCGCCCCGATCCTGCAGTTGCGCCAGGAGCGACGGCCGCAGCGGAATGCGCGGTGGGTTGTTTTCATCGGGTTTGAGCGACACCTGCGATTCGCCCTTGTCGTCCAGCGCGATGAAGGCCAGCCCGGTCACGCCCTGGTAGCTCAGCGTGGCGAAGGTCGAGGTGGTGAGCGGGACCCGCTCGTCGACCGAAATGCGCACCCGCACGTTGCCCTTGACTTTTGGGTCGAAGTCGATCGACGTGACGCGGCCGACCGAGATGCCTCGGTAGCGCACCGTCGCCTGCGGCTGCAGCCCGCTCACCGCGTCGCGGGTTGAAAGCTCGTACGTGTTGCGGACGGTGTTGTCGTGCGTGAGCCAGACCACCAGCGCGACCAGCAAGCCGATCAGTCCGAGCACGAAGGCGCCGGCGGCAATGGCATGTGCTTTGTTTTCCATGGCGTTACCCTTGTTTCGATGAGGCGGTGTCGCGCGCGCGAGGAACGTGCAGCGCTTCCATGGCACGCTGGCCGCGTCCGCCGAGAAAGTAGTTTTGAATGAAGGGGTGCGGGTAGGCGATCACCTCGCGCGCCGTCCCGGCGACGATCACGCGCTGATCGGCCAGCACGGCGATGCGCGTGCTCAGATCGAACAACGTGTCGAGGTCGTGCGTGACCATGACGACCGTGAGCCCGAGCTCGCGATGCAGCCCCCCGAGCAGGTCGCAGAATTCGTCGGCGCCCTCTGGGTCGAGCCCTGCGGTGGGCTCGTCCAGCAGCAGCAGCGGAGGGTCCATGATCAGCGCCCTGGCGAGCGCCACGCGCTTGATCATCCCGCCCGACAAGTCGGCCGGCCGCCGCGTGGCATGGTGCGCTTCGAGGCCCACCATCTGCAGCTTGACCAGCGCGGCATCGCGAATCAGGTCATCGGGCATCAGCTTGAGTTCGCGCAGCGGAAAGGCGATGTTCTCCAGCACGCTGAACGCGGAGAAGAGCGCGCCGTGCTGGAACAGCATGCCCACGTTCGCCGCGCCCATCGCGCCCAGTTGGCCCGGCGGCCGCCCAAGCACGCTGATCTCGCCCTTGGCCGGATGCTCGAGCCCGAGGATCTGGCGCAGCAGCACCGTCTTGCCGGTGCCCGATCCGCCCACCAGCGACAACAGCTCGCCTTGGCGAATCGTCAGGTCGAGATCGCGGTGCACCACCTGATCGCCCTCCGGCGTTTCGAACACGGTCCAGAGCTTCTGGATCCGGACCACGTCTGTCGGCTCGGCGGGTTGGATGGGGTCGATCGATTCGCCGTCGCTCATGCCCGGAACCCCACGCCTCTGAACAGCACCGCGAACATCGCGTCGACCAGGATGACCACCGTGATCGAACTCACGACCGACGAGGTGGTGCCGCGACCGAGGCTTTCGGTGTTGGGCTTGACCTTCATTCCGAAGTAGCAGCCGATGAGCGCGATCAGAATGCCGAACACCGCCGACTTGGCCATCGCCAGCCACAGATTGGTCATCGGCACGGCGCGCGGCAGAGCCGACATGAAATAGGCCGGCGAGATGTCAAGTGCCAGATCGGCCGCGATCATGCCGCCGAAGAGCGCCGACATCGACGTCCACATGCTGATGAGCGGCATGGCGATCGCCAGCGCCAGCACGCGCGGCATCACCAGCCGGAAGCCGTGCGGGATGCCCATCACGCGCATCGCGTCGAGTTCTTCGGTGACGCGCATCACGCCGATCTGCGCGGTGATCGCGGAGCCCGAGCGCCCGGCGATCAGCACGGCCCCCAGCACCGGCCCGAGTTCGCGGATCAGCGACAGGCCCAGGATGTTGACGATGAAGGTCTCGCCGCCGTACTGCCGCAACTGCTGCGACGTGAGGTAGGCGAGCACGACGCCGATCAGCAGCCCGACCAGGGCCGTGATGGGCAATGCGGTCGCACCGAACTGATAGAGGTGGCCGGAAAAATCCCGCCAAGGGCCGCGGTGGGGCGCGCGCAGCAAGGTGCCGATGTCGAGCGTGAGTTGGCCGATCAGCCGGAGGAAATCGCGCGCGACGAACATGATGCGCGGTCCGTACTGCGTGAAATCCTTCAAGCGTTCGGCCAGGGTCTTGGTCGGCTCGGGCGGCGCCGCGGTGGTGAAGCGAGCCACCTGGTCGAGCACCGACCTGTGCTGCGGATCGAGCTCCAGGTTTTTGGGCCAGGCCTGCTGCCAGTGATTCCAGAGCAGCTGCGCGCCGATGTGATCGAGCTTCTCGATCGGCCTCAGGTCCCAGCCGAGATCCCCGCTCGCCGGCACGCCGCGCAGGCTCGCTGCCAACGCATGCCAGGCGCGCGGAGTCGACATCGACATCGCAGTCCATGGCCCTTCGGCGAGGGCCCAACGTCGGCCGTCGCGCTCGCACGCACTGACGCGCGGATCCGTTGCCGGTTCTCCTGGCGCTTCAGCGTTCGGCGATGCAATGGTCATGGATGGGCATGATCTGACACGGACAGATGGCTGCCCATCCTAACCGGCCGGGTGCGAATGATCGACCACCCGCCGGCCCGCTCGAGCGTAGGACCGCTGCGCGGCCGCCGGGGGCCCGCCACCCTGTCTTCCGCACCATCGTTCCGCGTAGACTGGCAGCGGCCAGGAGACACGCAGCGCGAGACACGCAGCGCGAGACAAGCGAGAAGCACAATGAGCGACACGACCTTCGACTACATCGTCATCGGCGGAGGCACGGCCGGCGCCCTGGTGGCCAACCGGCTCAGCGCCGACACGCCGGTGCGGGTGCTGCTCATCGAGGCCGGGCGCCGGGACGACTACCACTGGATCCACATCCCGGTCGGCTATCTCTATTGCATCGGCAACCCGCGCACCGACTGGCTCTACCAGACCGAGCCCGACGCGGGCCTCAACGGCCGGGCACTGCGCTATCCGCGCGGCAAGACCCTGGGCGGCTCGTCGTCGATCAACGGCATGATCTACATGCGCGGACAGTCTCGGGACTACGACCAGTGGGCCGAGCTCACCGGCGACGACGCCTGGCGCTGGAGCGAGGTGCTCCCCGCCTTCAAGAAACACGAAGACCACTACCTCGGTGCCGACGAGATGCACGGCGCCGGCGGCGAATGGCGCGTCGAAAAGCAAAGGCTGCGCTGGGACATCCTCGATGCCTTCGCGCTGGCGGCGCAGCAGGCGGGCATTCCGGCCTCGGCGGATTTCAATCGCGGCAGCAACGAAGGCGTGGGCTACTTCCAGGTCAACCAAAAGAACGGATGGCGCTGGAACACCGCCAAGGCCTTTCTGCGGCCCACCTGCTACGGCCGCCCCAATTTCGAGTTGTGGACGGGGGCGCAGGTCACGCGGCTCATCACCGAGTCGATGCCCGACGGCCGCAGGCGGTGCACCGGCGCCCAGGTGTGGGACGGCCACGAGATGGTCACCGCCCGGGCCACACAGGAAGTCATTCTCTGTGCCGGCAGCATCGGCTCGCCGCAGATCCTGCAGCTTTCCGGCATCGGCCCGGCCGACCTGCTGCGCGAGCACGGCATCGACGTGCTGCTCGATGCGCCCGGCGTCGGTGCCAACCTGCAAGACCATTTGCAGATCCGCGCCGTCTACAAGATCCAGGACGCACCGACGCTCAACGTGCTCGCATCGACCCTGGTCGGCAAGGCCCGCATCGGCATGGAATACCTGCTTCGGCGCACCGGCCCCATGAGCATGGCTCCCTCGCAGCTGGGCGCCTTCACCCGGAGTTCGCCCGAGCGCGAGTGGCCAAATCTCCAATACCACGTCCAGCCGCTGTCGCTCGAAGCCTTCGGCGACCCCCTGCACAGCTTCCCCGCCTTCACGGCCAGCGTGTGCAACCTCAACCCGACCAGCCGGGGCAGCGTGCGCATCCGAAGCCCTCGCTTCGAAGACGCGCCCGCCATCGCACCCAACTACCTCAGCACCGACGAAGACCGCAAGGTCGCGGCGGATTCGCTGCGCGTCACGCGCCGCATCGCCGCTCAGCCGGCGCTCGAAAGGTACCGGCCCGAAGAATGGAAGCCCGGCGTGCAATACCAGAGCGACGAAGAGCTGGCGCGCCTGGCCGGCGACATCGCGACCACCATCTTCCATCCGGTGGGCACCACGAAGATGGGGCACGACAACGACCCCATGGCGGTGCTCGATGCCCACCTGCGCGTTCGCGGCGTGGCCGGACTGCGCGTGGTCGACGCCGGCGCGATGCCCACGATCACCAGCGGCAACACCAACAGCCCGACACTCATGATGGCCGAGAAGGCAGCTGGCTGGATCCGCGCGCGGGAGTAACCACTAGCGCCAGGGCCGCCGGGGGTTGCGAACAACGCACCGCATCGTTGCCATCTGGCGGGGTAATCCCGGATGCACTGACTAGGTGCAGGCCCTAGAGTCCATGCACTCGCAATCGGGCTCGCCCGTAGCGCGGGGGCCGAGGAGACAAATTTCGCACGTCAAGAACAAAAGCAGTTGATTCAAGGTATCCGCAACGAGATGCCGGTTTCACCCCTCAAGCGCCGCTGGTCGGCGCTTTTTTTTGCCCCCAACTTCTCGAATCAAGGCGCAGGTGGCACGACAACCGCCGATTCCGGCGGCCAGGGCATCTCGCTCGCGACGCGCGGCTTGCCGATCGGGGCGGTCGCCTTCCCGATCCTGACTGCTGCCATGTCCGCCTCGCTCGGGTACTGGTTCAGCAGCCAGTAGTCGAACACGCGCCGAGCGATCGGTGCGGCGGCGCCCGCGCCCCAGCCCGCGTTCTCGACGACGAGCGCGAGTGCGATCTTGGGGTCGTTGACCGGCGCGAAGGCGATGAACAAGGCATGGTCGCGCTTGTGCTCTTCGAGGGCGCGGGCGTTGTACTTGGTGTTCTGCGCGAGCGACACCGCCTGTGCCGTGCCGGTCTTGCCCGCCGCCGTGTAGCCCGCCCCGGCGAACACGCCCCGGGCCGTGCCGCCCGTGACCACCGCCGTCAGGCCTTCGCGCACCACGGCCACGTTCGCGGCCGAGAAGCCCAGGTTCTCTGCGGGGGGCTGCTCGATGGGTGTCACCTGCCGGGTCACGGTGTCGCGCGTGGCCAGGCCGATGTGCGGACGGTGCTTGATGCCGCCGTCCGCGACGATCGCGGTGGCCTGCGCGAGCTGCAGCATGGTGAAGCTGTTGTAGCCCTGCCCGATGCCCAGCGAAATGGTTTCGCCGGCGTACCACTTCTGCTGCTCGGGACGGCGGTACGCATTGCGCTTCCACTCGGTGCTGGGCAGCACGCCGCGAACCTCGCCGCCCAGGTCGATGCCCGTGACCTGGCCGAAGGTCAGCGGCTTCATGAAGTCGTGGATCAGATTCACGCCCATTTCGTTGGCGAGCGAGTAGTAGTAGATGTTGCTCGACAGCTGGATCGACCGCCGCATGTCGACGCCGCCGATATTGCCTTCGGGGCTGCCGAATCGGTGGCCGCCGAAGTTGAAGTAGCCCGGGTCGTTGACCACCACGTTGGGCCCGCGCTTGCCGGTCTGGAGGGCCGCCAGCGCCATGAAGGGCTTGTAGGTCGAGCCGGGCGGGTACGTGCCCCGCAGGGCGCGGTTCAAGAGCGGCTTGTCGATCGACTCGCTCAACTCCTTCCAGCTTTCGGAATCGATGCCTTCGACGAACAGATTGGGATCGAAGTTGGGCTTGCTGACCAGTGCCAGGATCTCACCCGTCTTGGGGTCGAGCGCCACCAGGGCGCCGCGGCGCTCGCCGTACATGTCTTCCACCAGCTTCTGCAGCTTGACGTCGATCGAGAGCATGACGTTGTCACCTGGAGTTGCCGGGTGAGCCGCCAGCCTGCGCACCGCCCGTCCGCCGGCGGAGGTTTCCATTTCTTCCACGCCGGTCTGCCCATGCAGCGTCTTCTCGTAGCTCTGTTCGATGCCGAGCTTGCCGATGTAGTCGGTGCCCTTGTAGTTCGACTGGTCTTCTTCGTCCCAGTCTTCCATCGCGGTCTTCTCGCGCTGGTTGATGCGGCCGATGTAGCCCAGCACGTGGCTCGCCATCTCGCCGTACGGGTAGTTGCGAAAGAGTCGCGCCTTGATCTCGACGCCAGGGAACCGAAAGCGTTGCGCGGCGAATCGCGCCACCTCCTCGTCGCTCAGGCGCGTGCGGATCGGGGTGGAATCGAAACTGCGCGAGTCTTCGCGCAGCCGCTTGAAGCGGCGCCGGTCGCGGTGCGAGATCTCGACGATCTGGCTCAGCTCGTCCAGCGTCTGTTCGAGGTTGGCCACCTTCGACGGGGTGATCTCGAGCGTGTAGGCCGAATAGTTCGACGCCAGCACGATGCCGTTGCGGTCGAGGATGAGCCCACGGTTCGGCGTGACGGGGACGATCGCCGTGCGGTTGCTTTCGGCCTGCTCGGCCAGGTCTTCGTGCCGGACCACCTGCAGAAAGAACAGCCGCGAACACAGCAGGCCGAAGGCCACGATCACCACCAGCCCGATCACGATCACGCGGCGCTTGAAGCGCGCGAGGTCGGCGGCAACGTTTCGGATCTCGGTCATGAGGCCACGAGCCTAATCGCGCATCGGCAGCGCGACAAGCCGAATGCGTCACAAGGGGCGATTGGCATCGGGCTCGGGGGTGCGGCGTTGCGGTGCAAGCAACAACAGGCTCGCGACCGGCCAGAGCATGGCCTCGATCAGCGGTGACAGCAGCAGCGACCAGCCCGGAAAAATCCCACCGCCGAGCATCCGGATGCCGAGCTCGATCAGGTGCGACAGCGCGAAGAGCGGCAACACCTGCAGCGCCTGCGACAACATCGGAAACCACAGCAGCCGGCGATGCAGCACGATCGCGAAGAACACCAGCGTCGTGTATGAAAAGGCGTGCTGCCCGAGCAACGCCGTCTGATGAACGTCCATCAAGAGCCCGAAGACGAAGGCCGCGCCGATCCCGATGCGCGACGGCTGGTGCACGCTCCAGAAGACGATGACCAGGGCCAGCAGGTCGGGCGTCCAAGCGCCGCGCCCGACGGGCACCATGCTGAGCAACAGCGCGACGAGCAGGCTGCCCCACATGAAGACCGGATTGAGCGGAAGCAGCAACTGCTGCTGGCCGGGACGCATGATCATCGCGCGGGCTCTTCCTTCGGCGCTGCGGGCTTGCGCACCGGCTTTGGCGTCGCCTTGGCGGCGCCCTTGTCATCTTTCACCGAGGCCTTGTCGGCCTTCGCCGGCTTGCTCGCGGGCTTGTCCGTCTTGCCCGAAGCCGCCGGCGTGCCATCGCCAGCCACGGCGGGTGGATTCGGACTCTGGACACCCACGGGCGACAACACCAGCACGAAACGCGCGGCCGTCACCTGAGCCATCGGGACGCAGTAGATCCGTGCAAAAGCCGAATCCGCCCTGCGCTCGATGCGATCGATCTTCGCCACGGCCAGGCCCGGCGGGTAGACGCCGTCGACTCCGCTGGTCGTCAGGACGTCGCCTTCCTGAACGTCCGAGCTCGGTGCGACGAAGCGCAATTCGAGCCCGCCGCCGTGCGCGCTGGCGTCGCCGAACGCGAGGTTGCGCACGCCGGTGCGCACGTTCTGCACAGGAATCGCGAGATCGCGATCGGTCACCAGCGTGATCTCGCTGGTGAAGGGCAGCACTTGGGTCACCTGCCCGAGCACGCCGCGCTCATCGATCACCGGAGAGCCGGCGGCGATGCCACTGGCCATGCCCTGGTCGATGATCAGCTTGCGGGTGTACGGGTCGGCTGCGTCGTAGAGCACCTCGGCAGCCTTGCTGGGGGTGGGCGTGATCTGCCGCAGTTCGAGCACCGAACGCAGGCGGGCGTTTTCCTTGGCGAGCGTGTCGGCCTGGCTGGCGCGCTCGGCCTGTAGCGCAAGCGTCCGGCGCGCGCTCTCCTCGCGCGCCTGCGCCGACTGCAGCTCTTCGAAATAGCGTCCGCTGCCGATCGCGAGCTGCACCGGCTTCAGTGCCAGCAACTGGATCGGATAGAGCACCGTTCCGATGGCTGCACGAACCGGTTGAACCACATTGAAACGCGCGTCGGCCACCATCAGGAACAACGCCAGTGCACTGAAGAAGATCAGCTTGCTCAGCGCGGACGGCCCCTGGTTGAAGAGGGGCGGCGCAGTGCGGTCGAGGGTACCGAGCGGCATGGTGCGGTTTTACGCCATAACACCTCGATTTTGGCGAGATGCCGCGCAGCCTGAGGGCGAGCGCTACTCTGACGTGAAGATGCTTCCGAGCCGATCCATGCGTTCGAGTGCGATCCCGCAGCCGCGCACGACGCAGGTGAGCGGGTCTTCGGCCACCAGCACGGGCAGCCCGGTCTCTTCGGCGAGCAGGCGGTCGAGGTCGCGCAGCAGCGCGCCGCCGCCGGTGAGCATCATTCCGCGCTCGGCGATGTCGGCACCCAGTTCGGGTGGCGTCTGTTCCAACGCGTTCTTCACGGCCGAGACGATGTTGTTGAGCGGATCGGTCAGCGCTTCGAGCACTTCGTTGCTGCTGATCGTGAAGCTGCGCGGCACGCCTTCGCTGAGGTTGCGGCCCTTGACTTCCATTTCCTTGACCTCGGAACCCGGATAGGCCGAACCGATGGTCTTCTTGATCACTTCCGCCGTCGGCTCGCCGATGAGCATGCCGTAGTTGCGCCGGATGTAGTTGATGACGGCCTCGTCGAAGCGGTCGCCGCCCACGCGCACGCTGCCCTTGTAGACCATGCCGCCCAGCGAGATCACGCCCACTTCGGTGGTGCCGCCGCCGATGTCGACCACCATCGAGCCGCTGGCCTCCGACACCGGCAGGCCGGCGCCGATCGCGGCGGCCATCGGTTCCTCGATCAGGTAGACCGACGTGGCGCCCGCGGCTTCGGCGGCGTCCTTGATGGCGCGCCGCTCGACCTGGGTCGAACCGCAAGGCACACAGATGATGATGCGCGGGCTGGGCGTGAGCAGCGACCGCGGGTGCACCATCTTGATGAACTGCTTGATCATCTGCTCGGTGATCACGAAATCGGCGATCACGCCATCCTTCATGGGGCGGATGGCCTCGATGTTGCCGGGCACCTTGCCCAGCATCGCCTTGGCTTCGCGGCCGACCGCCTGGATCACCTTCTTGCCGTGCGGCCCACCTTCATGGCGAATGGCCACCACCGAAGGCTCGTCGAGAACGATGCCCTTGTTGCGCGCGAAGATCAGAGTGTTGGCGGTGCCGAGGTCGATCGCGAGGTCGGTAGAAAAGTACCGACGGAAAGCTCCAAACATTGTGGAATCCTCTGGAGCACGGCATGCGCATCGGCATGCCGTCGCCCTCTTTCTGGGTCGTTTTTTGACGGGTGGCTGGGTCGCTTTTGCAGCAAAGGCCGGCGCGTTCGCGGGGGCTGCAGCAAAGGCGGGATAATACCTGATTACCCCCAGGCCTCCGCCCGGGAGCGCCCCACGGATGAGCAAAAGGCCCCGGCCGCCGTCCGGCCGGGCAACGCCTTCTTCATCCGATTTTTCCGATGTCTCTCAACGCTTCCGATATCGCACGCATCGCGTCGCTGGCCCGCCTGGACCTTGCCGCAGACGAAAGTGAGCGCATGCTCGGCCAGATCAACGGCTTCTTCGAACTGGTCGAGCGCATGCGCGCGGTCGACACCGCCAGGGTCGAGCCGCTGGCCCATCCGGTGGCCACGTTGCGCGACGTCTCGCTGCGGCTCGCCGACGACGTCGCGAGCGAGCCCAACCAGCGCGAAGCCAATCAACGAAGCGCACCGGCCGTCGAACGCGGGCTCTTCCTGGTACCGAAGGTGATCGAATGAGCGGCGAACTTCACCGCATGGGCGTTGCGGCCCTCACGGCTGCGTTGCGCGAGCGCAAGGTCTCCGCAGTCGAAGTGGCTCGACACCATCTCGACCGGATCGCCCGCCACCCGGACATCGGCGCCTTCGTCGCCATCGACGAAGAGGTCACGCTGGCCGAGGCCCGCGCGGCAGACGCGCGCATTTCCGACAGAAACGCACCGGCGCTCGCCGGACTGCCCATTGCGCACAAGGACATCTTCGTCACCAAGGGTTTTCCGACCACCGCCGGCTCGCGCATGCTGGCCGGCTACCGCTCACCTTTCGACGCCACCGTGGTGCGCAGGCTGGCCGACGCCGGCGCCGTCACGCTCGGCAAGTTGAGCTGCGATGAATTCGCCATGGGCTCGGGCAACGAAAACGTCGCCGTGCCCGCCCTGGGCAGCGACAAGCCCGTGCCGGTGCGCAACCCGTGGGACGCGTCGCGCATCCCGGGCGGCTCGTCCGGCGGCAGCGCTGCCGCGGTGGCGGCCGGACTGGTGCCCGGCGCCACCGGCACCGACACCGGCGGCTCGATTCGCCAGCCCGCCTCCTTCTGCGGCGTGACCGGCATCAAGCCCACCTACGGCCGTGCGTCGCGCTACGGCATGGTCGCCTTCGCTTCGAGCCTCGACCAGGCCGGCCCGCTGGCGCGCTCGGCCGAGGACTGCGCGCTGCTCCTTTCCGCGATGTGCGGACCCGACCCCGATCGCGATTCGACCTCGCTGGACGTTCCTGCCGAAGACTTCGCGCGCGGCCTCGGCGCATCGCTGAAAGGCTTGCGCATCGGCGTCCCGCGCGAATTCCTCGGCGACGGCGTGGCCCCTGGCGTGCGCGCGGCCGTCGACGCCGCGCTGGCCGAATACGAAAAGCTGGGCGCGCGCCGCGTCGAGATCTCGCTGCCGCGCACCGAGCTGTCGATCCCCGTCTATTACGTGCTGGCGGCGGCCGAGGCGTCGAGCAACCTGAGCCGCTTCGACGGCGTCAAGTTCGGCCATCGCGCCAGCCACTATCGCGACCTGGCCGACATGTACGCCAAGACGCGCGAAGAGGGCTTCGGCGACGAGGTCAAGCGCCGCATCATGATCGGCACCTACGTGCTCTCGCACGGCTACTACGACGCTTACTACCTCCAGGCGCAGAAGGTGCGCCGCATGATCGCCGTCGATTTCCGCCAGGCCTTCGCGCAGTGCGACCTCATCGCCGGGCCGGCGGCACCCACCGTTGCCTGGAAGATCGGCGAACACGGCAACGATCCGGTGGCCGACTACCTGGCGGACATCTTCACGCTGCCGGCTTCGCTGGCGGGCCTGCCCGGCATGAGCGTTCCGGCCGGCTTCGACAACGGCCTGCCGGTCGGCCTGCAGCTGATCGGCAACTACCTCGACGAGGGGCGCCTGCTCAACGCGGCGCACGGTTTCCAGCAGGCCACCGACTGGCACCTGCGCCTGCCGGAGGGCGCCTGACATGAGCAGCACCGAGCCGTCCATGAACTCTTTCGAACAGATGCAGGAGGGCCGGCCCACCGGCCCGCTCGTGCAGGGCTACGAAGTCATCATCGGCTTCGAAACCCATGCCCAGCTGTCCACCACCAGCAAGATCTTCAGCCGCGCATCGACCGCCTTCGGCGCCGAGCCCAACACCCAGGCCTGCGCCGTCGATCTGGCGCTGCCCGGCACGCTGCCGGTCATGAACAAGGGCGCGGTCGAGCGCGCCATCAAGCTCGGCCTGGCGCTCGGCTCGCACATCGCGCCGCGCAGCGTCTTCGCGCGCAAGAACTACTTCTACCCAGACCTGCCAAAGGGCTACCAGATCAGCCAGTACGAAATCCCCGTGGTGCAGGGCGGCACGGTGAGCTTCCTCCTGGGCGACGAGAAGAAGACCGTGCGTCTGGTTCGCGCGCACCTCGAGGAAGATGCCGGCAAGTCGCTCCACGAAGACTTCGTCGGCCAGTCCGGCATCGACCTCAATCGTGCCGGCACTCCGCTGCTGGAAATCGTCACCGAACCCGACATGCGCTCCACCACCGAGGCCGTGGCCTATGCGCGCGAGCTGCACAAGATCGTCACCTGGATCGGCATCTGCGACGGCAACATGCAGGAAGGCAGTTTTCGTTGCGATGCCAACGTGTCGGTGCGCAAGCCGGGCTCGTCGCTGGGCACGCGCCGCGAGATCAAGAACCTCAACAGCTTCAAGTTCATGCAGCAGGCGATCGACTACGAGATCCGCTGGCAGATCGAGGAGCTCGAAGACGGCCGCCGGATCCAGCAGGCCACCGTGCTCTTCGACCCCGCCACGGGCGAAACGCGGTCGATGCGCACCAAGGAAGACGCCGCCGACTACCGCTACTTTCCCGATCCCGACCTGCCGCCGCTGGCCATTTCCGCGGAGTGGATCGAGCAGGTCCGACAAGGCATGCCCGAGCTGCCGCGCTCGATGGCTGAACGCTTCGTGCGCGACCATGGCCTGTCCGACTACGACGCTGCGCAGATCACGCAGAGCTTTGCGTTCGCGACCTACTTCCAGGACAGCGTCGCCGCAGGCGCGCCCCCGAAGCTCGCGAGCAACTGGATCACCGGCGAGATCGCGCGGCGCCTCAATCTGCAGGACCTGCCGATCGACCGGGCGCCGGTGGCTGCGACGCAACTCGCTTCACTGATCGCACGCATTGCCGACGGCACCATCTCGAACGCGGCGGCGCGTCAGGTGTTCGACGCGCTCTGGACGGGCGAAGGCGCCGACGTCGACCGACTCATCGAGGCCAAAGGCCTGAAGCAGATGAGCGACAGCGGCGCGCTCGAAGCCATCGTGGACGATGTGCTGTCACGCAATCAGAAGAACATCGACGAGTACCGCGCCGGCAAAGACAAGGCCTTCAACGCACTGGTCGGCCAGGTGATGAAGGCGAGTCAGGGCAAGGCCAATCCTGGCCAGGTCAATGCGCTGCTGAAGGCCCGACTCGGCTGATTCGATCGAGACGGTTGAATCCGGTTGGGCCGGAAGTCAGCCGAAGTAGACGCCGGGTCAGCGCGATGCAGGGCCACGCGCCGTCCAGAGCGCCTTGAGCCGTGAACGCTCTTCGTCGAAGCGCGCGTTGACGCGCCGCTTCTCGTCGTCCTGATCGTCGATGAAGCGCTTCTGCACGGCCATGCTCTGGGCGTTGTCCTCGATCCTGCGGCGCAGGCTCGGAGGCGCCTTGGCCGGGTCGCCCTTGTAGAACTCGAGTTCCTCATCGATCCGCTTGCGGTCCGAAGCGAGTTCGTCGAGACGCTTCTTGGCAGCCTGGATCACCACGTCGATCTGCGCCAAGGCATCGGTGCGTTCGCGATCGTGCGTCTCGGCATTGGGGTAGCGAATGAGCAAGGCGCGCTCGCGGCGCCGCTCTTCGGTGGCACGCGCGGCCACCAGCGCTTCCTGCCGTTCCTTTTCCTCGCGCTCGGCCTGCTCGCGGGCCGTTCGTGTCGGCTCGATCGTGCGCCGAATGCCGCCGCTCGGCCGCAGCTCGAGCTGCTCGCGGTCGATGCAGGCGGGAATCGGACGGTCGGACGTGATCGTGCGGCCACGCGCGTCGACGCAGCTGTAGATGCCGCGGCCGGCCGGCGACTCTTGCGCCAGGCTGCCTCCCGCCCAAGTGAGCGACAAGGCCAACAGGGCCGTACCTGTGCGGGTGCGCGTCAACGATGACTCCAGAAATCCGGTGAAAAAATCAAGCTGCGCCGTAGCGGGCCCGGTAGGCGAGCACCTTCTCGTGGTGCGCCTTCAGTGCGTTATCAGCGGTGGAAGAAAGGTACTTTAGCAAGTCGTCGAGCGTGGCGATGCAGGCCACCTGCAGCCCGAGTTGGCTTCGTACATATTGCACGGCACTGTGTGGCACATCGGCGCCGTTCTCGGTGGCTTTTTCCTGACGGTCGAGTGCGATCGCCACGGCATGGGGCACGGCACCGGCCCGCTCGATCGCCGCAATCGACTCGCGCACCGCGGTGCCCGCCGACATCACGTCGTCGACGATCAGCACCCGGCCCTTGAGCGGCGCGCCGACCAGCGTGCCGCCTTCGCCGTGGTCCTTGGCTTCCTTGCGGTTGTACGCGAAGGGCACGCTGCGTCCGCGCCGCGCCAGCTCGGCGGCCAGCGTGGCGCCGAGCGGAATGCCCTTGTAGGCCGGGCCGAAGATCATGTCGAACTGCAGACCGCTCGCGATCAAACGGTCTGCATAGAATTCCGCGAGCCGCAGGATCTTGGCGCCGTCGTCGAACAGGCCGGCGTTGAAAAAATACGGACTGATGCGCCCGGCCTTGGTCTTGAATTCGCCGAAGCGCAGGACGCCGGATTCCAGCGCGAACGCCACGAAATCCTGCGCCAGTGCACCGGCCTCGTCGGCCCCGTTTCCCAGTTTCGTCTCTTCAGCCATTGGAAATACCTTCGTGTTCAAACTGACAAGCCTCAACCTCAACGGCCTGCGTTCTGCAGCGACCAAAGGCGTCGCCGACTGGGTGGAGCAACTGCGGCCGGATTGTATTTGCATGCAGGAAATCCGAGTGCAGGCAAGCGACGTAGAAGGCCGCTTCGAAGAGATGGCCGGCCTCAGAGGACACTTCCATTTCGCGCAGAAGAAAGGCTATGCCGGCACCGCCATCTACACCCGCCACGCGCCCACCGACGTGATCATCGGCTGGGGCGATGCCGAGTTCGATGCCGAAGGCCGCTACCTCGAACTGCGCTTCGACACGCCGGCGCGCAAGCTCTCGGTCATCAGCTGCTATTTTCCGAGCGGATCCTCAGGCGAAGAGCGGCAGGCCGCGAAGTACCGGTTCCTCAAGGGCTTCTTTCCCCACCTCATCGCGCTCAAGCGGGAGCGCGAGTTCGTCCTGTGCGGCGACATCAACATCGCCCACCAGCAGATCGACCTGAAGAACTGGCGCGGCAACCAGAAGAACAGCGGCTTCCTGCCCGACGAGCGCGCCTGGATGACGCGCCTGCTCGATGCGGGCGCCGAGGGCGCCGGCCTGGTCGACGTCTATCGCCTGCTCAAGCCCGACACCACCGACGAGGCCTACACCTGGTGGAGCAATCGCGGGCAGGCCTACGCCAAGAACGTGGGATGGCGGCTGGACTACCACCTGGCCACACCAGCTCTGGCCGCGCTGGCGCGCAACGAGCAGATCTTCAAGACGCTGAAGTTCAGCGACCACGCGCCGATCACGATTGATTACGAGTTCACGATTTGACGTGAGCGCGGCATGCCAGTCGCCAAACAAGGGCCAAGCGGCCGATACAACTCGATTCCATGCTCAGCCTTCACTCTTCGCGCGTGGCATCGGCGGTCGCGCCAGGCGCTCGGCCATGCGCGTCTGCCAACCTGGACCTGTTGCCCTCCAACGCGCGACGACTTCGGCCGGCAAGCGCAAGCTGATGAGCTGGCGCGGATGCTCGGAGCGAGGGCGGCCACCATGACGGACGACCGCGCGGGAGAGCATTTCTTCGGTGAGTTCGGGGAGCTCCTTGTACTCGGACGGCTTGATCACATGCGCGTCGACGCGTGTCAGATCAGAGCTCGAGGTACGGCGCGAGACGGGTTTGTTCACGATCATTGGCCTTTCGCATACTGAAGACATGGCGGACCGAGCCACGCGGGGTGTACCCGACAACCACGAGCCTGCCAGCAAGCAGGCCGTAGCAAAGTATTCGAGGTTCACCTTATTCCTTGCGCACATCCTCGACTTCGACCGTCAGGCCTGCAAACACATCGACAGCGTCTTCAAAATCCAGGCCTCGATCGTCGAGAGTCTTCTGACGTTTTACCGGATCGTAGGAGATGCGCACGCTTTATTGTATATACAAAAACCACCCCGCCAGATCGCGTGCTTCGGATCGAAGGCACCGTGCTCGCCAGAAATCTTGAGGCGGAACCAAGGCGAGCACTTCAGCAGCAGCCGAATCCCGCGCTCCGATAGAACGGACCGAGATCGTCGGCCAGCGCGCGCAGCGTCTCGCGCCAATCTTTCGAGTCCTCATCATTGGCCAGCACCGAGCGCGCTTGCGCGAGCAGTTCGGCCTTGAATGCCGCTTCGTCGATGCCGAGCACGCGGCCGCCTTCGACCACGCGGCGTCCGCCGATGACGACCTGGTCGATGTGCTGTCCGGTGCCGCGCGCGAGCAGCAGGTCGAGCGGGTCGACGTCGGGGAACAGGCTGTCGTCGTCGAGCGCGCTCCAGTCGAGCAGCAGCAGATCGGCCGGCTCGCCGGGTGCGAGCCGCGCGCCGATGCTCCCGCCGATGTGGCCATCGCCGACGGCCGCGGCACCCCGCACGGCGCGCCGTCCGTGCCGCGCGGAGAACGCCCAGAGCTGCTGGCGCGTCATGGTGGTCTCGAAGCCCCAGCCACGGTGCAGCGCGTAGGCCAGGCGAAGTTCGCGCAGTGCGTCGTCATCGTCGTCGAAGGCAGAGCCGTCCAGGCCCATCGCCACGCGGCAGCCTTGCCGGAGCATTTCGGCCACGGGTGCGATGCCGGACTGCAGCCAGAGATTGGAACTGGTGTTGACGGCGATGGTCGCGCCGCGTTCGGCGATCAGCGCCAGCTCGTCGGGGCGAGCCCAGGCGCAGTGGGCGAGAGTGAGGCGCGGCGTGAGCAGGCCGATGTCGTCCAGAAAGCGCACGATGCCCTGCGGGTGCTCGGCGTCGGCCCATGCACGTTGGTAGCGCGTTTCGAGCAGGTGCATGTGCACGGGCCGCGCACGGTCCGCCGAGGCCTGCGCGATGGCTTCGAGCAGCGGCGTGCTGCACCACTGCACGGCGGTCGGCCCGTACTGCACGGTGACGTGGTCGGCGCAGCCGCTCTGCTGCATGCAGCGGGCCACGTCGTCCACTTGCGCGATCTGCTCGGCGAGCGGCAGCGGCTTCACCGACAGGCGCGCCGCCACCGCATCGCGGATCTCCGGCCGCAGCGCCGCCAGCATCGTCGCGTCGTTGCAGTAGCCGATGCCGTTGCGGTCGCGCAGTGCGACGGCGAAGCCGATGCGCACGCCAACGTCGCGCGCGGCACGCGCCACGGCCGCCGCCTCGTCGACGAAGGGCATGCCGCCCTGCACGCGCGTGTAGTGCACCATCAGGTTCGCCACGCCGTGGCGCACCGAACGCGCGAACGAGGTGGTCGCGCACAGGTAGGGGTCCAGGCCGCCCACCAATCCCTGGAACGGCAGCCAGCTTTCGAGCGGCCGGCCGAAGGCGCCGAGCGTGGCCGTGCGGAAGGTACGCGCATGGTCGTGCGCGTTGGACAGCGCGGGCAGCGCCAACCACGACTTGCCGCCGGACGGTGCGGCCTCCGGCGCGACGGTCGCGATGCGCCCGTTCTGGATCGTCAAGCGCGTCTGCGCCAGCGCGGGCTCCGAGCCCGGGTCGGCCAACAGCCAGGTGCAATCGATGCCGTCGACGAAATCCCCGCGGTCGCCGCGCGAACCGCGCGCGGCGTCCCCGTCTCGGTGGTCGATCTCGTCGCGCTCGCTCATGCCCGGTACCGGTTCGGCAACTTCAGGTGCGCGCCGCGCGATGCGCCGCGTGGGCCAGGTGCACCTGGTGCAGCGTGATCTTGCGCACCTCGGCCTGGCTGGTTTCGATGTGTGCGCGCAGCAGCATGGCCGCCTGGTCGCCGCGATTGGCGCGGATGGCCTTGAGGATCTTGGCGTGCTCGTCGTAGGTCGCGTCGATGCGCGGCTGCTTGGTGAAGTCCAGGCGCCGGATGATGCGGATGCGGTCGGTCACGTCACGGTGCACGCGCGCCATTTCGGCATTGCCGGCCGCAGCCACCAGCGAACAGTGAAAGTCTTCGTCCCACTGCGCGACGCGCGCCGTGTCGGTGCTGCGCTGCGCGCCCGGCACCAGCCAGATGCCCGCGAGGGCGTCGAGCAATTGGCGGTCGACCGGCCGGATGCCTTCGCACAGGCGATGCGCCGCCGTCGTCTCGAGCACCATGCGCAGGTCGTACAGCTGCTCGAACTGGTCGAAGTCGAAAGGCAGCACGCGCCAACCGCTGCGAAACAGCACCTCGACGAACCCCTCCTGCTGCAGCCGGAACAGCGCCTGCCGCACCGGCGTGCGCGACACGCCGAGCCGCTCGCTGATCTCGCTTTCGGTGAAGCGGTCGCCCGGCACCAGGCTGAACTCGGCGACGTCGCGCTTGAGCTGTGCGTAGACCTCGTCGGCCCGCGTGCGGAACGCGGCCGGCCCACCGGCCGGAGTCGGCATGAGCGCGGGGTCGGGTCGGACGGTGTTCACCCCGAAATGTTAGTCGCTGGCGAGCGCCTTCAACAGCGCCGCGCTCGGCGCGGTCCAGCCGACGATGGCGCCCTGCGCGCGGATCATCTCGATGGCGGCCGCCTTGAAGTGCGGGAAGTAGCTTTCGGTGCAGTCTTCGAGCAGCAGGCAGTCGTAGCCGCGGTCGTTGGCTTCGCGCATCGTGGTCTGCACGCAGACTTCGGTGGTGACGCCCATGAACACCAGCTGGCGGATGCCGCGCTCCTGCAGCAGGGCCGAAAGCGGTGTGGCGTAGAAGGCGCCCTTGCCGGGCTTGTCGATGGCGATCTCGCCCTCGAGCGGCGCGAGCGCCTCGATGATCTGGTTGCCCGGTTCGCCCGCAATCAGCACGCGCCCCATCGGGCCCACATCGCCGATGCGCAGGCGCGGATTGCCGCGATTGCGCTTGGCCGGCGGGCAGTCGGCCAGGTCGGGCCGGTGGGCCTCGCGCGTGTGCACCACAAGGCCGCCGTGACGCCGCCAAGCGCCCAGCACGGCCTGTGCGGCCGGAACGATGGCCTGCAGCAGCGACACGTCGTTGCCCAGCGATTCGCCGAAGCCCCCGGGCTCCACGAAGTCGCGCTGCATGTCGATGATCACCAGGGCCGTGCGGCCGATCTCGAAATCGAAGGCGAAGGGCTGGGCGTCTATCTGCATGGCCAATCTCCCTTGAGCGTCGAGCGCGCCTCGAAAGCGGTGGCGGCCTGCCGCTTCATGCGGCCACTCCCGCGTGCGCCGGCGCCTGTGCGTGCCCATGGTCGCCGCCGCCCATGTGCGCCCCGAGCACATGCCGCTCGGCCTTGGCGGCCGAGGTTTCGTAGACGATGCGTCCTTCGCTCATCACGACGATGCGATCGGCCATTTCGAGCAATTCGTCGATGTCTTCGCTGACGAGCAGCACGGCGCCGCCGCGTGCGCGCACCTGCGCGATGCGGCCGTGGATCTCGGCCACGGCAGCGAAGTCGAGTCCGAACACCGGGTTGGCGGCGATCAGCACGTTGATGTCACCCGCCAGCTCGCGCGCCAGCACCGCGCGCTGCACGTTGCCGCCCGAAAGACTGCGGATCGGCGCACCCTCGCCCTGCGTCTTGACGCCGTATTCGGCGATCCATTCGCGAGCCCGCGTGCGCCAGTAGGCAAAGTTGAGCACGCCCGCGCCCAGCGCCTTCCAGGCCAGCGGCGGCTGGTCGAAGTCGCGCAGCGCCATGTTCTCGGCGACGCTCAGGTCGCCGACGCAGGCGTTGCGCGAGGGCTCCTCGGGCAGGCTGCGCACCTTGAGCCGCCGGTTTTCCTCGCGCCGCCCCCGATAGGGCTCGCCCATGACCGTCACGCTGCCTCCCTGCCGCGTGCGCTGGCCGACCAGCGCTTCGACCAGCTCGCGTTGGCCGTTGCCCGAAACGCCGGCCACGCCGAGGATCTCGCCCGCCCGGACCGCAAGACTCAGGTCGTGCACCGCCAGCGTGCCGCGGTCGCCCTGCGCGCGCAGCCGGTCGACCTGGAGCGCCACAGGCGCGTCGGCGGGCGTGTCCTGCATGCCATGCGACGCCCGGCTCGCCGGCCGTGCGGTGTCGGATTCGGGAGGTGCGCTTTCGCCTGCGCCCATCATCGCGGCCGCGAGCCGCGACGGTGACGTGTCGGCCACCTCGCAGTGATGCACCGCCTTGCCGCGGCGCAGCACGGTGACCGCGTCGGCATAGGCCATGACCTCACGGAACTTGTGCGTGATGATGAGCACCGTGCACAGCCCGCTGCGCGCGAAGTCGCGCACGTGGCCCAGCACCTCGTCGGCCTCCTGCGGCGTCAGCACCGAGGTCGGCTCGTCGAGGATGAGCAGGCGCGGCTTGAGGTAGAGCTGCTTGAGCAGTTCGAGCTTCTGCTTCTCGCCGGCCGCGAGTTCGGCGGGCCGCACGTCGAGGTCGAGCCGAAACGGCGTGGTGGCCAGAAAATCCTTGAGCTCGGCGCGCTGGCGCGTCCAGTCGATGAGCGCCGGCGTCTTGCCGCCCGCGAGAAGCAGATTCTCGGCCACGGTCATGCCGGGCGCGAGCGTGAAGTGCTGATACACCATGCCGATGCCCAGCGCGCGCGCCACGATCGGGTTGGCGATGTTCTGCTCGCGACCGTCGATGAGGATGCTGCCCTCTTCCGCGCGCTGGAATCCCGCCACGCACTTGACCAGCGTGCTCTTGCCCGCGCCGTTCTCGCCCAGGAGCGCGTGCACCGTGCCGGGCTTCACCTGCAGCGTCACGCTGTCCATCGCGGTGAACGTGCCGAAGCGCTTGGTGAGGCGATAGGTGTCGAGCGCGAGCGCGCCGCTGCCTGCGGGCAGCGCGCCGATGGGAACACGGGCTTCGTCAGCCATGGGCCCGTCCGTTCACAGGTCGCCCACCGCGTCCAGCAGCGCCGCGGAGCTCGCATGCGCGCCGAAGACACCGCCCTGCATGGTGATCATCTTGAGCGCGGCCAGGTGGTTGCCGTGGTCGGTCGCGGCGGTGCAGTCCGACAGCAGCAGGCATTCGAAGCCGCGGTCGTTGGCGTCGCGCATCGTGGTGTGCACGCAGACGTCGGTGGTGATGCCGGCGAGGACGAGGTTCTCGATGCCGCGCGTGCGCAGCACCAGTTCGAGGTCCGTCGCGTAGAACGAGCCCTTGCCCGGCTTGTCGATGACCACCTCGCCGTCGATCGGAGCGAGCGCCGGGATGATCTCCCAGCCCGGCTCGCCGCGCACCAGGATGCGCCCGCAGGGGCCGTCGTCGCCGATGCCCACGCCGCCGGCGCCGATCTGCCGCGAGCGCCAGCGCTTGTTGGCCGGCAGGTCGGCCAGGTCGGGCCGATGCCCTTCGCGCGTGTGGATGATGTGAAAGCCGAGGGGCCGAAGGCGCGCCAGCGTGCGCGCGATCGGCTGGATCGGCGCCTGCACCAGCGACAAGTCGTAGCCCATCACGTCGACGTAGCCGCCCTTGCCGCAGAAGTCGGTCTGCATGTCGATCACGATCAGCGCCGTGTTGTCGGGCCGGAGCGCGCCGTGGTAGGGCCAGGCGTACGGCTCGGCCCGCACGAAGCGTTCGAGCGACGCGGCCGTGCTCATGTCGGTCGGACCTTCTTGGGCACCTGCGGAACGAGCGGGTGCGATTCGGGGCCCTTGTAGGCGCGCACCGGCGGCGCGAAGCCGAAGCCGCTGCCGTCGACCACCTGCACCTTGTCGTGCCACGGCAGTTCGTAGCGGCCGCCCGCCATGTCCTGCATGTAGGTGTAGGGGAAGTCCTGCGCCCCGCCGCGCACCGCCACGTAGCCGCGGTGGTAGAGCTGGTAGATGTTGTTCTCCACGCCCCAGCCGATTCGCGCCTCGCGCAGCAGGTCGGGGCGCAGCTCGGCGGTGATGATCTCGTCGACCCGGCCGCCGCCTTCGACCAGCACGGTGCCGTCGAAGTTGCAGAACATGCCCTCGCCCATCGAGTCGAAACTGCCGTCGCTGCCACACATGCACACGCTGGCGGTGTAGGCCAGGTTGCAGAAGGCGTTGGCCTGGTTGGTGATGCGCCAGGCATGGCGGATCGGCGCCGTGTAGCCGGCCGTGCGCAGGATGATCTCGGCGCCCTTGTACGCGGCCTCGCGCGCCATTTCGGGCAGCATGCCGTCGTGGCAGATGATCAGCGCCAGCTTGCTGCCGTTGGGGCCGTCGCACACCGGAACGCCGACGTTGCCCGGCTCCCAGGGCTCGACCGGCACCCACGGATGCATCTTGCGGTAGTAGAGCCGGATCGCGCCCTTGTCGTCGATGATCAGCCCGCTGTTGTACGGGTTGCCGCCGGGATTCGCTTCCATGATCGAGAAGCAGCCCCAGATCGAGTTGTCGACGCAGGCTTGCTTGAACGCCGTCACCTCGGGCCCGTCGAGCGAGCACATGATCTCGGGCGAGGTGTCCATCGACAGGCCGTGCAGCGAGTATTCCGGAAACACCACCAGGTCCATCGTCCCCTGGTTGCGCCGCGCCTTGCCGACCATGTCGCAGATGCGCTGCGTCTGGTCGGCCAGATCCTGCGGAGTCTTCACGTTGGGCAGTTGCAGCTGCACCAGCCCGACGACGACACCATGTTCCGATTTGTTGAGACCACCCAGACCACTCATGCAAAGACTCCAGAAAAATGTCAGCGCGTGGAAGAAAGCTCGCCGGGGCTGCCGGCGGCGACGCTGCCCGGCCTGCAGGTGATCACCAGGATCACCAGCGTGAGCACATAGGGCACCGTGTTGAAGAGGTGATAGCCCCAGCCGACCCCGATCGACTGCAGCGCCGGCCCGATCGCGCCCGCGCCGCCGAAGAGCAGCGCCGCACCGATGCAGCGCAGCGGGCTCCAGCGCGCGAAGATCACCAGCGCCACCGCGATCAGGCCCTGTCCGCTCGAGATGCCCTCGTTCCAGCTGCCGGGATAGAACAACGTGAGCGATGCACCGCCGAGTCCGGCGATGAAGCCGCCCGCCGTGGTCGCCGCGATGCGCAGACCCGACACCGAATAGCCCAGCGCACGCGTGGCGTTGGCCGAATCGCCCGCCATCCGCACCAGGAGGCCGATGCGCGTGCGCGCGAAGCCCCACCAGAGCAGCAGCGCCAGCGCGATGCCGACCGGCACCAGCGCATTCACCTGCAGCGCCGAACGCACCACGGCGCTGTCGCTCCACGCGCCCAGCGGGATCGCCGGCAGTTGCGGCGCCTGCGGCTGGATGAGCGGCTTGCCGAGATAGAAGGCCAGCCCGGTGCCGAACAGCATCAGCGCGATGCCGGTGGCCACGTCGTTGACGCGGTCGAGCGAGCACAAGAGCCCGTGCAGCAGCGCCAGCAGTGCGCCGGCGCAGGCGCCGATCAACGCACCGAGCCATGCCGAGCCCGTGAGCCAGGCTCCCCCGAAGGACGCTATCGCCGACAGCACCAGCACGCCTTCGAGCCCGAGGTTGATGCGCCCGGACTTCTCGGTCAGGCATTCGCCGAGGCTCACGAACAGAAAGGGCGCGCCCACACGCAGCGCGCCGCCGACGATGCCGGCCACGAGCGCGATCCACTGGTCGTGCGTCATGGCGCCACCTCGGCCCGCGAGCCCGCGTCGGCGGGGCGCCGCACGCGCACGTTCTTCAGCCGGCTCCAGTCGATCATGCGCAACCCCTCGCTCGCGAGGATCAGCACGAAAGCCATGCCCTGCAGCACCAGCACCGAGGCATCCGGCAGCCCCAGCCGACGCTGCAGCAGGCTGCCTGCCGCGCCGAAGCCGCCGAACAGGATCGCCACCGGAATGATCGCCAACGGGTTCTGCCGCGCGATGAAGGCGACCAGAATGCCCGCGTAGCCGTACCCCGCGATCAGCGAAGCGTTGGCGTTGGTGTGCACCGCCGCTACCTCGATCGCGCCGGCCGTGCCGGCACAGGCGCCGCCGATCGCGCAGGCCGCCAGAATCAGCCGGTTGGCGGGCAGCCCGACCATCTGCGCCGTGCGTGGATTGCCGCCGACCACGCGCACCGAGAAGCCCGACGTCGTGGCGCGCAGCCAGAGCCCCAGCGCGATGCAGGCCAGCACGCCCACCGCCAGGCCCCAGTGGATGTCCGAGCCTCCGATGCCGCCGATGCCCAGGCCAGGATCGAGCGAGCGCGTGGCCGGCTTGTTGAGACTCGCCGGGTCGCGCAATACGCCTTCGACCAGGTGCTTGAAGAGCCCGATCGCGATGTAGGCCAGCAGCAGGCTGCTGATGGTTTCGTTGATGCCGCGGTACTGGCGCAGCCAGCCCGCGAGCATGATCCACAGCCCGCCCGCCACGGCGCCCGCTGCGCACAGCAGCACCGTGCCCGCGAAGTTGGCCGGCAGCGGCACCGCATAGGGCAAGGCCGCACACGCCAGACCGCCCAGCACCAGCGCGCCCTCGCCGCCGATGATCACCAGCCCCGCGCGCGCCGGGATCGCCACGCACAGCGCCGTCAGCATCAGCGGCGCCGCCCGCTGCAGCGTGTTCTGCCAGGAGAACCAGCTGCCGAACGCGCCCTTGAAGAGCACCACCCACATCTCGACCGGGTCCACCCCGGCAAACCACACGAACACGCCGAACAGCAGCAGCGCCGCCGTGATGGCGAACACCGGCAGTGCGATGTCGTTGGCCGTGCTGCGCATGAGAAGGCGATCAGCCGATGCTTCCGATCACTCCCTCGACCAGGTAGTTCATCTTTTCAAGTTCGAGGTCGGTCTGCTTCAGCGACTTGCCGGCCGCGACCACCACCGTGCCCTTGTTGTCCTTCAGGCCGCCGGTGAAGATGTCCATGCCCGAGGCGCTCATCATCTTGGCCTTGACCGCATCGGCGTTCTTCTTGGCGGTGTCCGTCACCTTGGGGCCGTAGGGGGAGGTCTTCACATAGCCCTCCTTGAGCCCGCCACGCAGGAAGTTCGGATGCGGCTTGCCCGTCTGGGCAGCGTCGAGGAAGGTCTTGTACGCCGTGATCCAGTTCCATTCGGCTCCGGTCAGATAGGCATCGGGCGCCAGCTTGGCCTGGCTCGCGTGATAGCCGCACACCATCTTGCCGCGCTTGGCCGCCGTCTCGACCACCACCTTGGGTCCGTCGACGTGCATCGTGAACACGTCGCAGCCCTGGTCGGCCAGGCTGTTGGTGGCCTCGGCCTCTTTCACCGCCATCGACCAGTCGCCCGTGAAGATCACGCTGCAGGTGATCGACGGGTCCACAGAGCGTGCGCCGAGCGTGTACGCATTGATGTTGCGCAGCACCTGCGGGATCGGCTTGGCGGCGACGAAGGCGATCTTCTTGCTCTTGGTCATGTGGCCGGCCACCACACCGTTGAGGTACTGGCACTCGTCGATGTAGCCGAAGAAGCTGCCGACGTTCTTCGGGTGCTTGCCTTCGGTCCACAGCCCGCCGCAATGCGAGAAGCGCACGTCCGGGTACTTGGGTGCGACGGCCAGGATGTGCGGGTCGAAGTAGCCGAACGACGTCGGGAACAGCAGCTTGGCGCCGTCCTGTTCGATCATGCCGGTCATGGTCTTTTGCACGGCCGCGGTTTCCGGCACGTTCTCTTCTTCGACCACTTTGACGCCGGGCATCTTCTTGAGTTCGGCCGCCGCCTGCGCGTGCGCCTGGTTGTAGCCGTAGTCCTCGCGCGGGCCGACGTAGATCACGCCGACCGTGAGCGGCTTCTGCGCGCCGGCGAGCGACGACCAGCCGGCGAGCGAGCCGGTGGCGGCGATGGCGGCGAGCGACTTGATCGAATCGCGGCGGTTGAACTGGGTCATGGGCAAGCTCCTGGGTGAATGACTCGGGATATCGATCTTGGATACAAGAAGGGATGCATAAACCGTACCAAGCGGCACGCTCAGCCGAGCGTCGCCACCGGCGCATGCGCCTTGCCGGCCGACTCGAGGGCGAACGCCACGCGCAACGCAATGTCTTCGCGCCATGGCGCGGCGATGACCTGCACGCCGATCGGCAGTTGCGCATGCACGCCCCAGACCGGCACGGTGCACACCGGCAGCCCGATGCACGAGATGGGTTGCGTCAGCAAACCCATGTTGGGGCGCACCAGCATGCGGTGGCCATTGATCTCGAACCACTCCGCCCCGATCGGCGTCGCAGCGCACGGCGTGGCGGCCGCCAGCAGCACGTCGAAGCGGCCGAACACGCGGGCGACTTCCTCGGCATAGCGGCGGCGCACACGCTGCGCGCGCGCCACCCACGCGGCCGGCAGCAGCGTGCCGGCCAGGAAGCGGTCGCGCGACAGCGGCTCGAAGTCCTGCGGCCGGCTGCGCAGTTCGGCGAGATGCAGCGCTGCGCCTTCCGAATTGGTGATGAGGAAAGCCGCCGCGCGACCGGCGTCGACCATCGGCAGTTCGACCGTCTGGCTCGCGCCCAGCGCTTCGGCCACGGCGTCGACGGCATTCAGCGCCTCGGATTGCGCATGGTGCCGAAAATAGCCGCCCAACACGCCGATGCGCAGGCCGAGCGTGCTGCGCTCCAGGGCCGGCATCACCGGCTCCACGGGCCGCTGTGCGCAGCCGGGGTCGTGCGCACCGTGCAGGCTTTCCGGACCCTGCATCGCGTCGTAGGCCAGCGCCAGGTCGCGTGCCGAACGCGCGAACGGGCCGAGGTGGTCGAGGCTGGAGACGAACGGATAGCTGCCGGTGCGCGGCAGCCGCCCGAAGGTCGGCTTGAGCCCGAACACGCCGCACAGCGACGCGGGCACGCGGATCGAGCCGTTGGTGTCGGAGCCGAGCGTGAGCGGCACCTGCCCCGCCGCCACCGCTGCACCCGAGCCGCCGGACGAGCCGCCGGCGATGCGCGACAGGTCGTGCGGGTTGCGCACCGGGCCGACATGGCTGTTCTCGGTGGTGAAGCCGTAGGCGTACTCGTCCATGTTCAGCGCGCCGACCAGCACGGCGCCCGCGCGCTCGAGGCGTCGCACCAGCTCGGCATCGGCGCGCGCGGGCGTGCTGTCGCGCTCGATCTTCGAGCCGGCCAGCGTGGTGAGGCCCGCGATGTCGAACAGGTTCTTGACCGCGAAGGGCACGCCGAGCAGTGGCAGCTCGCGCGTGCGTGCACCCGCGTCGGAAGCGAGCGAGGCGTCGATCTGCGCCGCGCGCCGCAGCGCGCGTTCGCGCACGACGGCGGTGAAGGCATTCACGCGCGCGTTGGTCGCGTCGATGCGGCCGAGGCAGGCTTGCGTCAGCTCGACGGCGCCGACGCCGCCGCTGCGCACGGCCTCGGCGATGGCCGCACCGTCCTGGCCGAGCCATGCGTCGGGCGTCATGCGCCGGACTCCGGCGGCGCGACAGGCGTGAAGCAGAGCGCGGATTCGTCGTGCGCATCGAGCGCAACGGCGTCCACCACGGCGGCCATTCCGGCGGCGATGGCGAAGTAGCCGAGCACGCCGGCGCGATGCTCCGGCCGCAGCCGGAGGTCGAGCGCGGCAGCGGCAGCGTCGACGTAGGTTTCGATCTGTGCGGGCGTCATGCCTTGCTCCTCGCCGACTCAGCGGCGAACCTCGCGCTGGAAGATCTCCAGGCTGCGCTTTTTCGTTGCGATGAAGCTCGGCGCACTGAGCGTCTCGAGCGTGCGCGGGCGGGCGTCGGCGTAGTCGAGGATCTCGGCCACGCCGGTAGGTCGCTTGGTCAGCAACAGCACCTGGTCGGCGAGATACACCGCCTCCTCCAGGTCGTGCGAGACCAGCAGCATGGTGGTGCCGGTCTGCATGAACACTTCCTGCAGCTTTTCGCGGATGAAGAGCGTCATCTCGAAGTCGAGCGCGGAAAAGGGCTCGTCGAGGAACAGCACTTCGGGGTTGGGCGCGAGCGCCCGCATGATCGACGCAGTCTGCTGTTGGCCGCCCGAGAGCTCGTACGGATAGCGGTGCAGGTCGAACTTCACGTCGAAGGACGCCACCAGTTCGGCCATGCGCCGGTCGACTTCTGCCTTGGAACGGCCTTCGAGCTTGAGCGGGTACGCGATGTTGTCGATGGTGCGCATCCACGGGAACATCGCCTCGCGGTAGTTCTGGAACACGTAGCCGATCTTGGTGTCTGCCAGCGACTTGCCGTCGAACAGGATCTCGCCCGAATCGATGGGGATCAGGCCGGCGATCATGTTGATCAGCGTCGACTTGCCGCACCCGTTGGGCCCGAACACCGACACGATCTTGTGCTTGGGAATGTCCAGGTCGAAGTGCTCGTACAGCGGCCAGCCCGCGAAGTACTTCGTAAGCCCGCGGATGGTGATGTGCGTGCCGGCCGGGCCGGGCCGAAAAGCGGGGCGCGGGACGTCCGCGAACACGGGGCCTGCGACAACGACGTCGGTCGGGGCTCTCATCGGCCGCTCCAGTGGACGATGCGGCGCTCGGCGACCAGAAACAGGATGTTCAGCAGATAGCCCAGTGCGCCGGCCGCAAGGATCGAGGCGTACATGTCACGCACGTTCATGACCTGCTGCGAGTTGATGATGCGGTGGCCCAGCCCGCTGTCCGAGCCGATGAACATCTCCGCCACGATCACGATCACCAGCGCCATCGACACCGCCGAACGCAGCCCGACGAAGCTCGGCTGCAGGCTTTCCCACAGCAGCACGTCCTTGAAGATCTGCCAGCGCGAGGCGCCCATCACCTTGGCGGCCATGACGCGCTGCTTGCGCGCGTTCATCACCCCATAGGCGCTGTTGAACACCACGATCAGCAAGGCACCGAAGGCCGCGATGGCGACCTTGTTCACGTCGGACACGCCGAAGATCATGAGGAACAGCGGGATCAGCGCGGACGACGGCGTCGAGCGAAAGAAGTCGATCAGGAATTCGACGCTGCGATAGGCCTTCTCGTTGCTGCCGAGCAGCACGCCCAGAGGCACGCCCACGATGGCCGCCACCAGGAAAGCCTGCAACGTGCGCCACACCGTGACCGCGAAATCCACCAGCAGCGGGCCGCCGGCCAAGCCGGTGATCAACGTGGCAACGGTGTCGGCAGGCATCGGCAGCAGGATCGCCTTGATGAAGCCGAGCCGCACGGCCAGGTCCCACACGATGAAGAGCACCACCGGACCGATGAAGGGCAGCGCCTTGAGCCAGGGCGAAGGACGGGGCGGCGCGCTGGCCGCACCGCCGGCAGGGGGCGACCAGGGACGGGTCGCGGGATGGGCCGGTGCGCTCATGGCCTCATCCCTTGTAGAGCATCGAGTCGACCATCAGGCGCGACGTGAAGATGCCCTTGTCCGAGAACAGGTCGAAGAACTTCTGGAAGTGCGCCACGTCGGCCGGCGTGAACTCGTTGTACATGGTGTAGGCGGCCAGCGGCACTTCGCCGGTGAGCTTGCCCTCGATGGCGGTGTAGCCCTTCAGGTACTGCCGCGCTTCCGCCGGCTTGCTGCGGACATAGGCGACGCCCTGCCCGTAGGCCGCGATGAACTTCTTCGAGACCTCGGGGTTCTGCTTGATGAACGCGCCGGTGAGCGACGCCGATCCGCCGAACCACGGAGCCATCGGGTCGCCGAGCACGTACTTGGCGATCACGCCGGCCTCGAGCACGCGGGTGCTTTCGTTGAGCCGGCCGATGGTGCCGGTGGGTTCGAGCGTGTAGCAGCCGTCGACCTGGCCGGCAGCGAGCGCCGCGACGTGCTGGCCGATGGGCAACTCGATCACCGTGGCGCCGGTGGCGCCGCCGCGCTCCAGCACGGTCTTGGCGAGTGTGACGTTCTGGATGCCGGGGCCGGACGCAACGCGCTTGCCCTTGAGATCGGCCATGGTCTTGGCGGTGCTCGCCGTCGGCACCAGCACTTCGTCGAGCACGTTCTTCACGTTGCTCGGGTTGGAGCAGAAGATCTTGAAGCTGCCCGGCGCGGCGATCTCGCCGATGGCGATGTTGGCCGAGCCGGTGCCGTTGGCGCTGCCGTCGCAGCGCTCGGACAGCATGGCTTCCATGATCTGCTGGGCGCCGGCGAAGCGAAGCACTTCGACATCCAGGCCCGCGTTCTTGAAGTAGCCCTGTTCGACCGCCGCATAGAAAGGCAGGCCGGCCGCGATGGGCCAGTAGCCGATGCGGATCTTCGGGCCCGCCTGTGCCCGCACCACGGCTGGCGCGGCCATGGCGGCCAGGCCGGCCGCGCCCACCTGCAGCAGGGTGCGGCGCGATCGCGAGCCGAGGTCCGGGGTCTTGCGTGGAATCGGTGGCATGAAGGGCTCCTGGAAGTGGATGGGTGGAAAGGAATGCGTCGGGTGGTGCGGGTGTTGCGGAGGGCCGGTGCTGGAGGTGAGCCGGTGCTTCGTTTGCCGCGATGCGGCGCTCAGGCAGCCGCCGTGCGAAAAGCCATGTAGGCCCGCCAGCCGCCGAGGTGAGTGATGTCCTCGGCCCCGGCCAGCGCCCAGGGTTCGCACACGAAGCCCTGCACGCTGCGGCCGTCGGCCAGGCTCAGGCTGCCGATGCCGAGGGGAGCGGGGATGAGCGTCACGAAGCTGCCGTAGGCCGCCATCGGCATCTCCCACACTTCGAGTTCGACGGCCGCGCCTTCGCCCGCGCCGACGCGGATCAGCCCGGGCTTGGGCGGCACGGTGCCGGGCAGAGCGTAGAGACGGTAGAGGGGCGCGGTGCGCGTCGCTTCGACGAGACGCGCGCCGCGCTCGGTGAGCTGGCTGTTGAGCGGCATACCCGACAGGTGAGCGCCGACGACGGCCACCTGGACGGTGGCATGCGTGGCGGCGACCTGAATGCCCGGCAGCGGCGCGGGCGGCGGCAAGGGCGCGCCCGTCGCGCCGACACCCAGCCCGGTGCGGTGGTGATAGCGCTGGCCGAGTTCGGCCAACCGGAGATCGCTGCCGCAGCGGCCGATGAGCGTGATGCCGAAAGGCAGCCCGTCGGGCCGCAAGCTGCTGGGCACCGAGATCGCGGCGTAGTCGAGCAGGTTGACGAAGTTGGTGTATTCCCCGAGCTCGCGGTTGCGCACCACCGGCTCGGCCTGCATCGCCTCGATCGTGCAATGCGTGGGCGCCGTCGGCACCACCAGCACGTCGATGTCGCTCCAGAGCGCGTCGGCCTGGCCGGCCAGCGCCTGGAGGCGCGTGCGAGCATCGACGAAATCGGCAGCGCTGTAAGCGCGGCCCTGCGCAAGGATGCTGCGCACCGGCTCGATGACTTCGGCTTCGTTCGCGTCGAAGAACTCGCGCACCGCCGCATAGCGCTCGGCGACCAGCGCGCTGTCGTAGAGCAGCGACGCGGCCTGGGCCAGCGGCGTGTAGTCGATCTTCACGGCCACGCCGCCCAGCGCTTCCATCTGCACGATGGCGCGTTCGAATTCCACCTGCGCCAGCCGGTCGCCGAAGAACCGGGGCTCGGCGGGCAAGCCGAAGCGAAACCCCGCCGGCAATGGCGTCGGGTCGAGCTCGAGCGCGCGCGAATAGGGGTCGGCCGGATCGGGGCCGAGCGCCGCCACCAGCACCTGCACGGCCAGCGCCACCGTCGGCGCGAAGATCGACACGCAATCGATGCTCTGCGCCGCCGGCACCACGCCGCGTGCGCTGAGCAAGCCGCGCGATGGCTTGATGCCGACGATGTTGTTGAGCCCGGCTGGAACGCGGCCCGAGCCGGCCGTGTCGGTGCCGAGCGCGAAGTCGACCTGCCCCGTCGCCACCGCATAGGCCGACCCCGAGCTGGACCCGCCCGAGACGTAGCGCGCGTCGAAGCTGTTGGGCACCGCGCCGTAGGGCGAACGCGTGCCGTTCAGGCCGCAGGCGAACTGGTCGAGGTTGGTCTTGCCCAGCAGGCTCGCACCGGCATCGAGCAGCCGCTGCACCACGAACGAATGGCGGGCCGGCGTGCGTGCGAAGGCTGCGCAGCCCGCGGTGGTCGCCACGCCGGCCACGTCGATGTTGTCCTTGACCGCAAACACGAGGCCTTTCAACGGGCCCGTGGCCGCGCCGACGAGCGGCTGCGCGAACCTTTCGATCCAAGCCTCTGTCGCCAATCCGTCGGGCGGGCGGTTGTCATGCACCATCGTCAAGCATCCTGTCTTGTGTACAAGATGAGATGCAAAGGGCGTGCCAGAAATTTCGAGTACCGATTAACCCCGTTCGGGCTCGCCCTTCGTACAAGGAAGCACGGTCCACTTTGACCGGCTTCTGGACAACGTCATGATCACTTCACCCGTTCACGATCTCGAACCCGCCACGCCGCATCGCCTGAAGCGTCGGCTCCTGCTCGGCCTTTCGGCAGGCCTGCTCGCCGCCTGCACCCTGCCTGCCTGGCCGCGCACGCGGGCCGGCGGCCGTTGGCTGCAGCTCGAAGTCCAGGACCGCGACAGCGGCGAGATGCTGCCCGTCTACAGCGCCGATGGACAGTGGTACGTGGCCGGTCGCCCGGGTGCACGCTACGGCGTGGTGCTGCGCAACCTGCGCCGGGAGCGCGTGCTGGTGGTCATGTCGGTCGACGGGGTCAATGTGTTGACCGGCCAGACTGCCGGCACGGGGCAGAACGGCTACGTCCTGGGCCCGCTCGAAGTCGGCCAGATCGACGGCTGGCGCAAAAGCGACCGCGAGATCGCTGCATTCGAGTTCACCCCGCAGTCTCAGTCGTATGCCGCAGTGACCGGCCGACCCAGGGATGTGGGTGTCATCGGCGTGGCCGTGTTTCGCGAGCGCCGACCCGAACCGCGCCCGGCGCCGCCGGCCGATGTTTCTGCGCCGGTGTCGCGGGCGCCAGAGGGTGCGCCGTCGCAGTATGCCGAGCGGCCCTTGCAGCCTTCGCCGGCCACATCGGCAGCGCCGGCGTCGCCGATGGAATCAGAGTCGCGCGCCAGCGTCGGCCGGGCCGCCGACGGCGCCGCGGCAAAGTCGTCGATCGCGAGGCGCGAGCGCCCGCCGTCGGGCGACGACAAGCTCGGCACCGGCCACGGAGAGCGTGAAACCTCTGTCATCAACCACACCAGCTTCGTGCGCGCGTCGAGCGCGCCAGACGAAGTGATCGCGTTGCGCTACGACAGCGTCGCCAACCTGATCGCGCAGGGCGTCATTCCGGGGCGCGACGAACGACCGACCCGCCCGCGGCCGTTTCCCAAGACGCCTCAACCGGGCTACGTGCCCGACCCGCCGGCTCGCGACTGACCGACGCCGGCCGAGCGGGAATAATGGACGGTCCATCCGATCGCCTCCATGTCAGAACCTTCGACTGCCGAAGCCTCGCCTTCTCCCCTGCCCTGGCGCGACGCGCTCAAGGTCTATCTCGAACCCGCGACGCTGCGCATGCTGGCACTGGGCTTCTCGGCGGGCCTGCCATTGCTGCTGGTGCTGGGCACGTTGAGCTTTCGATTGCGCGAAGCCGGCGTGGACCGCACCACCATCGGCTACCTGAGCTGGGTCGGGCTCGCCTACGGATTCAAGTGGGTGTGGGCGCCGCTGGTCGACCGCCTTCCGGTGCCGCCGCTCACCACCTTGCTCGGGCGGCGCCGCGGATGGCTGCTGCTGGCGCAAGCTGCCGTGGTGACGGGCCTGATCGGCATGGCGTTCAACGACCCGAGCGACGGGCTGAAGCCGCTGATCTGGGCCGCGCTGCTGGTGGCCTTCGGTTCGGCCACGCAGGACATCGCGCTCGATGCCTTTCGCATCGAATCCGCAGCGAGCCGCAAGCAGGCGGCGCTGGCGGCGGCCTACCAGACCGGCTACCGGCTCGCCATGATCTGGGCCGGCGCGGGCGTGCTGTGGATTGCCGCCTATTCCGAGCTCAGCGGCGCCTCGGGCTATCAGAACGGCGGCTGGAAGACGGCCTATCTGGTGATGGCGGCGTCGATGGCGGTGGGCGTGGTCACCGTGCTGCTGTCGCCGGAGCCCGCGCGCGTCGCGCTGCCGCCGACGCGCAACGCGGCCGAATGGCTGCACGCCGTGCTGATCGAACCGTTTGCCGACTTCATCGGGCGCTACAAGTGGCAGGCGGTGCTGATCCTGTCGCTGATCGCCATCTACCGCATCAGCGACGTCGTGATGGGCATCATGGCCAACCCCTTCTACGTCGACATGGGCTTCACCAAGGACGAGGTGGCGTCGGTCAGCAAGATCTACGGCGTGGCGATGACGCTGGTGGGCGCCTTCGTCGGCGGCGTGCTGTCGATGCGCCTGGGCGTGATGCGCGTGCTGATGCTGGGAGCCGTGCTGAGCGCGGCGAGCAACCTGCTCTTCGCGTGGCTCGCCTCGCGCGGCCACGACCTCTACGGTCTCATCTTCGTGGTGTCGGCGGACAACCTGGCGGGCGGCATCGCGTCGGCCGCGTTCATCGCCTACCTGTCGAGCCTGACCAACGTCAGCTATTCGGCCACGCAATACGCGCTCTTCAGTTCGCTGATGCTGCTGCTGCCGAAATTCATCGCCGGCTACTCGGGCGTGTTCGTCGACGGGTACGGTTACCGCCCCTTCTTCATCGGGACGGCGTTGCTGGGCGTGCCGGTGCTGCTGCTGGTGGTGCTGGCCGCACGGGCCCGGCGTTCGTCGGCGAACGGTGCGGCGGGCGCCATGCCGGGCGCCCCCGACGCGGGCCGAGCGGGCGAATAACCCTCGACCATCGCGGGGCGCCTTCGGGCACCGGCTAACTGGTACTCTGTCGTGTTTTTTTCGCTTCTCGACACACACCGTGCCCTCTCCCATTCAACCCCTCAAGATCAGCGCCTACACGGCGACATCGGCGGTCGGCGTCGGCAAGGCCGCGCTGCTCCAGGCCATGGAGCAATCCCGGAGCGGCCTGCGCGCCAACGACTTCGGCGACGCGCCGCTTCCGACCTGGATCGGGCGCGTGGAAGGCCTCGAAGCGCTTCGCCTTCCTGAACACCTCGCCGCCTGGGACTGCCGCAACAACCGGCTGGCCTGGCTCGGTCTGCAGGCCGATGGCTTCATCGATGCGGTGGCGCAGGCGCGTGAACGCTACGGCCCGACGCGCGTCGCGCTGATCCTCGGCACGTCGACGTCCAGCATCGGCGAGACCGAGCTGTCGTACACGCAGCTCCAGGCCGACGGCAGCTTTCCGCCGGACCAGCACCGCCCGCGGGTCCACACCCCGCATTCGTTGGGGATGTTCGTGCAGGAGGCGCTCGGTCTCGAAGGCCCGTCCGAAACCATTTCGACCGCCTGCTCGTCGAGCGCCAAGGCCTTCGCATCGGCCGAGCGGCTGATCCGCCTGGGGCTGGTCGACGCAGCCGTGGTGGGCGGCGTCGACACGCTCTGCGGCAGCGTGCTGTTCGGCTTCAACTCGCTGGAGCTCGTGTCGCCCGAACCCTGCCGTCCCTTCGACGCCGGACGCAACGGCATCAGCCTCGGCGAGGCCGCCGGCTTCGCGCTGATCGAGCGCGGCCCCGGCGCGCTCGAGCTCCAGGGCTACGGCGAGGCGAGCGACGCGCACCACATGTCCACGCCGCATCCGCAGGGCCTGGGCGCCGAGAAAGCGTTGGACGATGCGCTGGCCCGCGCCGGCATCGCGGCCGACTCGATCGACTACATCAACATGCACGGCACCGCCAGCATGAAGAACGACGAGGTCGAAGGCGCGCTGGTGACACGCCGGTTTCCGGCAAGCACGCACGCCAGCTCCACCAAGGGCTTCACCGGACACACGCTGGGTGCGGCCGGCATCGTCGAGGCCGTCATCAGCCTGCTGGCGCTCGAAACAGGGCTGATGCCGGGCACGGTCAACACCGGCCGACTCGACCCCGAGTGCGGCCCTCAGATCAAGCTCGAGCCGGCGCGCGGCAACGTGCGGCATGCGCTGAGCAACTCCTTCGGCTTCGGCGGCAACAACTGCTCGCTCGTGTTCGGCAAGGGAGCCGCAGCATGAGCGCCACGCCAGCCAAGACGCCGACTCTCTACATCGAAGGCCCGGCCCTGTGGGCGCCGAGCCTGCCAGGTTGGGAGCTGGCGCGCGCCGTGTTCCGCGGCGAAGCCGAGCCGGCCGACCCGCCCGCCAAGCGGCCGTCGCCGCAGGTGCTGGCCCCGGCAGAGCGCCGCCGCGCGCCCGACACCGTGGCCCTGGCCCTCGAGGTGGCCGCGGCGTCCATCGCTGCGTCCGGCCGGCAGGCGGCCGACCTGCCCTGCGTTTTCGCCTCGGCCCATGGCGACCTCGGCATCAACGACTACATGTGCAGCACGCTGGCCAACGACCCCAAGCTGCTGTCGCCCATCAAGTTCCACAACTCGGTGCACAACGCTGCGGTGGGCTACTGGACCATCGGCACCGGCTGCATGGCCGCGAGCAACTCGGTGTCGGCCTACGAAAGCACTTTCGCCTCGGCCCTGCTCGAAGCCGCCGCCCAATGCGCCGCGGACCACCAGGCCGTGCTGCTCGCCGGCTACGACATGCCGTCGGTCGGCGCCCTGTCGTCGGTGACGACCAGCCGCGACCTGCTGGCGGTGGCCCTGGTGATCGCGCCCGAACGCACCGAGCGGACGGTGGCCGAGTTCGATTGGTCGCTGGCGCCCGGCGCGGCCCCGGCCGGCGCTCCGGCATCGCCCGCCGCACGGGCGCTGCAGATCAACGCCATGGCCGATGCGCTGCCGCTCTTCGAGGCGCTGGCGCGCGGCGACGCCGCCCGGCTGGGCCTGCCGCTCGCCGGCGGCGTGCACCTTCAATTGCAGATTTCGCCGCAGGCTTGAACGCCATGAACGCCGGTCTCCGCCGTCACGACGTCGTGATCATGGGGGGCGGGCTCGCGGGTCTCACGCTCGCGCTGCAGCTGCGCCAGCGCTTCGCCGACATCGACGTGGTGGTGCTGGAGCGGCGGTCGCACCCGGTGCCGCACGCGACGCACAAGGTCGGCGAATCGTCGGTGGAAATCGGCGCGCACTATTTCGACACGGTGCTGGGCCTCAAGCCGCACCTCGACGACCGGCAGTTGCGCAAGTTCGGCTTTCGCTTCTTCTTCAGCGAAGGCCGGCGCGACATCGCCGAGGTGACCGAGATCGGCGCGAGCCGTCCGCTGTCGGTGCCCAGCTACCAGATCGACCGTGGCATCTTCGAAAACTACCTGGCCGAAGAGGCGACGCGCGCCGGGGTGCGCTTCGTCGACGACGCGCGGGTCGTGCGGATCGAGCTGGCTGCAGACGAAGTCCAGCCACATCGCCTGGCCTGGGTGCAAGGCGAGCAGACGCACGACATCGAGGCGCGCTGGGTGATCGACGCCTGCGGCCGCGCGGGCATCCTCAAGCGCAAGCTCGGCCTGGCCGAGACCAATGCGCACACCTGCAATGCGGTGTGGTTCCGCGTGCGCGGCCGCATCGAGATCGACGAATGGAGCGACGACCCCGCCTGGCGGGCGCGCTGCGAGCCCCGTGCGCGCTGGATGTCCACCAACCACCTGGTCGGCACGGGCTACTGGGTTTGGCTGATCCCGCTGGCCTCGGGTTCGCATTCGATCGGCATCGTGGCCGACCCGAGACACCATCCGCTGGAAGCCTTCGACACCTTCGACAAGGCGATGGACTGGCTGCGCATCTGGCAGCCGATGCTGCACGACGAACTCGACGGCAAGCGCGACCAATTGCAAGACTTCGCCTTCTTCCGCAATTTCTCCTACGGCTGCAAGCAGGTGTTTTCGAGCCAGCGCTGGGCGCTCACCGGCGAGGCGGGGCTCTTCCTGGACCCGTTCTATTCGCCCGGCAGCGACTTCATCGCGATGAGCAACACCTACATCGTCGACCTGATCGGGCACGACCGCGCCGGCCATGCGCTCGACGCGCGGTCGCAGCTCTACGACCAGATCTACCACTCGTTCTACGAGAGCACGCTGGCGCTCTACACCGATCAATACGCGCTCTTCGGCGACCCCGAAGTGCTGCCCGCCAAGGTGATCTGGGACTACACCTACTACTGGGGCGTGCTCTCGCAGATCTTCTTCCACGAGCGCCTGACCGACCTCGCCGTGCTCGGCAGCCTGCGCGAAGAGCTGCAGCACTGCCAGCGGCTCAACCTGGCCATGCAGCCTTTTCTGCGCGCCTGGTCGGGCGTGAGCCGAAAGCAGAACAAGCCGGTGATGCTCGACCAGGCCAGCCTGCCCTGGTTCGCCGAGCTCAACCGCAGCCTGAACGACCAGCTCGACGACGCGGCGTTCCGGAGCCGGCTGCGCGGCTCGGTCGAACAGCTGCGGGTGCTGGCCGGCGAGATCCTGGTGCGTGTGAGTGATGAATACCCCGGCGTCGACGGCGCGGCCCTGCGCGCGGTGCTGGCCGAGAAAATGACGGTCGAGCCGGTGGGCGCCGCCCTGGGCACACTGCTCTTCGAGATCTGACCTGGGCGCTTGCGGCGCGAGAGGTTTACGCGAACTTTACGGAGCCTTCAAGACTTCTTGTCGTCCACCCGCGAAGCTGTGAACATGAAAGCCGGACCCACCGGCCGAGGACCGAGATGAGCACCCCCCAACTCCTGATGATCGAAGACGACGAGCGACTGGCGCAGATGGTCGGCGAGTACCTTGTGAAGTCGGGTTTCGGCTTTCACCATGCCGGCGACGGCGCGAGCGGCATCGAGCAGCTCCAGTTGCGCTCGCCCGACCTCGTGATCCTCGACCTGATGCTGCCGGACACCGACGGCCTCGAGGTGTGCCGACGCATCCGGGCGCTGCCCAACGGCCTGTCCAAGGTGTCGGTGCTGATGCTGACCGCCAAGGGCGACCCGATGGACCGGATCATCGGCCTGGAAATCGGCGCCGACGACTACCTGCCCAAGCCGTTCGAACCGCGCGAGCTGCTGGCGCGCATCCGCGCGGTGCTGCGCCGCCGCAGCGAAGGCGCGAACGAGTCCACCGCCGCCACCGTCATGCGCTTCGGCTCGCTGGAAATCGATCGCAACGCGCGCAGCGTCACCGTTGCCGGGCAGCCGGCCGACCTCACGTCCTACCAGTTCGACCTGCTCGTCGCGATGGCCGAGCGCGCCGGCCGCGTGTTGTCGCGCGACCAGATCATGGAAGCGGTGCGCGGCCGCGAGCTCGAAGCCTTCGACCGCTCGATCGACGTGCACATGGGCCGCATCCGCGCCGCCATCGAAATCGACGCCAAGAACCCGAAGCGCATCCTGACCGTGCGCGGCGTCGGCTACGTGTTTGCCAAACAGCAAGACTGATCGTCGCCACGGGCCCGCCCAACGCATGCGCAATCTCTACACGCGCCACCTCTACGTCCGCGTCTGGCTGGCGGTGGTGGCGGGCGTGTTCATCCTCACCCTGACCGCCAACTGGATCGTGCGCGAAGCCGCGCAGAGCGAGCGCGAGCGCCTGGCGCCCCTGCCGCGCGACGTGGTGGTGCTGAACGACCAGGACCTCGCCATCGGCGCGGGCAAGGCGATTCGCGTGCCCGGAAAGGGCCTGGAATTCGACGTGAAACTGGACGATGGCCGCGCACTCACGCTGCAGGTGGCGCCGCGCGAGCGCCGCAACGGCACGGGTGGAATGGCGCCCTGGCGCACGCCCTTCGGCCTGGGCTGGATGATCGCGCTGGTCGGCATCGCGGTGGCGCTCGGCGTCTACCCGATCGTTCGCCGGATCACCAAGCGGCTCGAGGTGCTGCAGCGCGGCGTCCAGAAGTGGGGCGAGGGCGACCTCTCCGTGCGGGTCGCCGACGAAGGCCAGGACGAGGTGGCCGATTTGGCCAACCGGTTCAACGCCGCCGCCGAGCGCATCGAGCAACTGGTGCGCTCGCACAAGTCCTTGCTGGCCAATGCGTCGCACGAGCTGCGTTCGCCGCTCACCCGCATCCGCATGAGCCTCGAACTGATGGGCGACCAGCCCGCCCCGACCGCGCGCGACGAGATCGCGCGCAACATCGGCGAACTCGATCAGCTCATCGACGAGATCCTGCTGGCAAGCCGGCTCGACGCCAAGGAAGCCGACATGGGCACGGTCGAGACCGTCGACCTGGCCGGCCTCGCGGCCGAGGAATGCGCGCGCGTCGACGCCGAACTCGAGCTGGCCGACAGCGTCGACCGCGACACTCTCACCGTCCAGGGCGTGCCGCGCCTCTTGCGCCGCGCCATCCGCAACCTTCTGGAGAACGCCCGCCGCTACGGGGCCGGCGAGATCAGCGTGCAGATCGATGGCCGCCCGGGTCAAGCGCAGATTCGCGTCAGCGACCGTGGGCCCGGCGTGCCGGCCGCTCTGCGCGAGCGCATCTTCGAACCCTTCTATCGCCTGCCGGGCGCGAGCGAGCGCAACGGCGGGGTCGGCCTGGGGCTTGCCCTGGTCAAGTCGATCGCCGAGCGGCACGGCGGCAGCGTGCGCTGCGAAGAGCGGTCCGGCGGCGGCGCCAGCTTCGTGATCGCACTGCCGGCCTGAACGCCGCCTGACCGGACGCGTCCGGCCCGGCGCTGTGCAGCGCGACCGCGCCATCGGATGCCTCCGGTCTTCGAAGCGCAAGCCCGCGCCCTGCAAGGCTAATGGGGCGACACCTAGAATCCTGCCCCATGCAGAGATCGGTCTTGGTACGCCCGGCGGCCTTGTTCTGGGGCCTCACGGTGTTCATGCCGGTCGGCGTGCCGTACGCGGCCGCGCTGCTGATGCTCGTCGCACTCTTGTGCACCGGCCATTGGCGCGAAAGGGCGCAACGCCTGCGAAGCAACCCGCTGTGGTGGCCGGTGATGGCCTACCTGGCGTGGACTCTGGTGGTGCTCGCCTTCGAGCCGCACTACCCCGAAACGCCCTCCAATCTGGTGCACGGCCTGCGCATCGTCGCCACCGTGCTGATGGCGCTGGCGCTCACGCGCGACGAAGCCATCTGGGCCTTGCGCGGCTTCCTGCTGATGGCGCTCTTCAACATCGCGCTCATCGCGGTGTATTACGGGTTCCACCTGCACTTCCTGGTGTGGGACGCCTGGCGCGGTGTCATCGTGCTGGTGGGCAACAAGTCCATCAGCAACGCGCTCCTCTTCACCATCCTCGCCGCGACCGCCGTGACGTTCGCGCTGGACGCGATCACGCATCGGCGGGCCTGGCGCGTGCCGCCGGCGCTGGCGGTGATCGTTGCCGTGGCGCTCATCATCAGCATCACGCTGCCGTCGCGCACTTCACTGCTCGGCCTGCTGATCGTGATCCCGGCCGCGTGCCTGCACCAGTGGCGCCGGCAGTTCAAGGTGCTTGCCACCGCGATGGTGGTGGGCGGCGCGGTGATCGCGGGCGCCCTCTGGAGTTCACCGGCCGTGCAGCAGAAGTTCGAGCTCGGCGTGCAGGAAGTCGAGGCCGCCAAGGCCGGTGCCGTCTCCGAGGGCAGCTGGGTCGTGCGCTACTACATGTATCGCGACACCGCCCGCATGATCGCCGACCGGCCGCTCGCGGGCTGGGGCATCGGCGGCTGGACCGAGCAATGGCACCTGCGCGGTCCCAAGCTGCTGGCCGACTACAACATGCCGCACAACGACCTGCTCTGGATGGGTTCGCAGGCCGGCCTGCCCGGCGCGCTCAGCCTGCTGGCGATCCTGCTCACCGGCCTCTGGCAGGCCTGGCGCCGCGACGACCTGGTCGGCCGCCTGGCCTTCGTGGCCATGCTCATCCTGCTCATCGCGATCAACGCCAACTCGGCGCTGCGCGACGCCCAGATCGGGCTCAGCCTGCTGTTCGTGGCGATGATCTACCTGCGGCTCGCGCAGGAGCCGGAGGATTCGTGGCGCGGATTGATATCGGGGCGGCCGAGGCCATCGTGGCGTCCGCTGCAAAACGGCGCCGGCCGGCCGGCCTCGACCCCCTCGCGATGAAAGTCACGAGGCGCGGCGAACAGGCCTAGCTAGTGCGAGTGCCCCACCGATTCGCCCGCCTTGAGCCGGTACACGGTGCCGCAATACGGGCACTTGGCTTCGCCGGTGCGGGCGATGTCGAGGTACACCTTGGGGTGCGCGCTCCACAGCTTCATGTCGGCCTTGGGGCTCGGGCAGAACACGCCGCCTTGCGCGTTCAGGTCCTTGGCGAGCAGTTCGATCGCAGCGTTGGCAGACATGGTCAGACTTTCGTGAGCCAGTGGGCGTACTTGGGATTGCGGCCGTTCACGATGTCGAAGAACGCGCTCTGGATCTTCTCGGTGATGGGGCCGCGCGAGCCCGCGCCGATCTCGA
Source organism: Gammaproteobacteria bacterium (assembly GCA_018820395.1). Taxonomy (GTDB): domain Bacteria; phylum Pseudomonadota; class Gammaproteobacteria; order Burkholderiales; family Burkholderiaceae_C; genus Variovorax. The sequence continues at coordinate 21,472 of JAHJOG010000263.1, read as the reverse complement.
TGCGGTCGAGTTCGCGGATGGGCGTGACTTCGGCCGCGGTGCCGGTGAAGAAGGCTTCTTCGGCGATGTAGACCTCGTCGCGAGTGATGCGCTTTTGCACCAGCTCGAGGCCGAGGTCCTTGCAGATGTGCAGCACGGTGTTGCGGGTGATGCCGTTGAGCGCGCCGGCCGACAGGTCGGGCGTGTAGACCACGCCGCCCTTGACCACGAAGATGTTCTCGCCCGCGCCTTCGGACACGAAGCCGCTCGCGTCGAGCAGGAGCGCCTCGTCGTAGCCGTCGTCGACGGCTTCCATGTTGGCGAGGATCGAGTTGCTGTAGTTGCTCACCGCCTTGGCCTGCGTCATGGTGATGTTGACGTGGTGGCGCGTGTAGCTCGAGGTCTTCACGCGGATGCCGCGCTTCATGCCCTCGTCGCCGAGGTAGGCGCCCCACGACCAGGCCGCGACCATGGCGTGGATCCGGTTGCCGCGCGGGTTGACGCCGAGTTTTTCGGAGCCGATCCACACGAGCGGACGCAGGTAGCAGCTGTCGAGCTGATTCGCGCGCACCACCTGCTTCTGTGCCTCGATGAGTTGTTCGGGCGAAAACGGGATCTTCATGCGCAGGATCTTGGCGCTGTTGAAGAGCCGCTCGGTATGCTCGGCCAGCCGGAAGATGGCCGTGCCGTCCTGCGTGTTGTAGGCACGCACGCCTTCGAACGCCCCGCAACCATAGTGCAGCGTGTGGCTCAGCACGTGGATCTTGGCGTCGCGCCATTCCACCAGGTCGCCGTTCATCCAGATCTTGCCGTCACGATCGTCCAGTGCGGGGGGAAGCGCGCTCATGTGTTGGGTCCTTGGGGGCGACGGGAAATGCCGCGAAGCCCGGCATTTTACGACCGGGCCGAGAGTCCGTCGGGCCACCGGTCGGGCCGACAATGGCCGGCTTTGCCAACACCTCTGAAAAGGATCCCGTCTTCGTGTTCAAGAATGTCATTGCCTATCGCATCGAGCCTTCCTGGTCGTCCACGCTCGAAGCCGCCGAGCAGAGTCTCGACAAGTTTCGCTTCGCGCCCTGCAGCCCATCGCAAGAGAAGTCGTCCGGCTGGACCGAGCCGCGCGGCCAGGCGCACGGCCCGCTGGTCGAATCGGTGGGCGGCCAGTGGTTGCTGGAGTTCATGATCGAAAGCAAGACGCTGCCGGCGTCGGTGGTGCGCCGCAAGGTCGACGAGCGCGCGGCCCAGATCGAAGCCACCACCGGCCGCAAGCCCGGCAAGAAGGAAAAGAAGGCGCTGAAGGAAGACGTGACGCACGAGCTGCTGCCGCTGGCGTTCACGCGCCATGCGCGCATTGCCGTGTGGATCGACCCCACCGAACGCCGCCTGGTGGTCAATGCGAGCAACGTCGCGCGCGCGGACGAGGTCGTGACCAGCCTGGTGAAGGCGCTCGACGGCTTCGCGCTGGCGCAGATCAACACCCAGATGGAACCGGCAGCGGCCATGGCCGACTGGCTCGCCACGCAGGAGCCGCCGGCCGGCTTCAGCATCGACCGCGAATGCGAGCTCAAGGCCACGGACGAATCGAAGGCGGTGGTGCGCTACGCCAAGCATCCGCTGGACATCGAAGAGATCCGGCAGCACATCGCCGAAGGCAAGCGGCCCACGCGCCTGGCCATGACCTGGGACGACCGCGTGTCCTTCGAACTCACCGAAGGCATGCAGTTGCGCAAGATCGTATTCCTCGAAGGCACGCTGGACGACGCGCCGGCATCGAGCGAGGACAACTTCGATGCCGACGCAGCCATCGCGACCGGCGAGCTCGGCCAGCTCATGCCCGAACTGCTCGAAGCGCTCGGGGGCGAGATGAAGCTCGGGACGGCCGCTGCCGCGCCAGCGGTGCAGCCCGCGACGGAGGAAACAGCCGACGAGTCGGCGCCCTTCTAAGGCCCGCTCCGCCCGCGTCGAGGGCCGGGCCGCACGTCGGGGCGCGGGCCCGCGCCTCAGACCGGCGGGCGCAGCGCGTCGGCCGCGCCGGGTCGCACCGCGTCGGCGCTGGGTGTGCCGGCTGCCGACACGACGTCATCGCCTGCGGATGTCGCATCGGCCACTTGGGTGCCGTCGTTCGCGTCCGACGGATCGGGCCGCACCAGGTGCCATTCGCTGAGCTTGCCGTTCACGAAGGTCGCATCGACCCACGATCCGCCGGCATCTGTCCAGCGAAAAACCTCGGGCTGCTCGTCCTTGGGCGTGCGCTGCTCGCCCAAGGCGCGCGTCATGGCGACCACGTGCAGCAGCGAGACCTTGGGCTTGAGCTTGGCGTTGAGCATGACGGCGCTGCCCACGTAGCCGATCGGCCGGTCGGCGGCCCGCTTGAGCACCTGCATCGCGCGCGTGAAGTGCAGCAGCAGGTACATCACGAGCGCGCCGAAGGCGACGGCGACACCGCCCCAACCGTAGCTTCGATAGGCCACGCCCAGGAACAGCAGGGCGGCCAGCGGGAACAGAATCTTGGCGAACTTCATGCCGACAATTGTCGCTCGATGACTTCGGCGCGGCCGACGCTTCAGCTCAGGCCGCGAACGACGTCCATGGTCTGCTCGATCCGCTCCACGACGTGGATCGTGAGCCCTTCGATGTCCTTGCTTCCCTTGCGCGGCGCGTTGGCCTTGGGCACCACCGCCACGCTGAACCCGAGCTTGGCCGCTTCGCGCAGCCGTTCCTGGCCGCGCGGCGCGGGCCGCACCTCGCCCGCCAGGCCGACTTCGCCGAAGGCGATGAAGCCCTTGGGCAACGCCTTGCCGCGCAGGCTCGAACTGATGGCCAGCATCACCGCGAGGTCGGCTGCAGGCTCGCTGATGCGCACCCCGCCCACGGCGTTCACGAACACGTCCTGATCCATGCAGGCCACGCCCGCGTGCCGGTGCAGCACCGCCAACAGCATCGCCAGCCGGTCGCGGTCCAGGCCCACCGACAGCCGGCGCGGACTCGGGCCGCCGTTGTCGACCAGCGCCTGGATCTCGACCAGCATCGGCCGCGTGCCCTCGAGCGTGACCAGCACCACGCTGCCGGGCACGGGCTCGGTGTGCTGGCTCAGGAAGATCGCGCTCGGGTTGGCCACGCCCTTGAGCCCGCGCTCGGTCATGGCGAACACGCCGATCTCGTTCACCGCGCCGAAGCGGTTCTTGATGGCGCGCACGAGGCGAAAGCTCGAATGCGTGTCGCCTTCGAAATAGAGCACCGTGTCGACCATGTGCTCGAGCACGCGCGGGCCGGCCAGCGCACCTTCCTTCGTGACGTGGCCGACCAGCACCACGGCCGTGCCGCTGGCCTTGGCGAAGCGGGTGAGGTGCGCGGCGCATTCGCGCACCTGTGCGACCGACCCGGGAGCGGAAGTGAGCTGGTCGGAATACACGGTCTGGATCGAGTCGATGACCGCGATCGCCGGCCGGGTCGCGTCGAGCGTGGCCAGGATCTTCTCGAGCTGGATTTCGGCCAGCACCTGCACCTGCGAGTGCTCCAGCCCGAGCCGCCGCGAGCGCAGCGCCACCTGCGCCCCGCTTTCCTCGCCGGTGACATAGATGGCATTGCGCCCGGCACGCTGCAGCGCATCGACGGCCTGCAGCAGCAGCGTCGACTTGCCGATGCCCGGATCGCCGCCGATGAGCGTGACCCCGCCGTCGACGATGCCGCCGCCCAGCACCCGGTCGAGTTCGTCGATGCCGGTCGGCGTGCGGGCGAAATCCGACGCCTCGATTTCCGAGAGCACGGCGAGATCGGCCGACCCGGCCAGCGCGGCGAACCGGGTGTTGAAGCGGTTGTTGGCCGAGACCTCCGCGCCGGCAGTCACCTGCTCGACGAGCGAGTTCCAGGCGCCGCAGTGCGGGCACTTGCCCAGCCAGCGTGGGCTGGTGCCGCCGCATTCGGCGCAGACGTAGTTGGTTTTTTCCTTGGCCATGGCGGGAGTGTAGAGAGCGCAAAGCCGGCCGGAGTTGCCGGGCGCCGTCCCGGCACCGCGGCACATGCCATCCTGAAGAAGGCCGAGGGTTATCCCGGACGACGCGTGAAAGCCAATTCATTTAACATGTTAAATAAATCGACCATGGCCACTGCTTTCACCCACCGCAACCTCCCTCGCCTGCTGCTGCAGGCGCGCGAAGCCGTCATGGCACACACGCGCCCGAGCCTGCGGGAGCATGGCCTGAGCGATCAGCAATGGCGCGTGCTGCGCGTGCTTGGCGAACATGGCGTGGTCGACACCGGACGCGTGGCGCGCGAGGCCTTCATCCTGGGCCCGAGCCTCACGGGCGTTCTCGCGCGCATGGAGCGCGACGGCCTGATCCGCCGCGCGCGCGACCCCGAAGACCAGCGCCGCAGCGTGGTCGAAGCCACCGCCAAGGGAATGCGGCTCGTCAACAACCTGTCGTGCACGATCGAATCGCATTACGACTGGATGGAAAAGTCCCTGGGCCGGCAGAAGCTGATGCAGCTCTACCAACTGCTCGACCAGGTGATCGAACTGGAACAACCATGACCTTCATGCCCACCGGCACCGTCTACGGCGTGCTGCTGAACTTCCAGGCGGAAGTCGAGCAGATGGCAGCGCAGATGAGTCAGCCGCCCTACAAGGCGCCGCCCAAGGCGCCCGTGCTCTACATCAAGACCGCCAACACCTGGAGCGCGTCCGGCAGCGCCGTCGCGGTGCCTGCGAACGTGCCCCAAGTCGAAGTGGGCGCGACGGTCGGCATGGTGATCGGCGCGGACGGCGACGTGGTCGGCTTCGTGCTCATGAACGACCTGTCGATCCCCCACGCGAGCTTCTTTCGTCCGCCGGTCAAGTTCAAGTGCCTGGACGGCTTTCTGGGCGTCGGGCCCGCGCTGCGCGATGCCGAGGAAGTGGACGACCCCGCCACCTTCCATCTGACCGTGGAAATCAACGGGCAGACGTGCCAGTCGATCGACTTCGCGCACCTCGTCCGAAGCGCATCGCAGTTGCTCGCCGAGGTCGGCGCCTTCATGACCCTCGCGCAAGGCGATGTGTTGATGCTCGGTTGCGATGCCGGGCGGCCGCTCGCGCGTGCGGGCGACAGCATCCGCATCAGCGCGCCGGGCTTCGAGCCGCTTAGCCAGACCCTGACCGGAGAACCCGCTTGAAACACGCCCGCGTTGTCTTCGAAGGCGCAGAGCACGACGCCACCGCCGCCGACGATCAGCTGCTGCTGGCCGACGGCCGCCGCGTCGCCCCGGGATCCGTGTCGTGGCTGCCGCCGCTCGCGCCCACGCCCCGCCCACGCACCATCCTCGCGCTCGGGCTCAACTACGCCGACCATGCCAAGGAGCTGGAGTTCAAGGCGCCCGAAGAGCCGCTTGTCTTCGTCAAGGGCGAGAGCACGCTCACCGGCCATCGACAGATGACCGATCGCCCGGCCGAGGTGAAGTTCATGCACTACGAGTGCGAGTTGGTGATCGTCGTCGGCAAGACCGCGCGCAAGGTGCGACGCGACGACGCCTACGACTTCATCGGCGGCTACACCGTGGCCAACGACTACGCGATTCGCGACTACCTGGAAAACTGGTATCGCCCCAACCTGCGCGTGAAGAACCGCGACACCTGCACGCCGATCGGCCCCTGGCTCGTCGATGCGGCGGACATCGACGACCCGATGTCGCTGGCGCTGCAGACCACCGTCAACGGCAAAGTCACCCAGTCCGGCAACACGAGGGACATGATCTTCGACGCGCCCTTCCTGATCGAGTACTTCAGCAGCTTCATGACCCTGTCGCCCGGCGACCTGATCCTCACCGGCACGCCCGATGGCGTGGTCGACTGTCAGCCCGGCGACGTGATCGTCACCGAGATCGAGCGCATCGGTGCGCTCGTCAACACCATTCGAGGAATCCCATGAGAGTCGACCACCTCATCAACGGCAAGCCGGTCGCCGGCACCGACTATTTCCAGACCGTCAACCCCGCCACGCAAGAGGTGCTGGCCGAAGTCGCGTCGGGCGGCAAGGCCGAAGTCGACGCCGCCGTGGCCGCCGCCAAGGACGCCTTTCCGAAGTGGGCCGGCCTGCCCGCCCCGCAGCGCGCCGCGCTGATCCGCAAGCTCGGCGACCTGATCGCCGCGCACGTGCCGGAAATCGCGCAGACCGAAACCAACGACTGCGGCCAGGTGATCGCGCAAACCGGCAAGCAACTGGTGCCGCGCGCGGCCGACAACTTCTACTATTTCGCGGAGATGTGCACGCGCGTCGACGGCCACACCTACCCGACGCCGACGCACCTCAACTACACGCTGTTCCACCCGGTCGGCGTGTGCGCGCTGATCTCCCCGTGGAACGTGCCTTTCATGACGGCGACCTGGAAAGTCGCGCCCTGCCTCGCCTTCGGCAACACGGCAGTGCTGAAAATGAGCGAGCTCTCGCCGCTCACCGCAGCGCGCCTGGGCGAGCTCGCGCTCGAGGCCGGCATCCCGCCCGGCGTGCTGAACCTCGTGCACGGCACCGGCAAGGAAGCGGGCGAGCCACTGGTGTCGCACCGCGGCGTGCGTGCGATCTCGTTCACCGGTTCGACGGCCACGGGCGATCGCATCGTGAAGAGCGCGGGCCTGAAGAAGTTCAGCATGGAGCTCGGAGGCAAGAGCCCCTTCGTGGTGTTCGACGACGCCGACCTGGCGCGCGCGCTCGACGCGGCCGTGTTCATGATCTTCAGCAACAACGGCGAGCGCTGCACCGCCGGGTCGCGCATCCTCGTGCAGCAGTCGATCTACGCGGACTTCGCCGCCAAGTTCGCCGAGCGCGCCAAACGCATCCTGGTCGGCGACCCGCTGGACGAGAAGACCATCGTCGGCCCGATGATCTCGCAGGCACACCTGGCCAAGGTGCGCAGCTACATCGAGCTCGGCCCGAAGGAAGGGGCCACGCTCCTGTGCGGCGGACTGGGCGCGCCTGAGCTCGCGGACCGCGTCAAGAAGGGCAACTACGTGGTGCCGACCGTCTTCGCCGACGTCGACAACCGCATGCGCATCGCGCAGGAAGAAATCTTCGGCCCCGTGGCGTGCCTGATTCCGTTCAAGGACGAGGCCGAGGCGATTCGGCTGGCCAACGACATCGACTACGGCCTCTCGAGCTACGTGTGGACCGAGAACCTGGGCCGCGCGCACCGCGTCGCGGCCGCCGTCGAGGCCGGCATGTGCTTCGTCAACAGCCAGAACGTGCGCGACCTGCGCCAGCCCTTCGGCGGCACCAAGGCCTCGGGCACCGGCCGCGAGGGCGGCACCTGGAGCTACGAGGTCTTCTGCGAGCCGAAGAACGTGGCCGTGTCGCTCGGCTCGCACCACATCCCGCATTGGGGCGTCTGAAGGAGACGGCCATGAGCCTCTACGCCATGCAGAAGTTTCTGTTCTCGCTCAACCGCGACGCCGAGGTGCAGCGGCGCTATACCGAAGGCGGCGCCGCCCGCGCGGCGCTCCTCGACGGCTACGAGCTCGAACCCGAAGAGCGCGAGGCGATCGACGCCGGCGACATCGGCAAGCTCTACGTGCTGGGCTGCAACGGCCAGCTGCTGATGCATTTCGCGCCCCTGCTCGGCATGCCCTGGGCCGACTACATCGCCGCGATGCGCGAGGGCGTGCGCAAGTACGGCCCGGTGCGCGCCGGCATCTATGCGATGACGACCGGGCACGACGAGAAAGTCGCGGGGGTCTAGATGGCGCCCCGTATTCCAGCCAGCCTCGGGAGATCGACATGAGCCTTGTCTTCGCCGGTGTGTGCAGCCATGCCCCGGGAATCACCGGCCGGGCGCACCTCGCCGATGCGGCCGTCAAGGACGAATTCCACGCGCAGTTCCATCGCATGGGCGAGCTGCTGCGCGCGTCGAAGCCCGACGCGCTGATCGTGGTGGCCGCGGAGCACTTCGCCAACTTCTTCATGAACAACATGCCCGCCTACGCGATGGGCATGGCCGACAGCTACGAAGGCCCGATCGAAGACCCGAAATGGCTCGGCATCGAAAAGACCCGCGTGCCGGGCGACGCGGCGCTGTCGCAGCGGCTGATCCGCGAGGTGATGCAGACGGTCGACGTCGCCTACGCCGAAGAATGGAAGTTCGACCACGGCATCATCGTGCCGCTCAACTTCCTGACGCCGGGCTTCGACACGACGGTCGTTCCGGTCAACATCAACTGCCAGGGGCCGCCGCTGACGCCGCTGCACCGCGCCTGGGCCTTCGGCGAAGCGCTGCGGCGGGCGTGCGACAAGGCGCCCGAGCGCATCGCGCTGGTCGGCACCGGCGGCATCTCGCACTGGCCGGCCACGCCGGATTCGGGCAAGGTCAACGAAGCCTGGGACCGCGAGTTCATGGACCGCTGGTGCGCCAACGACCGCGAGGCGCTGCTGTCGCTCGACACCTACGGCGATGAAGCCACCTATCGCGAAGCCGGCCAGGGCGGCTTCGAAGTGCGGACCTTTCTGTCGGTCGCCGCCGCGGCGCGCGGCAAGGGTGAGATCCTGCACATGAAAGCCATTCCGATCTTCGCGGTGACATGCACCGCGGCGACCATGTCGGTCGTCTGAACGCAAGGAACCCACGATGCCGCACATGGTCATCCTCTACACGCCGAACATCGAAGCCGACACCGACATGTCGGCCCTCTGCCGAACCATGGCCGACACCATGCTGGCGCAGCACGACGAGCATGGCGCGCAGGTCTACCCGACGGGCGGCACGCGGGTGTTGGCCTATCCGGCGGCGCACCACGCGGTGGCCGACGGCAGCGGCGACCATGGTTTCGTCTATCTCAACGTGCGCATGGCCGCGGGCCGCTCCGATGCGGTCAAGAAGCGCATCGGCGATGCGCTGGTGGCGAGCGCCAAGCGCCACTTCGAGCCGCTCCTCGCGCGCCGCCACGTCGGCATCACCTTGCAGATCGACGAGGCGCCGGGCCAGGTCTACGATGGCAAGTGCGGCAACCTGCATCCTCTCTTCAACGCCTAGGACGCCCATGCTGGCCACCCCCATCGTCGAGCAGCTCGCGAAAGAACTCCACCAGAGCGAGAAGTCGCGCGTGCAGGTCGAGCATTTCTCCAAGCGCCATCCCGAGATGACCGTCGAGGACGGCTACGCGATCTCGCGCGAATGGACGCGCATCAAGCTGGCCGAGGGCCGCACGGTCAAGGGCCACAAGATCGGCCTCACCTCGCGTGCCATGCAGCAGGCGAGCCAGATCACCGAACCGGACTACGGCACGCTCTTCGACGACATGTTCTTCGACCAGGGAAGCGACATCCCGTTCGAGCGCTTCATCGCGCCGCGCATCGAGGTCGAGCTGGCCTTCGTGCTGGGCCGCAAGCTGCGCGGACCGAAGGCGACGATTTTCGACGTGCTGGCCGCCACCGACTACGTGGTGCCCGCCATCGAGATCATCGACGCGCGCATCGAACAGTTCGACCGGCACACCAGGGCCCCGCGCCGCGTGTTCGACACCATCTCCGACAACGCCGCCAATGCAGGCATCGTGACTGGCGGACGGCCGGTGAAGCCCGACGCGGTCGACCTGCGCTGGGTCAGCGCACTGCTCTACAAGAACGGCGTCATCGAGGAATCGGGCGTCGCCGCCGCGGTGCTCAACCATCCCGCGACCGGCGTGGCCTGGCTCGCCAACAAGCTCGCGCCGTGGGACGAATACCTCGACGCCGGCGAAGTGGTGCTGGGCGGCTCGTTCACCCGCCCGACCACCGCGCTGCCCGGAGACAGCTTCCACGCAGACTACGGCCCGCTCGGCTCGATCGCCTTCCGCCTCACCTGAAAGACCCGGCATGAATACTCCCATCAATGCATTCAAGAAGGCGCTGGTCGAGCGGCGCGCGCAGATCGGGCTCTGGCTCGGCCTCGCCGACAGCTACAGCGCCGAGATCTGCGCGGGCGCCGGCTTCGACTGGCTGCTGATCGACGGCGAGCATTCGCCCAATGGCCTGCGCAGCGTGTTGCAGCAGGCGCAGGCGATCGCCGCCTATCCTGGCTCCCACGCCATCGCGCGCGTGCCGGTCGGACACGGCCACGTCGGCACGGCGCTGATCAAGCAGTACCTGGACCTGGGCGTCGAAACGCTACTGGTGCCGATGGTCGACACGGCCGAACAGGCGCGCGACATCGTGCGCGCCATGCGCTACCCGCCGACGGGCGTTCGCGGCATGGGCGGCGCCCGCGCGTCGCGCTGGGGTCGCTACCCGGCGTACCCGCGCGAAGCCAACGATCAGGTCTGCCTGCTGGTGCAGGCCGAGACGCGCGAGGCGCTCGCGAACCTCGATGCGATTGCCGCCGTCGAGGGCGTGGACGGCGTCTTCATCGGGCCCGCGGACCTGTCGGCATCGATGGGGCACGTGGGCAATCCCGGGCACGCCGAGGTGCAGACCGCCATTCGCGATGCGATCGAGCGCATCAATCGCGCCGGCAAGGCCGCGGGCATTTTGACGACCGACGAGGCGCTGTCGCGCGAGTACCTGCAACTGGGCGCACTCTTCGTCGCAGTCGGGCTCGACACCAACCTGCTCGCGCGAGGCACCAGTGCGCTGGCCGCGCGCTTCAAGGACGGCGTCAAGGCGCAAGCCGCCGGTGGGAGCTACTGAGCCGATGACCGACGAGCCCCGCAAGCCGACCCAGCGATTCCGCTCGGCCACCATCCGCGACGGCGTGATCCGCGCCACCACGCGCAGCTTTCTGCATGCGCTGGGCCAGGACGACGAAGACATCCTCCGGCCGCACGTCGGCGTGTTCCACACGGGCGGCGAAATGAGCCCGTGCAATCTCAATTTGCGCGAGCAGGCCCAGCACGCCAAGACCGGCATCTACGCGGGTGGCGGCACGCCGCACGAATGCCCGGTGGTGTCGATCAGCGACGGGCTCACGATGGCGCATTCGGGCATGCGCTTTTCGCTCATCTCGCGCGAACTCATCGCCGACAGCGTGGAAGCGTCCACGCGCGGCCACCAGTGGGACGGCATCTTCGCCATCGGCGCCTGCGACAAGAACCTGCCGGGCCTGATGATGGGGATGGTGCGCTGCAACGTCCCGAGCGTCTTCGTGCACGGTGGCTCGGCGTTGCCCGGACAGATGCCGGGCCCGGACGGCGCCGACCTGAACGTGGTCGACACCTATGAAACCATCGGCAAGGTGCTCGCGGGCGACGCCACGCCCGACGAACTCGAAGCCATGAGCCGCGCCTGCCTGCCGACGGCCGGGGCCTGCGCGGGGCAGTTCACGGCCAACACCATGGGCATGGTGTCCGAAGCGCTGGGCCTCGCACCGATCGGTTCGAGCATGGTGCCGGCCGTGTTCAGCGAGCGTGCGCCGCTGATGCGCCGCGCCGCGAAGACGCTTATGAAGGCCGTCATGGGCGATGGCCCGCTGCCGCGCGACATCGTCACGCGCAAAGCGCTGGAGAACGCCTGCGCGCTGGTGTCGGCCACCGGCGGATCGACCAACGCCGCGTTGCACCTGCCGGCCATCGCGCACGAGGCGGGCATTCGTTTTCATCTCGACGACGTGGCGGAAGTGTTCGCGCGGACGCCGCTCATCGCCGATCTGCGCCCGGGCGGCAAATACCTGGCGCGGGACGTTTACTACATCGGCGGCGCCGGGGTGATCCTGCGCACGATGCTGGCGCAGGGCTGGCTGCATGGCGACGCGCTGACTTTCACCGGTCGCACGCTGGCCGACGAACTGTCCGGCGTGGCGGAGCCCGACGGCCGCGTGGTGCGCAGGGCCGGCGACCCGCTCTCGCAGGACGGCGGCCTGGCCGTGCTCAAGGGCAACCTGTGCCCCGACGGCGCGCTGCTGAAGACTGCGGGATTGAAGTCCCTGGTGCATCGCGGGCCGGCGCGCGTGTTCGATTCCGAAGAAGAAGCGCAGGCGGCCGTGCAGAACCGCCGGTATGCCCCCGGCGACGTGATCGTGATCCGCAACGAAGGCCCCAAGGGCAGTCCGGGCATGCGCGAGATGCTCGGCATCACCGCCCTGCTCTATGGCCAGGGCATGGGCGACAAGGTGGCGCTGCTCACCGACGGGCGCTTTTCCGGCGCCACGCGGGGCCTGTGCATCGGCTATGCCGGCCCGGAAGCCGCCGAGGGCGGTCCGATCGCAGCCCTGGTCGACGGCGACATCATCGCCATCGACGCCCGCGCCGACGCGCGCAGCATCACGGTCGAGCTGTCGACCGACGAAATTGCGGCGCGGCTCGCCGAACGTGAGGTAAACGTGAGGACCCATCTGGGCGGCTTGCTGGAAAAATACGCGCTCACCGTGCGTCCTGGCCACCAAGGCGCCGTGACCCACTCGGGCGCAGTCACCTGGCTGCGCGACGAATCCTGAAACCATGTCGAGGAGACACCGCACCATGACCTTCACACGCCGCCAAGTGATTCAAACCGCCGGGGCTTCCGCCCTGCTCGCCGGCATCGGCCAACAGGCTTTCGCGCAGAACATCGAGACAGCCAAGCTGGCCGTGGGTTTTGCCGCCGGCGGCACCTCGGACACCTGCGCACGCCGCGTGGCCACCAAGCTCTCGCCGGGTTATGCGGCCGCCGCCGTGGTCGAGAACCGCACCGGCGCCGGCGGACAGATCGCCGTGAGCTACGTCAAGGCCCAGCCGGCCGACGGCACCACGATCCTGCAGACGCCGACATCGATCCTCACCATCTATCCGCACATCTACAAGAAGCTGCCCTACGACCCCGTGGCCGACCTCACGCCCGTGTCGATCGCCTGCGTGTTCGACTTCGGCTTTGCCGTCGGTCCGGCCGTGCCGGCCAGCGTCAAGACGGTGCCCGAATTCCTCGAGTGGGCCAAGGCCAACCCGACGGGCGCCAACTTCGGTTCGCCAGCGGCAGGCTCCACGCCCCACTTCATCGGCGCGCTGCTGGGCAAGAGCGCCGGCGTCGAACTGAAGCACGCGGCCTATCGCGGCACCCAGCCTGCGATGCTCGACCTGCTCGGCAGCAACATCTCCGCCGTCTCCGGCCCGATCGGCGACATCACGCAGCATCTCGCGACCGGCAAGGTGCGAATCCTCGGCGTGTCCGGCGAGAAGCGCAGCCGCTTCACGCCCGACGTGCCGACCTTCGCCGAACAGGGCATCAAGGACATGGCGCACAGCGAGTGGTTCGCCTACTTCCTGCCGGCAAAGGCCTCGCCGGAAACGGTGGCCAAGCTCAACGCCGCGCTGAAGACGGCGCTCGCGAACAAGGAAGTGATCGACGGGCTCGGCACCTTCGGCCTGGAAGCCATGTCGTCCACGCCCGCCGAGCTCGGAGACCTCATCAAGAAAGACACCGCCAAGTGGGCACCGATCGTCAAGAAGGTGGGCTTCACGGCGGAGGGTTGAACGGCTTCTCGGATCGAACAGGAACTGCGATGAACACCTTGGCGACTTTCCCCGCGGCATCGGCTCCGGCATCGAACCCGGCACCCGTGGCGACGCCGGCTTCGGCATTGGCCTCCATGCACCCGGACGAGCAGGAGGCTCGCCTGCAACTCGCGGCCTGCTACCGCGTCTTCGCGATGCTGGGCTGGACCGAGATGATCTACAACCACATCACGGTGCGCTTGCCCGACAGCGTTTCGGGCGGTGAAAAGCAGTTCCTGATCAATCCGTTCGGTCTGCACTACACCGAAGTAACGGCCAGCAACCTGGTGAAGGTCGACCTGAAGGGCAAGGTGCTCGACGGGTCGCCGCATCGGGTGAATCCGGCCGGCTTCACGGTGCACGCCGCCATCCACGACGGTCTGCCGGCTGCGCACTGCGTGATGCACACGCACACCACGGCGGGCGTCGCGGTGGCCTGCCTGCAGGGCGGCCTGCAGCAGACGAATTTCTACACGGCCCAGTTGCACGACATGGTCGCGTACCACGAGTTCGAGGGCATCACCATCCACGCCGACGAGGGTCCGCGGCTCTTGAAGAGCATCGGCGACCGGCATGCCGTGATCCTGCGCAATCACGGGCTTCTGGCCTGGGGCCAGACCCTGCCGCAGACCTTTGCCATCCTGTGGACGCTGCAGCGCGCCTGCGAGATCCAGATGGCGACCTTGTCGATGGGCGCGCCGATTCCGGTGTCGGAAGCGATCGCCGCCCGCTGCACGCGCGACGCCCTTCAGTTCAGCCCCGAACACGGCGCCGGCCAGGACGTGTTCGACGCCCTGGTTCGGCAGGTCGACCGCATCGACGGAAGCTACCGGAACTGATGGAAGGCATCGCGTCGAACATGAAAGTCTGCATTTATGGCGCCGGCGCCATCGGCGGCTGGATCGGCATGGGCCTGGCGCAGGCCGGCTCGCGTCTCAACGTGGTGGCCCGAGGGGAGACGCTGGCGACCTTGCAGCGCGACGGCCTTTCCATCGTGCGCGGCGACCAACGCCTGCGTGCGCCGGTCCATGCGGTGGCCGACCCCGCCGAGCTCGGCGTGCAGGATCTGGTCGTGATCGCCGTCAAGGCACCGGCGTTGCCGGGCGTGGCGGCGCGCATCGCGCCGCTGATCGGCCCCGACACCGTGGTGCTCACGGCCATGAACGGTGTGCCCTGGTGGTTCCTCGAGGGGGGCTTCGGCGGCCCGTTGGCCGGCAGCCGGCTGGCGACCATCGACCCCGACGGCGCCATTGCACGCGCCATTCCCAGCGCGAACGTCATTGGCGGCGTGGTGCATGCAAGTTGTTCGCTCGATGCGCCCGGCGTGGTGCGGCACCACTTCGGCAACGGACTGATCGTGGGCGAGCCGTCGGGCGAGGCCACGCCGCGCGTCAAGGCGCTGTGCGAGTTGATGGTGTCTGCGGGCATCGAGGCGCGCGTGTCGCCGCAGATCCAGAAGGACGTCTGGTACAAGCTCTGGGGCAACATGACGGTCAACCCGATCAGTGCGCTCACCGGCGCCACGACCGACCTGATCCTGGGCGACGACCTGGTGCGAGGCTTCGTCTCGGCCGTCATGCTCGAAGCCAGGGACATCGGCGCCCGCATCGGCATCCCGATCGCCGAAAGTCCCGACGACCGTCACGCCGTGACCCGCAAGCTGGGCGCGTTCAAGACCTCGATGCTGCAGGACGTGGAAGCTGGCCGGCCCGTGGAACTCGACGCGCTCGTCGCCGTGGTGCGGGAACTCGGACAACTGACGAAGGTGGCGACCCCCTTCACCGATGCCCTGCTCGGATTGGCGCGTTTACACGCGAGGCAGTTGGGGCTTTATTAGGCTTCCACGGTCGATCGGTCAAGCCGCGTGACGCCGTTTGAACCGATTGGTCGCAATTTGATGCCATCGACTATTTTTTGACGAAAGCGGCTAGAATTGAGGGATGAATACCGCTGTCTCGCTCAAGCCCTCGTTCAAACAGCAGATGTTGGTGGCACGCGAAGAGGCCATCGTCCAGACCGTCAACCGGCTCCTGGCCGAAAAAGGCTTCGAGGCCATGACCGTGGACGAGGTCGCAGCGTCGGTGGGCATTGCAAAGGCAAGCCTCTATAAGCATTTTCCGAGCAAGGAAGATCTGGCCGCTGCCGCGATGGTCCGCATCATGCAGCGTGCCAAGGATTTCCTGGCTTCGGTGCCGGCGAACGACAAGCCGCTGGACAAGCTCCGGGCCGTCGCGCGCTGGACCATGGAGGTGCAGCTGGCCGGCGAAATGCCCTCGCTCCCGCATCAGAGCTCCACGCTGCGAGCGACCTTGATGAACAACCGCGATTACCTCGATCGACTGGTCGCCGTCAGCGACACGCTGGGCGGCTGGATCGAGGCGGCGCAGGCAGACGGTTCGTTGAGCGCCAAGCTGCCAGCCATCGCGGTGCTCTACACGCTCTTCGCTCGCGCCTGCGACCCAGTGCTCGAATTCCTGAAAGCTGGCGGGCAGCACACCGATGCGCAGATCGTCGAGATGGTGTTGTCCACCTGCTTCGACGGGCTCTCGGCGCGCTGAGACGCCCCTCTCAGGCGCGGCCCTGCCGGCGGTGGTCCGTGTCGATGAGCTTGTCCGGCAAGAAACCCTCCTGCTCGCCCTTGGCCAGATAGCCCAGCGGGTTGGCGACCACGCGACAGCCGTCCTTCACATAGTCGAAATGACAATGCAGGTGGCCGTGCAACCACAGGTCGGCGTGCGGCAGCAGATGGTCCAGTGAATTGCAGAAACCGGCGGTTCCCGGACTCAAGCCGTAGCGCGGATCTGCACTGGCCAAGGTCGGCGCAAAGTGCGTGATCACCACTGTCGGACCGTCATGCGCGGTTCGCAAGGCCTTTTCCAACCATGCCTGGCATGCAAGTGAGTGCTCTCTCAGCGCGTCTGCCATGAACGGTTGCCCGGCCCGCTCGGTGGCGGCCTTTGCCAGATAGAAGTCTGCCGCGCGCATGGCCTTGCCGCGCTTTCGCAGCACGCTGGTCAGCGCCTCTCCAGGCTCGGACAAGGCATCGAAATCGGCCCAGAGCGTGGTGCCGACCAAGCGGACGCCGTCGAGAAGGATCGATTCCCGCTCCAGCCAGACGATGCCGAGCGCGTCACACAGTTCGCGCAGCCGAGTGTGCACGGCGTCGAAGTCGGCATGGTCGTACTCGTGATTGCCGGGAATGAAGACCACCGGGGTCGGCCATCCGTGGCGCGGAGAAAAGCGGGTCAATCCGTAGTCTGGCGCATCGAGCATCGAGCCCCTCTGATAGGAGCCGATGTCGCCAGCCAACACCAGCAGGTCAGCGCCAGGTGCAGGCGGGACCGTCAAGCGCGGATGAATCTCCAGATGGAGATCCGAGAGCAACTGGATCTTCATCGATGCAGTCTAAGGTGAATGCTCTCATGTTCAAACCGCATAACCTTGGCCCTGGAAGTATAGGGAAAACCCTTAAACTGAGTTCCATTGCAACCAACCCCAGAAGCGCTCCATACCCGCTTGAAGTCATGTACACCCTCCTCGCCCTTGCGGCACGTGTTTTTCAATCCTCTCCCGTTCTCGTTCCTTCAAGCCCCGCGCATGCGCTGATGGAAAGCGCCGATCACCTCGCCGGCACCGACCTGCACCGGGCGCAAGAGCTCCGCGCCGCCGCCAGCGCCTGGCTCAGCGTCGTTCGCTGAAGTCACTCCCCGAACCCCGGGGCGGATCGCGGTCCGGCGTTCGCCCGGTTCTTGCGCTTGAAAACGCTTCCTCTGCCGACCGCAGCAACGCCGATCGAAGCCATTCGTTCGCGCGACTGCGCTGGGCGCGCCGGTGCCAGACGGCATCGACATGAACCATCGGCTGATCGAAGGGCAGGTCGCGCAGCACGAGCTGAGTGCCGACGCCGGCCTCGCTGACGAAGTGACGCGGCAGCACGGTGAGCAGATCCGAGTTGGCCACCACCCTTTCGGCCGTGAAGAACTGATTGACGGTGATGACAATGTGCCTGCGCCGGCCCAGCGCGCCGAGCGTCTGATCGATGAAACCGTAGGGTCGCCCCGAAAAGCTCACCAACATGTGCCGCGCCGCGCAGAAGGCGTCGAGCGTGAGTGGCGCAGCGGCCAGCGGATGGTCGCGTCGCATCACGCAGACATACTCCCCCACGTAGAGGCGCTGGGTTTCGAAGGCCAGCACGGAATCTCCTGACTGTCCGCGCGCTGCCAGGCTCGCCACCAGGGCCGGGAAGTAGCCGACGGCCATGTCGACCTCCTCATGTTCGAGCATGCGGCGCGGATCGCGCGTGGTCAGCGGTGACACCCGTACGGCGACCGCAGGGGCTTCGGTTTCCAGGATCCGGACCAGACCCGGCATCAGTTCGGCGGCCGTGGCATCGGCCATGGCCAGCAGGAAGGTCGTGTCGGCGACCGACGCGTCGAACTCACCCGGCGCCAAGGTGTGCTGCAACTGCTGCAGCGCGTCGCGCACCGTCGGCCACAGCGCCAGGGCGCGCGGTGTGGGCTCCACGCCGGCGCCCGAGCGTTGCACCAGTTCGTCGCCCACCACCTCGCGCAGGCGCCTGAGCGCATTGCTCACTGCCGGTTGGGTGACGGAGAGGTTCCGAGCCGCGCGCGTGAGGTTGCGTTCCGACATGACCTCGTCGAAGACGCGCAGGAGATTCAGGTCGAGTGTGCGAAAGTTAACGTCCATCATCATCCGGAATGATAGACATCATCAAAATAAATTGGAATGACATCAGGGTATCCCCTAATATCAAGCCATCGGGCCACAAGCCCATCGCATTTTTCTGGAGGATCATCATGACAAGTTTCGTTCACGTAGAGCAGCCAGCCTCTCATCCGGGCGTTGTCCGCGCCGAGGCGCTGATGGCGCAAATCCGTCGCGCCAAGCATCGGTTGGACGGCGCGCGCGGCCTGGCTCTCCTTTTGCTTTCGGCCATCGTGTCGTCTCTGCTGGTCGTGGCCGACAAGCTGATGTCGACCTGGACCGAGGGCGGTCTGCTCGTCGCCTGGTTCGTGCTGTGGCTGGTGGCTTTCTCGGCCATCGCCTTCTTCGCCGGGGCGACGCGTTCGATGGCGGCTCGGGTGGTCGCCAGCGTCCGCCACGCCGCACGCAAGCGGGATGCCGCCCGCGCCGACGCGCAATTCCTGGCGTATGCCATGCAGGACGGCCGCATGCTGCGTGACATCCAGGCCATCGCTTCGCGGCATGAAGTCGAGGAGCCGTCGATGGCCCGCGTCGCCGCTACTGCGCCTTTGAACGCAACTGCAGGCGAAGCGCAGGGCGCGATCCCGATGGTCTACGACACCGTTCGCAAAGCCAATCTCGCGCGGTACTACTGATTCGCCTTCCAGCCCCTGAACGAAAAAGCCGCCCTTTCGGGCGGCTTTTTTCATGGTCGCGGCGGACGCCGCTTCCGTTCATTCAGGCAGCAAGACGCTGCTCGATGGCCGCCTTGGTCTCCGGCAATTCCTTGGGCAGGTGATGCGACAGTTGCTGGAATAGCTCGGCATGGAGCTTGAGTTCGGCCTGCCAGGCGGCCTTGTCGATGTGCGTCACGGTGTCGAACTGCTCCGCACTGAACGCCAGGCCCTTCCAGTTCAGGTCTTCGTAGCGCGGGCTCACGCCGAAGACGTGCTCCGTCCCCTCGGCTTGGCCCTCGATGCGATCGATCATCCACTTCAGGACGCGCATGTTTTCGCCGTAGCCCGGCCAGACGAACTTGCCGTCTGCACCCTTGCGGAACCAGTTGGTGGTGTAGATCTTCGGCAGCCGCGCGCCCGAAGCAGCCAGACGCGTGCCCAGGTCCAACCAATGCTGGAAGTAATCGCTCATGTTGTAGCCGGCGAAGGGCAGCATGGCGAAAGGATCGCGCCGAACCACCCCTTGCTTGCCGGCGGCGGCCGCCGTGGTTTCCGAGCCCATGGTCGCCGCCATATAGACGCCTTCGACCCAGTTGCGCGCCTCGGTGACCAGGGGCACCGTGGTCGAGCGCCGACCGCCGAAGATGAATGCGTCGATGGCGACACCCTTCGGGTCGTCCCAGGCGTCGTCCAGCGCCGGATTGTTGATCGCGCCGACCGTGAAGCGGGCATTGGGATGTGCGGCCTTGGCGCCGGTTTCCTTGGCGATGGCGGGCGTCCAGTCGTTGCCTTGCCAGTCGATCGCGTGCGCCGGGGGCTCGCTCATGCCTTCCCACCAGACGTCGCCGTCGTCCGTCAGCGCAACGTTGGTGAAGATCACGTCGCGATCCAGGCTGGCCATGCAGTTGGGGTTGGTCTGCGTGTTGGTGCCCGGCGCCACGCCGAAATAGCCGGCTTCGGGGTTGATGGCGCGCAGCTTGCCGTCGGCGGCAGGTTTGATCCAGGCGATGTCGTCGCCGATGGTCGTCACTTTCCAGCCTTCGAAGCCGGCCGGCGGGATCAGCATCGCGAAGTTGGTTTTGCCGCACGCACTGGGGAACGCAGCGGCGACGTGGTATTTCTTGCCCTGGGGGTTGGTTACGCCCAGGATCAGCATGTGCTCGGCCAGCCAGCCCTCGTCGCGGCCCATGTTGGACGCGATCCGCAGTGCGAAGCACTTCTTGCCCAAGAGTGCATTGCCGCCGTAGCCGGAACCGTAGCTCCAGATTTCGCGCGTCTCGGGATAGTGGACGATGTACTTGGTCGTGTTGCAGGGCCAGGACACGTCTTTTTGACCCGGCTCCAGCGGGGCGCCCACGGTGTGCATGCAGGGAACGAACTCGCCGTCCGCGCCGAGCACGTCGTAAACCGCCTTGCCCATGCGCGTCATGATCTTCATGTTGACGACGACATAGGGGCTGTCGGACAGCTCGATGCCGATGTGGGCAATCGGAGAACCGAGCGGACCCATGCTGAAAGGCACGACGTACATCGTGCGGCCCTTCATGCAGCCGTCGAAGAGCGGCTGCAGCGTCGCGCGCATCTCGGCAGGCGCCATCCAGTTGTTGGTCGGGCCGGCGTCTTCCTTCTTCTCGGAACAGATGTAGGTACGGTCTTCGACGCGCGCCACGTCGTTGACGTCGGAAGTGGCCAGATAGGAATTGGGGCGCTTGGCAGGATTGAGGCGTTGCAGCGTTCCGGCGTCGACCATTTGTTGGCACAACCGGTCGTATTCTTCGTTGCTGCCGTCGCACCAGACCACCGAGTCGGGCTTGCACAGGGCGGCCATGTCGCTCACCCAGGCAATGAGCTTTTCATTTTTGACGTGCGGCGGCGCATTCACCGACAGACCCTTGAGGGGTGCGTTCATCGATATCTCCTAAGTTGAAATTCGTCTTGTCGAACGGGACTGCCACGGCGAGACGGCAAGGTCCGTTGGAGAAGACACCTGGGATAGTGGGTGCGCACTCGGCTCCAGCGTCAATGGAACCCACACCCGAACATCACGCGGCCCGGCGATGAAGGGTGTCCGCCCAGGGCGCGGATGGATGTCAGGCCATGTAGACGGCGATGGACGCGAGCAGCAGCATCAGCACCCCGCCCGCCAAGGGCAGGATCAGCGGCATCATGTGGACGATCGATTCGACCGCGTCGGTTTCGACGGCGGCGCTCTCGGCGGGTTCAACGGGTGTGGGGTCGGCCATCCAGGGGTCCTCGGTAGCGAATGATTACAACGATTTTCCCCAGGCCCGCTCGGCGGTCGACCCGGGGCTTCCCATAGTTCCGTTAATTCTTTCTTCTTATCACCGCTGCTCGGCAGCTTCGAAGCCCGCGTTGCGCAGCGCGTCGAGTACGGCGGACAGATGCGCGCGGCCCCGCGTCTGCAGCACCAGCTCGACTTCGACGTTCTGCGCGGCCAGCATGGTGAAGGCGCGCTGGTGGTGCACCTCGTCGACGTTGGCCCCCGCTTCGGCGACGGTCGCCGTGATCTGCGCCAGCGAACCCGGCACGTCGCGCGCACTGATCCGCACCCGCGCCAGCCGGCCTGCGCGCACCATACCGCGCTCGATGATGGCCGCCAGCAGCAGCGGGTCGATGTTGCCGCCCGACAGCACGAGGCCGACGCGCTTGCCGCGAAAACGCTCCGGATGGCGCAGCAGCGCCGCGAGCCCCGCGG
>JAHJOG010000262.1 GCA_018820395.1 Gammaproteobacteria bacterium | reverse complement strand
GATGGACGAAAGCCGGGGCACGCGCTCGGTGAGCGTTTCACATTGCGCGGTGCTGCGGCCGTCGTTCCACAGGATCGCGGGGCGCAGCACGCGGCCTTCTGCGTCGAGCGCGACCGCGCCGTGCATCTGCCCGGACAGGCCGATCGCCCGCACGCGCGAAAGCGCCTCGGGCTGCGTGCGGCGCAGCTCGCCCATTGCCAGGTCGAGTGCCTCCCACCACCGGTCGGGTGACTGCTCGGCCCACAGCGCGTGCGGCCGGTCGACGGTGAGCGGTGCGCGCGCCAGTCCGGCGATGCGGTGGTCGTCGGCAAGCAGCAGCGCCTTGAGTTCGGATGTCCCGAGGTCGATGCCGAGGTACACGTTGGACAGCTCCTCTTGGGGCGCCCCGGCCCTCAGGCGGCGCCGCCGAAACGGCGCTGGCTCTGCCGGCGGAATTCGGTGGGCGTCATTCCCTTGATTTCCAGAAAGCGCCGGTTGAAATTGGCCACGTTGTTGAAGCCGACCTGGTAGCAGATGTCGGTCACGTAATGGTCGGATTCCATCAGCAGGTGGCAGGCGCTGTTGATGCGCACGCGGTTCACGAAGTCGGTGAAGCTGTTGCCGGTCGAGCGCTTGAAGAAACGGCTGAAGCGGCTTTCGCTCATCGCCAGTTCGCTCGCGATGTCGGCCATCACGATCGGTTCGGCCAGATGGGCCGTGATGCGATCGACGATGGCGTTGATCTGGTCGACTTCGGCATCGCCTTCGACGCCCTGCATCTGCACGTTCGAAAGCAGTCGGTAGTCGGTGCATTGCGCCAGGTCGGCCAGGTAGTCGCAGAAGAGCGCGAACCGGCGCAGGCCGCGTGCCGACTTGACGGCGTTCCAGTGCGCGAGCGCGCTTTCGGCCAGGCCGAAGAACTCGATGCCGTGGCGGGCGCGTTCGAGCAACTGGAGCGCCTCCTGCATCTCGGGGATCGCCGCGGCAGCGGCCGCGATCGGCTCGTGGCGGAACTGGATCACGCGGTCGCGCCCCGACGCGCCGTCGGCCGGGGCATCGAGCGAAATCCAGTTGTGCGGCAGGCGCGGACCGCACAGCACCAGGTGGCCGGGCTGGAAGGCGCCGATCCAGTCGCCGACGAAAGCCTTGCCCGAGGTTTCGGTGATCAGGTGCAGCTCGTACTCTTCATGGAAGTGCCAGCGCACCAGCGGGCTCGGAAAGCCGTGCGCCAGGCAGCGAACCAGGCCGGAAGTCTCGGGTGCTTCATAACCCAGCGACGTCGAGCGCGAGACGTCGCGCTCGAGCTCGGGCTCGCGGTGGCGCGGCAGATGGCGTGCTTTCACCGATGTCATGCAGGAAGACCGTCCATGGGTGTCAGCTCATGACGTTACCACCGTCGACATTGAGCGTCTGCGCGGTCACGTAGCGCGCGTCGTCGCTCGCGAGAAAGACCACCACGCGCGCCACGTCTTCGGGCGTGCCCATGCGCCCGAGCGGCACGGCCAGGCCGACGGCGCGTTTCTTCTCGCCGGGGGCCAGGTTCTCGTAGCGTGCGAAGAGCGAATCGACTTCGGCCCACATCGGCGTGTCGACCACGCCGGGCGCGATGGCGTTCACGCGGATGCCGTGCGGCGCCATCGCGAGCGCGGCGCTCTGCGTGTAGCTGATCACGGCGGCCTTGGTCGCGCAGTAGTGCGACACCAGCGCCTCGCCGCGCCGGCCCGCCTGCGAGGCCATGTTGATCACCGACGCACCGGGCGTCGCAGCGCCGACCATGCGCTTGAGCACGCGCTGCATGACGAAGAACATGCCCCTCACGTTGACCGCGAAAAGCCGGTCGAACGAAGCCTCGTCGCTGTCGAGCAGCGGGGCCATGTCGAAGAGGGCGGCGTTGTTGACCAGGGTGCGGATGGCTCCGTGGCGCGCTTCGGCGTCGCCGAGCAAGCGTTCGACGGCGCCTCCATCGGTGATGTCCGCCGCCAGATAGGCCAGCGTGTGCGGAAACCGTCGCGCCAGTTCGTCCACGCCCGCTGACGGCGTTTGTGCACGGTCGACCAGCGTGCATCGCGCGCCTTCGGAAAGGCAGGCCTCGGCGATGGCGAGGCCGATGCCGCCGCCTGCACCGGTTACCAGCAGATGATGGTTTTCGGTCAGGCGCGGGGTCACGGCGCTGCGCCCTCGACGAAAGCGGCGATGCGCACGCTGGCCTGCCGCACGGCGTCCGTCAGCACCGCATTGCCGGCGGCGTCGCCCCACAGGCCGCGGTCCGCGCACAGGGCTCGGATCGGATCGTCGGCGGCGCAGATGGCATGGGCGAGTGCGGGGTCCATCGCCTGGTCTTCGTAGTCGTAGGGCAGGGTGCCGTGGTGCCAGCGCTGCAGAAAGGCCAGGAAGAGCGCGGGCAGCAGGGCGACGCTGTGGATGCTTTCGCTTCGCGCCAGGCGCTCGCGCACGGTCGGTGCGATGAAGCCCGGGATCTTGGAAAACCCGTCCATCGCCACACGCTGGTTGGTGTCGAGGATGGCGGGGTTGCCGAAGCGCGCCAGCACCACGTCGCGGTAGGCCGGCAGGTCGACCGGGCTCGCGCGGCCTGGCGACTGCAGGCAGGGGATGACGTCGTCCGTCACGTAGTCGTGGGCCATGCGGCGGATGGCCGGCGTGTGCGTGCCTTCGTGGATGTAGCGCAGGCCGATCAGCGTCGCGGCCCAGGCGATGCAACTGTGGCTGGCGTTGAGGATGCGGATCTTGGCTTCTTCGTAGGGCGCCACCGAATCGACCAGCTGCGCGCCGACGCGCTCCCATTCGGGCCGGCCGTGGATGAAGTCGTCCTCGACCACCCACTGGATGAAGCTTTCGCCCATGACGGGCGCGGCATCGTCCCAGCCCGTGGCGGCGCGCACGCGTTCGCGCAGCTCCGGCGGGGGGCGCGGCGTGATGCGATCGACCATCGCATTGGGGCAAGAGGTGTGGTCTCGCGTCCAGCCCAGGAGGTCGTGTGCGCCGGCCTGCTCCATGAAGGCAAAGAGGCCGCTTCGGAAGCGCTCGCCGTTGTGCCGGAGGTTGTCGCAGTTGAGCAGCGTCACCGGACCACCGTAGGCGGCCCGGCGGGCGCGCAGGATGGCGCTCACGGCACCGTAGATGGTGGAGCCGGCCTCGCCGCGCCGCGCGCGCTCGAGGTCGTCGGCGAGTTCGGCGTTGGCGAAGTCCAGCCGGTCTTGCGGACCGAGGTAGTAGCCGGCCTCGGTCACGGTGAACGAGATCACGCGTGTCGCCGGGTGCGAGCCGCGCGTGATCACCGGGGCGAGCAACGCGTCCCAGGGCAGGATCTCGCGGATCGACTCGATGGTGCGATAGCGAAACTCGCCTTCGGGCGACACCGTTTCGAGCGTGTAACGCCCGTCTTGCGCACGAAGCGCATCGACGACCGGCGCCATGTCCGGACGCAGGTTGGCGCCCGAGATCGACCAGCGCGTGTCGCCCGAATCGATCAGCTCCTGCAGGTAGACCGCCTGGTGCGCGCGGTGGAAGGAGCCGAGACCGAGGTGCAGCACCACGAATTCGGAGGAGGGAGGAGAGAGCATGACGCGACGACGAGGTGAGGGCGTTCAGGCCGCGAGCGCACGGCCTTCGCGGTTGAAGAAATGCAGCGCCGAAGGGTCGAGCTCGACGCCCACTTCGTCGCCGGGATGCAGCGCGGTCCGCTCGTTCTGGCGCGCCACCAGCGCGACGCCGCCGACGTCGACGTGGATCAGCGTGTCGGCACCGAGCGCCTCGATCAATTCGACCTTGCCCGGTGCGCCCGCAGCGACGCTCGAATGCACGCGCAGGGCTTCGGGACGCACCCCGAGAAAGCCGTCGCCGGGCAGCCGGCCGCCGGTTTGCGCGGAGAAGCTGGGAATCGCGCTCGCGCCAACCATGTTCATCGACGGCATCCCGATGAACTGCGCGACGAACTGGTTCGCCGGCCGGTCGTAGAGTTCCATCGGCGTGCCGACCTGCTCGATCAGGCCATCGCGCAATACCACCACGCGATCGGCAAGCGTCATCGCCTCGACCTGGTCGTGGGTCACGTAGATGCTGGTGGCGCCGAGCGCCCGGTGCAGCTTGTGGATCTCGACGCGGGTGTTGCCGCGCAGCGCCGCGTCGAGATTGGACAGCGGCTCGTCGAAGAGAAACACCTTGGGTGCGCGCACGATCGCGCGGCCGATCGCCACGCGCTGCCGCTGGCCGCCCGAGAGCTCCTTGGGCGTGCGCGAGAGGTAGTTGGTGAGATTGAGCGTGCGGGCCGCGTGGTCGACCTTTGTCTTGATCTCGTCCTTGCCCACGCCCGCGAGCTTGAGCGCGAACGACATGTTGTCGTACACGCTCATGTGCGGGTAGAGCGCGTAGCTCTGGAACACCATCGCCAGGTCGCGCTTGCCCGACGCCGTGTGCGTGATGTCCTTGCCGTCCAGCTTCAGCGTGCCGTGAGTGATGTTCTCCAGCCCCGCGATCAGCCGCAGCAACGTCGATTTGCCACAACCCGAAGGCCCCACGAAAACGATGAACTCGCCCTTGTCGATCGTCAGATCGACCCCCTTGATGACCTTCGTCTCCTCGAAGCTCTTCTCGATGTGGTTCAACTCAAGATAGGCCATCAATCTTTCTCCTGATATCGATTCGACAGACACCCAACCACTGGGCGCGCCTTATTCCAGGGCTGCCGTGGAACCGGCTCCGCCGGTCCACCGGCAGCGCCCCCGGCAGGGGGTTGGCGAAGCGACACGAAGTGCGCGGAGCCTGGGGGCGAGCCAAGAACATGCGCGAAGCCTGGGGGCGAGCTCATTTCACCGCCCCGAATGTCAAGCCCTGCACCAACTGCTTCTGACTGAACCACCCGAACACCACGATCGGGCCGATGGCCATCAGCGAGGCGGCCGAGAGCTTGGCCCAGAACAGCCCCTCGGGGCTCGAATACGAGGCGATCAGCGCGGCCAGCGTGCCGGCTTTGGCGGACGTGAGGTTGAGCGCCCAGAAGGCCTCGTTCCAGCTCAACACCAGGCACAGCAGGCCGGTGGACGCGAGCCCGCCGATCGACAGCGGGAGCACGACGTGCCTGAACTCGGTCCACAGGCTCGCGCCGTCCATGCGCGCCGCTTCGAGGATCTCGTTGGGAATGTCCTTGTAGCTGGTGTAGAGCATCCACACCATGATCGGCAGGTTGGACAGCGTGAAGACGATGGTGAGCGCGGTGAGCGAGTCGAGCATGCCGAGCGTCTGCGCGATCACGTAGATGGGCACCAGCGCGCCCACGGCCGGCATCATCTTGGTCGACAGCATCCACATCAGGATGTCGCGCGTGCGCCGGGTGCGAAAGAAGGCCATCGAGTACGCCGCCGGCGCCGCAATCAGCAGGCCGAGGATGGTCGAGCCGACGCTGGTGATCATCGAGTTGCGCGCGAAGAGCAGGTAGTCGCTGCGCCGCTGCACTTCGGTGAAGTTCTCCAGCGTGGGCTCGAACAGGAAAAGCGGCGGCACATGGATCGCCTGCAACTCGGTCTTGAATGAGGTCAGCACGACCCAGCCCAGCGGAAAGAAGAGCAGCAGCGTGACGGCCCAGGCACCGACCGTGCGCAGCGCCGTGAGGAGGAAGTTGGGTTGCATCCGGTGCCTCAATCCAGGTTCTTGCCGATGATGCGGATCAAGAAGACGGCCACTATGTTGGCCAGGATCACCGCGAAGAGCGCCCCCGCCGACGCCACGCCCACGTCGAAGTTCATCAGCGACTGCTTGAAGATCAGGTAGGTGAGGTTGGTGCTCGTGTTGCCCGGCCCGCCGTTGGTGGTGATCGCGATCTCGGCGAACACGCTCAAGAGAAAGATCATCTCGATCATGATCACGACCGCCATCGGCCGCGCCAGGTGCGGCAGCGTCAGGTAGAAGAAGCGCTGGGGCGCGTTGGCGCCGTCCATGCGCGCGGCCTCCATCTGTTCGCGGTCGAGCGATTGCAGCGAGGTGATGAAGATCAGGCAGGCGAAAGGCAGCCATTGCCACGCCACCATGATGATGATCGACAGCAGCGGCAGGTCGGTCAGCCAGTCGACCGGCTCTGCACCGAAGGCCCGCCACAGGTCGGCGAGAACGCCGTAGATCGGGTTCATCATCATGTGCTTCCACAGGAGCGCATTGACCGTGGGCATGACGAAGAAGGGCGAGATGAGCAGCACCCGCACGATGCCCCGTCCCGGAAACGGATCGTTCACCAGCAGCGCCAGCCCGATGCCGAGCACCACCGTGATGGCGATCACGCTCCCGATCAGCAGCAGCGTGTTCGACACCGCCGGCCAAAAGTCCGGGTCGGTGATGAAGTACTCGAAGTTGCCGAGTCCGGAGAACGGCCGCTCCCCGGGGCGCATCAGGTTGTAGTCGACGAACGAGAAGTAGATCGTCATCAGCAGCGGCACGAGCATCCAGAGGAGCAGCGTGCCGACTGCCGGCGCCATCAGCGCGCGGGGCAAGAGGAGGGTCATGGCGCCTGGCGTGGTCGGCGTCGTCGGGCTACTTGTAGTAGCCGCCGCGCTTCATCTCGCGCTCGGCCGCCGTCTGCGAGGTCTTCAGGGCGGCGTCGACCGTGACCTTGCCGGCAAGCGCGGCGCTCATCTGCTGACCGACGGCGACGCCGATCGCCTGGAACTCCGGAATGGCCGCGTACTGCACGCCGACGTAAGGCGACTTGGGCAGGGTGCTGTCGTTCGGGTTGGCCGTGTCGATGGCTTTCAGCTCGGCCTCGGCGAAGCGGGCGGCCTTCTGGAACTCCGGCGATGCGTACGTCGACTTGCGCGTGCCGGTCGGGACGGCAGCCCAGCCGTTTTCCTTGGCGACCAGCTTGACGTAGTCCTTGGACGTCGCCCACTTGATGAAGGTCTGCGCTGCGTCGACCTTGGTCGAGCTCGCCGGCACCGCCAGCGCCCACGCCCAGAGCCAGTTCGCTCCCTTGGGCGTGACGGCCACTGGGGCTTGCGCGAACGCCACCTTGTCGGCCACCTTCGACTGCTTGGGGTCGCTCACGAACGACGCGGCGATGGTCGCGTCGACCCACATCGCGCACTTGCCTTCGTTGAAGAGCGCCAGGTTCTCGTTGAAGCTGTTGGCGGAGGCGCCGGGCGGGCCGTACTTTTTCATCATGTCGACGTAGAAGTTGATCGCGTCGTGCCAGGGCTTGGTGTCGATCTGCGGCTTCCAGCTCATGTCGAACCATTGGCCGCCGTTGGTGTTGACCAGCGTCGTGAGGAAGGCCATGTTGTCGCCCCAGCCGGGCTTGCCGCGCAGGCACATGCCATAGACGCCGCCCGCCGGATCGTTGACCTTGGCCGCGAGGTCGCGCACCTGCGTCCACGTGGGCTGGTCGGGCATCTTGAAGCCGGCCTTGTCGGCGAGGTCTTTGCGGTACATGAGCATGGAGCTCTCGCCATAGAAGGGCGAGGCGAAGAGCTTGCCGTCGGACGAGAGGCCGTTGCGGATGGCCGGCAGCAGGTCGTCGACGTCGTAGGCCGCGTCGGTGGCGATGGGCTTGAGCCAGCCCTTCTTGGCCCAGATCGGCGTTTCGTACATCCCGATGGTCATGACGTCGAACTGGCCGCCCTTGGTCGCGATGTCGGTGGTCACTCGTTGGCGCAGCGTGCCTTCTTCCAGCGTGACCCACTTGAGGGTGATGTCCGGATGCGCCTGCTCGAAGAACTTGGTGAGCTTCTGCATCTCGATCATGTGGCCGTTGTTCACGGTCGCGACGACGAGTTCGGTGGCGGCGTGCGCGAGTCCGGCTGCGGCGAGCGCCAGCGCGAGGCCCGTCTTCAGGATTCGTTTCATGGGTCTGTCTCCTTGTGCTCGGCGAGTTCGCCGTGCGCCGATTCTGGAGACTGGCGCTTGCGAAATTGGTACTGGATCGGCCTCTTCCAATACTCGTTTGCACCATCGCGTCGGTAATTTCCCTGATTCCCGCATCAGAGATCAGGCAGTCGTGATGCGCGAGGCGACGCGAAAGTCGGTGCATCGATAGACTTGTCTTTCAGAAAAACGGAGAACCGACATGGCCAACTCACCCGCAAGCCGCGTCGAACGCGACACCATGGGTCCGATCGACGTGCCGTCCGAGCGCCTCTGGGGCGCGCAGACGCAACGCTCGCTGCAGAACTTCGACATCTCCGGCGAGCGTCAGCCGCGCGAGATCATCCGCGCGCTCGCACAGGTCAAGCGTGCCTCGGCGCAGGTCAATCACGCGCTGGGTCTGCAGAAGGAAGACATCACTCGCGCCATCGTCGCGGCGGCCGACGAGGTGATCGCCGGCGTGCACCCGGACGAGTTTCCGCTGGTGGTCTGGCAGACCGGCTCGGGCACGCAGACCAACATGAACGTCAACGAGGTGTTGGCCAATCGGGCGAGCGAACTCCTCGGCGGCGAGCGCGGCGAAGGCCGGCGCGTGCATCCCAACGACGACGTGAACCGCAGCCAGTCGTCCAACGACGTGTTCCCCACGGCGATGCATGTGGCCGCCGTCGATGCGATCACGAACCGCCTGCTGCCCGCCATCGCCAAGCTGCGCTCGACGCTGGAGCAGAAATCGAAAGACTTCGCCGACATCGTGAAGATCGGGCGCACTCATCTGCAGGACGCGACGCCGCTCACGCTGGGGCAGGAATTCTCGGGCTATGTGTCGCAGCTGGAACACGGCGAGGCGCATGTGCGCGCGGCGCTGCCTCACCTGTGCGAGCTCGCGCTCGGCGGAACGGCGGTCGGCACGGGGCTGAACGCGCCCAAGGGCTACGCGGAGCAGGTGGCGGCCGAACTCGCGCGATTGACGGGGTTGCCGCTGGTGACTGCGCCCAACAAGTTCGAGGCGCTCGCATCGATCGACGGCATGGTCCACGCCCACGGCGCACTGAAGACGCTCGCCGCCAGCATGATGAAGATCGCCAACGACGTGCGCTGGTTGGCGAGCGGCCCGCGAAGCGGCATCGGCGAGCTGTCCATTCCCGAGAACGAACCCGGGTCGTCGATCATGCCGGGCAAGGTCAACCCGACGCAGAGCGAAGCGGTGACGATGCTCGCGGCACAGGTGTTCGGCAACGACGTGGCGATCAACATCGGCGGGGCGTCCGGCAACTTCGAGTTGAACGTGTTCCGCCCGATGGTGGCGCACAACTTTCTGCAGAGCGTGCGGCTGCTCGCCGACGGCATGGTGAGCTTCAACGACCATTGCGCGGTGGGCATCGAGCCGAACCGGGAACGCATCGACGAGCTGGTGGGCCGATCGCTGATGCTGGTCACGGCCTTGAACACGCACATCGGCTACGACAAGGCCGCCTTCATCGCCAAGAAGGCGCACAAGGAAGGCACCAGCCTGCGCGAAGCCGCCGTGGCGTCGGGCCACCTGAGCGGCGAGCAGTTCGACGCCTGGGTGGTGCCGCAGTCGATGACGGGTCTTTGAACCCTCAGTGGCCGCCGGAAGGCTTGGCCATCAGGCGATCGGTGTACGCGATCGCCATGGCCGACAGCAGGAAGGCGATGTGGATGACGGTCTGGGCGATGAGCACCCGGTCGGTGTAGTTGTCGGCGTTGATGAAGGTCTTGAGCAGGTGGATCGAGCTGATGCCGATGATGGCGGTCGCGAGCTTCACCTTCAGCACCGACGCGTTCACGTGGCTCAGCCATTCGGGCTGGTCGCGATGCCCCTCGAGGTTCATGCGGCTCACGAAGGTCTCGTAGCCGCCGACGATCACCATGATCAGCAGGTTGGAGATCATCACCACGTCGATGAGCGCCAGCACCACCAGCATGATGACGGTTTCGTTGAGCGTTTCCACCGGTGCCGTCGTCTTGTAGCCGATGCTGGTGACCAGCGATTGCAGCGCCTTGCCATTGCCGAAGGCCGCCTCGACCAAGTGCAGCAGCTCCACCAGGAAGTGGATGACGTAGACGCCTTGCGCCACGATCAACCCGAGGTAGAGCGGCAATTGCAGCCACCGGCTGGCGAAGATGAGATTGGGCAGCGGCCGCAGCGGAGAGACACGGCCAGGGCTCGGCGGGGGGAGGGGGTCGGGGTGAGACATGGGGTGGCGCCAGGACGGGCTGGATCTGGGAAAGCGGCGATTCTAGGGCGCGGCCGAAGACCCGTCGAAGTCGATTGCGTGTCGGTAACATGGCAAGTCAGTCGGCCGTAAGTGCCAGCGCCCAGACTCGCGGCCGAAAAGAAACCTGGCAAAGGAGACAGTGATGAGCAGCGCATCCCCGATCGAATCCACCCTGGTCGAAAACCGCGTGTTTCCGCCCGATGAACGTGCGACGCAGGGCGCACGCATCAGCGGCATGGCCGCGTACGAGGCCCTGTGCAAGGAGGCGGCCGACGACCTCGAAGGGTTCTGGGCGCGGCACGCGAAGAAGGAAGTGGTCTGGACCCGGCCCTTCACGCGCACGCTGGACGAATCCGATGCGCCGTTCTACAAGTGGTTCGACGACGGCGAGCTCAACGTGTCGGCCAACTGCCTCGACAAGCACATGGGGACGCCGGTCGAGAACAAGACCGCGATCGTCTTCGAGGCCGACGACGGCAGCGTCACGAAAGTGACCTACAAAGAACTGCTCCAGCGCGTCGCGCGCTTCGCGAACGCGCTGAAGGCCGAAGGCATCCAGAAGGGCGATCGCGTGATCGTCTACATGCCCATGACCATCGAAGGCGTGGTGGCCATGCAGGCCTGTGCACGCATCGGCGCCACGCACAGCGTGGTGTTCGGCGGCTTCTCGGCCAAGGCGCTGCAGGAACGCATCATCGACGCGGGCGCTGTGGCCGTCATCACGTCCAATGCCCAGTTGCGCGGCGGCAAGGAACTGCCACTCAAGTCGATCGTCGACGACGGACTCGCGATGGGCGGCTGCGAGTCGATCAAGTCGGTCTTGGTCTTTCAGCGCACGCCCACGGCGTGCAACATGGTGGCGGGGCGCGACAAGACTTTCGAGGAAGCGCTCAAAGGCCAGAGCGACGAGTGCGAACCGGTGCCGGTGGGCGCGGAGCACCCGCTCTTCATCCTCTATACGTCCGGTTCTACCGGCAAGCCCAAGGGGGTGCAGCACGCCTCGGGCGGCTACTTGCTGTGGGCCAAGCTCACGATGGACTGGACCTTCGACCTGCGTCCGGAAGACGTCTTCTGGTGCACGGCCGACATCGGCTGGATCACGGGTCACACCTACGTGGCCTACGGTCCGCTGGCCGCCGGCGCCACGCAGGTGGTGTTCGAAGGCGTGCCGACCTATCCGCACGCAGGTCGCTTCTGGCAGATGATCGAGAAGCACAAGGTCAGCATCTTCTACACCGCGCCGACCGCCATTCGCTCGCTCATCAAGGCGGCCGACAGCGACGAGAAGGTGCATCCGAAGAACTGGGATCTTTCCAGCCTGCGCATTCTGGGCACCGTCGGCGAGCCGATCAATCCCGAAGCGTGGATGTGGTACCACCGGAACATCGGCCACGAGAAATGTCCGATCGTGGACACCTTCTGGCAGACCGAGACCGGCGGCCACGTCATCACGCCGCTGCCCGGCGCGACCCCGCTGGTGCCGGGCTCTTGCACGCTGCCGCTGCCAGGCATCATGGCCGCGATCGTCGACGAGGCGGGCAACGACATCCCCAACGGCTCGGGCGGCATGCTGGTCATCAAGCGGCCCTGGCCGTCGATGATCCGCACCATCTGGAACGATCCCGAACGTTTCAAGAAGAGCTATTTCCCGGTCGAGATGGGCGGCACCATCTACTTGGCCGGCGACGGCGCCGTGCGCAGCCCGGACCGCGGTTATTTCCGCATCACCGGGCGCATCGACGACGTTCTGAACGTGTCCGGCCACCGCTTGGGCACCATGGAAATCGAATCGGCCCTGGTCGCCAAGACCGACCTCGTGGCCGAAGCCGCGGTGGTCGGCCGGCCGGACGACACGACGGGCGAGGCCGTCTGCGCCTTCGTTGTGCTCAAGCGAGGCCGCCCGAGCGGCGACGAGGCCAAGGCGATCGCCGCCGAATTGCGCAACTGGGTCGCCAAGGAAATCGGCCCCATCGCGAAGCCGAGGGATATCCGCTTCGGCGAGAACCTGCCCAAGACGCGCAGCGGCAAGATCATGCGCCGGCTGTTGCGCAGCATCGCGAAGGGCGAGGCCATCACCCAGGACACGTCGACGCTCGAGAACCCCGCCATCCTCGAGCAACTGGGTGAGGCCTACTGAGCGGCTTGCACGCGGGGTCGGCATTGGGGGATGAGGCGCGCGGTGCAGGCTGCGCCGCGTCCGACAGACCCGCGGGTGCGGATCGCTTACAACATGACGATCCATTCTTGAGGAGATAGGTCATGGGAATCAGAACCGGCGTCCTGCTGTTCGTGGTGCTGCTGATCGCGGCACTGGCTGCGTTGAACTGGGGCACGCTGTCTGCGTCGACCGCGATGTCGATCGGCTTCACGCAGGTCACCGCTCCGCTGGGGCTCATCATGCTCGGGCTCACGGTGCTGCTGAGCATCTTCTTCGTGGCCTATATCGTCTACCTGCAGTCGTCGGTGCTTTTCGAGACGCGCCGTCACACCAAGGAACTGCAGACCCAGCGCGACCTCGCCGACAAGGCCGAGGCTTCGCGCATTTCTGAACTGCGCAGCTTCCTGGAGACGCAGGAAAACACCCACATGGCGCGCAATGCCGAGCGCCATGCCGCCATGTTGGCGCGCCTGGATCAACTCGAGACGACCATCCAGCAGAAGTCGGAGCAGTCCGAGAATTCGATCGCCGCGCACCTCGGCCAGCTCGAGGACCGCCTGGATCGCCGACCCGCCCGCGTCGACACCGTGCGGCCGGTGTCGGACACCTTGCCCCCTCTGGCCTGATTCGAGCAGTAGCGCTCAGCGGGTCGAGAGCACCCAGGCCGCGAGCTTCTTGGCGTCCGCCTCGCTGACCTGATTGTTGGCGGGCATCGGCACGGCGCCCCACACGCCGGAGCCGCCGCGCATGATCTTCGTGGCCAGGTGATCGATGGCCCCTTTGTCGTCCTTGTACTTGGCCGCGACATCCTTGAATGATGGGCCGAGGATCTTCCGTTCGACGGCGTGGCAGCTCATGCAGTTCTTCGAACTGGCCAAGGCGAGGTCGGCCAGTGCGGGCAGCGGCGCGGCAATGCCGAGGACGACCAGCAAGAGCATTCTTTTCATGGCTTGTGCTTTCGGGGGTGGGTTACAGTCTGATGCAATACCCATTGTAGAAACAGGCCGGTGTACTCCCGGCTTTTGCCCGGCTTTCGAAGCCCGCACACCCTTGAGGAATTCGCCATGTGGTTTCTGATGCTGGGCCTCCTGGCCGTGGCTCTGAAGTATTTCGAGATCGGCTTCGTCGCCACCTGGTCGTGGTGGATCGTGCTGATTCCTTTCGCCCTGGCGGTGGCTTGGTGGGCGTGGGCCGATTCGTCGGGCTACACCAAGCGCAAGGTGGTCGAAAGAGAAAACCGGCGCAAGCAGGAGCGCATCGATCGGCAGCGCAGCAACCTCGGCATGCTCAGCAGCCGCTCGAACCGAAAGCGCCGCGGAGGTCGCTGATCCGCAGTCTCAGGGTTGTTAGGGTTGAACCGATGATCCATCGGACGATGAAAGCGGATACAAACAGGCATCCGGCGATGCCGGCCTCTTTGCCAAACCCTGGAGATGATTGAATGCTGAAATCGATTGCCCGCAACAGCGCGTTGGCGCTGATCGCGGCGGCAGGCCTGTGTTCTGCGGCCTCTGCTCAGGAGGTGACGCTGCGACTGGTCAGCGCCTTTGCCGAGAACGGCATCTACGTCCAGCGGCTCCAGCCCTGGATCCAGAAGGTGAACGCCGAGGGCAAGGGCGTCTTGCAGATCAACTTCATCGGCGGCCCGAAGGCGATCCCGACTTTCGAGGTCGGCAATGCCGTCAAGACGGGCGTGGTCGACATGGCGCTCGCCACCGGCGCGTTCTACACGAACGTCATGCCCGAGGCGGACTTCCTGAAGCTCACGCAGATCCCCGTGGCCGAGCAGCGCAAGAACGGCGCCTTCGACGCGATCAACAAGGTGTGGAACGAAAAGGGCAACACACAGTACTTGGCCCGCATGGTCGAGAACCAGCCTTTTCACATCTACAGCAACAAGAAGATCGACAAGCCCGATCTGACCGGCCTCAAGATCCGCATCACGCCGGTGTATCGCGATTTCTTCCAGGCACTCAACGCCAACGTGATCACCACGCCGCCGGGAGAGGTCTATACCGCCCTGGAACGCGGTGTGGTCGACGGCTACGGCTGGCCTATCGGCGGCATCTTCGACCTCAACTGGCAAGAAAAAACCAAGTACCGCGTCGACCCGGGCTTCTATGACGCCGAGGTGTCGCTCACCATGAATCTGCCGGCCTACAAGAAGCTGACCGAGCCGCAACGCGCTTATCTGCAAAAGCAGTTGCTGGCGCTGGAGGCGCAGAACACCTTCTGGACTCAGTACGCCGCCGAAGAAACCGAGCGTCAGAAAAAGGCGGGCATCGAAACCATCTCGTTCGATGCCGCCACGGCCAAGTCCTTCCGCGACAAGGCCTATGACGTCGGCTGGGCCAGCGCCGCCAAGCAGAGCCCCGAGATCGCGGCGCGCTTCAAGCCCCTGTTCTCGAAGTGAACGGGCGGCTGTCGAGCGCCTACGGCCGATTTCTGGCGGGCCTGGCGCTGCTGGGCTGCGCCATTCTGTTCGCCATGATGTTCGTCATCGTGGCCGACGTGCTGCTGCGAAACAT
>JAHJOG010000261.1 GCA_018820395.1 Gammaproteobacteria bacterium | reverse complement strand
CGGCGCGATGTCGGTGAGCACGACACGTTCGATCTGGCGGCCGTCGAGCGTGCCGCGTTGCAGCAGCGTGCGTGCGAGGCGCGCACCGACGAAGCCGCCGCCGCCGGTGATGAGGAGTTTCATGGTGCTTTCCTTTGCTTAGGGGATTTGGATGGGCCCCGGCGCGGACGTATCGCCGGCGAGATGACCCCGCCTTCGATCAGCCGGTCTTCGCCGCGGATGAGGTGTTGCAATGCGTGGTGCCGCGCGGCGACCGGGTCGCGCGCGGCGATGGCTTCGACGATGGCACGGTGTTCTTCCTGCACGGCTTCCATGAAGTCCTGTCGCCGCGCCTCGTTGCCGCGCGTGATGCGCATGGCCGCGCGCAGGTATTGCTCGAGAAAACCGAGCAGCAGGCGGAACTGCGGGTTGCCCGCCGATTCGCCGATGACGCGGTGGAACTCCAGGTCTTCGGCCACGCCGTCCTGCCCGGCCGCGACGGCCGCGTCGATGGCCTTGAGCGAACGCCGCAGCGCCGCGATGTGCGATCGGCTCGCGCGCTCGGCGGCGAGGGCCGCGATCTCGCCTTCGAGCACCCGCCGCACCTCGACCACGTGCACCACGGCATCGACCGATTCGAGCACGCTCGGGTCGAAGGCCAGTGCCTGGTGTGTCGGCTTGGGCGAGACGAACACGCCGGAGCCTTGCCGTGACGACACCAGCGCGCGCGACTTGAGCTGGTGCACGGCCTCGCGCACCACGGTGCGCGAGACACCGTGCGTGCTGGCGAGTTGCTGCTCGGTGGGAAGGCGGTCGCCGGGCGCGAGCTGGCCCGATTCGATCATCTGGCCGAGGCGCAGCGCGAGCCGGTCGGACAGCCTGTCGGCGTCCAGCCTGAGCGGGGGAGACGCGGCGGTGGGAGCGGTGGCGGTGGTCTGCACGGACGCGGCGATCAATGGCAACGGGATGGGCGAAATGCAGCGATGAAAGTCCGCAGTTATCCGATCATCATACAAATCATCGGGTTAACTCCTACCGGTTTGCCCTGATGGCGAGTGCCGGGCGCAGTGCCGATACTCCGCGGCTACTCTAGGGTTTCTGTGCATGTCCAGCGTCACGATCCAGGCAGTCAAGAAGAATTTCGGTGCGGTCCCGATCCTCCACGGCGTGGACATCGACATCGCCGACGGGTCGTTCACCGTGCTGGTCGGCCCGTCGGGGTGCGGCAAGTCGACGCTCTTGCGCATGATCGCGGGGCTGGAAGAAATCAACGGCGGCGAGATCCGCATCGGCGAGCGTCGCGTGAACGACCTGCCGCCCAAGGAACGCGACATCGCGATGGTGTTCCAGAACTACGCGCTCTACCCTCACATGACGGTGCGCGACAACATGGCCTTTTCGCTGGCGCTCGCAAAGACCGACAAGGCGACCATCGACACCAAGGTGGGTCGCGCGGCCGAGATCCTGGCGCTGAGCCCGCTGCTCGACCGCTATCCGCGCCAGTTGTCCGGCGGCCAGCGGCAGCGCGTGGCCATGGGCCGCGCGATCGTGCGCGACCCGCAGGTGTTTCTCTTCGACGAGCCGCTGTCCAACCTCGACGCCAAGCTGCGCGTGGCCATGCGCGGCGAAATCAAGGAACTGCATCAGCGGCTGCAGACCACCTCGATCTACGTCACGCACGACCAGATCGAGGCCATGACGATGGGCGACAAGATCGTGGTCATGCGCGACGGCCGCATCGAGCAGACCGGCAGTCCGCTCGACCTGTACGACCACCCGACCAACCAGTTCGTGGCCGGCTTCATCGGTTCTCCGGCGATGAACTTCCTGCCCGGCGTGCTGCGCATGCAGGGCGGCGCGGCGCATGTCGAGCTCAAGGACGGCACGCGGCTCGAGGCACCCGCCAGCGCGCGCGGCACCGACGGCCAGGCCGTGATCTACGGCACCCGGCCCGAGCACCTGGCGCTGGTCGAAAGCGGTGGCATCCCGGCCCGCGTGGTGGTGATGGAGCCGACCGGCATGGACACCTTCGTCGCCTGTCGCCACGAGGGCACCGACATCTCGGCCGTGTTCCGCGAGCGGCACGACTTCGCGCCCGGCACGACCATCCACCTGCAGCCCGATCTGCAGCGCGCCCATCTTTTCGACGCAGGCACCGGTGAGCGGCTGGCGACCTGACATCTTCGAGGCATCCGTTCAACCATAGGAGACACGAATGAGTGAGTTCAATCGCCGCAAATTCCTGGAGAGCTCTGCCGGCGTGGCCGCCGCGGCCACGCTCGGCGCCGGAGGCGCGCTGTTTTCGCAGGCCGCCTTCGCCCAGTCGCTGAACCTCAAGCCCGAGAAGGACGCCAAGCTGCGCGTGCTGCGCTGGAGCCGCTTCGTGCAGGGCGACATCGACGCGTACATGGTCAACGTCAAGAAGTTCACCGAGAAGACCGGCATCGAAGTGCGCGTGGACAACGAGGGCTGGGAAGACGTGCGCCCCAAGGCTGCCGTGGCAGCCAACACCGGCGCCGGGCCGGACATCATCCTGTCGACCAACGACGATGCCAACCTCTACCCCGACAAGCTGCTCGACGTGACCGACCTGGCCACCTACCTCGGCAAGAAGTACGGCGGCTGGTATGCGGCCGGCGAAGCCTACAACCGGCCCGACGGCAAGAAGTGGATCGCCCTCCCGCTCGGCGCCGCCGGCTCGATGATGGTGTATCGCCAGAGCATGGTGAAAGCCGCCGGCTTCGACAGCTTTCCGAAGGACACCGACGGCTTCCTCAAGATGTGCAAGGCACTGAAGGAGAAGAACACGCCCGTGGGCTTCGCACTCGGCAACGCGACCGGCGACGGCCTGTGGTGCAACTGGCTGGTGTGGGCCTTCGGCGGCAAGCTGGTCGACAAGAACAACAAGGTGGTGATCGACAGCCCCGAGACGATGAAGGCGCTCGAATACGGCAAGGAGCTGTACGCGACCTTCATTCCGGGCACGCTCTCGTGGCTCGACCCGAACAACAACAAGGCCTTCCTCGACGGGCAGATCTCGGTCACCAACAACGGTATCTCGATCTATTACGCCGCGAACAACTCGAACGACCCGAAGCTGAAGGAAATGGCGGCAGACATTCAGCATGCGTCCTTCCCGGTCGGGCCGGTGGGCGTGCCGACGGAGTCGCACCTGTACTTCAACCAGATGATCATGAAGTACACCAAGTACCCGCAGGCCGCCAAGGCGTTCCTGCAGTTCATGATGGAGAAGGAGCAGTTCGAGCCCTGGCTGGCCGGCGCATCGGGCTACGTGGCACCGCCGCTGGAGGAATACGCCAAGGCCCCGATCTGGACGGCCGACCCCAAGAACACGCCGTACCGGGACGCCGTGAAGAACCTTCGTCCGGCAGGTTACGAAGGCAAGCTGGGCTACGCATCGGCCGGCGCCGCGGCGGACTTCATCATGGTGAACATGGTGGCGGAGGCGATCAGCGGATCGAAGACGCCGAAGGAAGCGATGGAGCGCGCGCAAAAGCGCGCCGAGCGTTACTACAAGGTCTAGAGATGGGTGCCCCCCGGCTTTTCACTCGCTGCGCTCGTGTAACTCCACCCCCCGAGGGGGAGGCCCGGCCGCCTTGGGGCGGCCCGGCGGCGGCCGGATCTGCCCCCTGGCATTTCACTCGCTAGCTCACATGAACACGCTTGCCCGCCTCCAGAACAGCCGCAACGGGCTGGGCTTGCTGTTCATGCTGCCGGCGGCGGTGCTGTTGCTGGTCTTCCTGACGTACCCGCTCGGGCTGGGCGTGTGGCTGGGGTTCACCGACGCGAAGGTGGGGCGGGCGGGCGAGTGGATCGGGCTGGAAAACTACATCTATCTCTGGGGCGACTCGGTCACGCGGCTGGCGCTCTTCAACACCATCTTCTACACGGTGGTGGCGAGCATCTTCAAGTTCTTCCTGGGGTTGTGGCTGGCGCTGCTGCTCAACCGCAACCTGCGCTTCAAGACCTTCTTCCGGGCAGTGATCCTGCTGCCCTACATCGTGCCGACGGCCCTGTCGGCCATCGCGTTCTGGTGGATCTACGACTCGCAGTTCTCGATCATCAGCTGGGCGCTGGTGAAGATGGGGCTGATCGACCAGTACATCGATTTTCTCGGCTCGCCGTGGAATGCGCGGCTGGCCGTCATCGCCGCCAACATCTGGCGCGGCGTGCCCTTCGTGGCGATCACGCTCCTGGCGGGGTTGCAGACCATCTCGCCGTCGTACTACGAGGCTTCGGCGATCGACGGCGCCACCCGCTGGCAGCAGTTCCGCTTCGTGACGATGCCGCTCCTGACGCCGATCATCGCCGTGGTGATGACCTTCTCGGTGCTGTTCACCTTCACCGACTTCCAGCTCATCTACGTGATCACGCGCGGTGGCCCGTTGAATGCCACGCACCTGATGGCGACGCTGTCGTTCCAGCGCGCGATCTCGGGCGGCGCGCTGGGCGAAGGCGCGGCCATCGCCATCGCGATGGTGCCTTTCCTGCTAGCGTGCGTGATGTTCAGCTTCTTCGGTCTGCAGCGCCGCGCATGGCAACAGGGAGGCTCGGACAAGCCATGAGCAAGGAAGGATCGATCGATACCGCCGGCATGAACTTTCTGGAGTCGGTGCCGCGCAAGATGGTGGTGGTGTACCTGCCGCTGATCGTCTTCCTGATCGTGCTGCTGTTCCCGTTCTACTGGATGGCGATCACGGCGGTGAAGCCCGACGCCGAGCTGCTTTCGCGCGACGGCAACCCGTTCTGGGTGATCGCGCCAACGCTGGATCACTTCCACAAGCTGCTCTTCGAGACCTCGTACCCGCAGTGGCTGTGGAACACGCTGATGGTGTCGGTGGTGTCGACCTTCTTCTCGCTCGCGGCGTCGGTGTTCGCGGCCTATTCGATCGAGCGGCTGCGCTTCAAGGGGTCAAAGCACGTCGGCCTGTCGATCTTCCTGGCCTACCTGGTGCCGCCGTCGATCCTTTTCATTCCGCTGGCCAACGTGGTGTTCAACCTCGGCCTGTTCGACACGCGGTGGGCGCTGATCCTCACCTACCCGACCTTCCTGATCCCGTTCTGCACCTGGCTGCTGATGGGCTACTTCCGATCGATCCCGGCCGAGCTCGAGGAGTGCGCGCTGATCGACGGCGCGAGCCGCTGGCAGATCCTCGTGAAGATCGTGCTGCCGCTCGCCGTGCCCGGCCTCATCTCGGCCGGCATCTTCGCCTTCACGCTGTCGTGGAACGAGTTCATCTACGCGCTCACCTTCATCTCTTCCTCCGAGATCAAGACACTGCCGGTCGGCGTGGTGACCGAACTGGTGCAGGGC
Source organism: Gammaproteobacteria bacterium (assembly GCA_018820395.1). Taxonomy (GTDB): domain Bacteria; phylum Pseudomonadota; class Gammaproteobacteria; order Burkholderiales; family Burkholderiaceae_C; genus Variovorax. The sequence continues at coordinate 15,257 of JAHJOG010000261.1, read as the reverse complement.
GACGTGTACCAGTGGGGGCCGCTGATGGCGGGCGCGCTGCTGGGCTCGCTGCCGGTGGCATTCATCTACTCGTTCTTCGTCGAGTATTACGTGTCGGGGATGACGGGGTCGGTGAAGGAATAGAACCACGGCTCCGGCAGACGCCGATCCGTTCAGGGCTTGTGTTCCTTCATCCAGTCCGCGATGAAGACGGGCACCTGCTGGCCCTGGGCCACACCGAAGCTGCTCAGTTTCTTGCCGTCTTCGAGCATCGCAGCGAAGACTTGTCCGGTTCTCGTGTCGATGGCAAAGGCTGCTTCGTCGGTCCCGCCCCTGTGCGGCATGAGGCCCGATCCGGTGATCAAGTCACCGTCCCGTGTGCTTGGACTTCCGACCGCCAGCCGCTCGACGAAACCGTTGTACTTGCCTTTCAGGATCGCAACGAATTTGGGCCGCCATGGGGGCGACCGGACCAGGTCGTAGGGCTGCGCACCTGCGGAGGCGGCCGTCGCCGGGACCGGCGGATCGCCGCACATGGACTTGATCTTCGCCTCGACCCCCAGGACGCCGACCTCCATCTGGTTCACCGATGCTTCCGCCTTGCCGACGCATTGCTCCCACTGCGCGCGCGTCGGAGGTCCGGCCGCGAGACAGGCACTTGCCGAAGCGCTTGTCAGCAGGACGAACACGATGCTTTTCAGAATGTGCATGGTCGATTCCTCGTGAGAAAGATTGGTCAGCGGGCGCCGCCGCACATGTCGAGAAAGTAGCTCGGGCGTCCGTCTCCGCCAGGCTCGTAGCCGACCAGGGCCGCAGTGACAACGCCGCCTCTGAATCCCGGCTCGATCTTGCGGCACTCGAACATGAGGTCGTCCTTCTTCGACACCAGGAACAGGATGCCGCCCTCTCGATTGCGGACCTGCTTCAGGTTCAGCGTCGTCGTGCGGCCGAGCAGGCGTGCGGCCACCTGTTCATCGGTCACGTTGACCGCGTCGACGAGTTCCCGGTAGGTGACGGGAGGTCGGCTCCCCGGGCGGTCCGGCTTCACCGAAAAGAGCTGGGCATGACCGCCCGCAACTCCGCCAGCCAGAAGCAGGACGACCGAGGCCTGGATCGTTCGATTCATGGGGTCAATCCTTTTCTATGCGGCAGCCTGCGAAGCATAGCGTCGGAAGCACTGAACCCCGAGAGAAGTCTAGGCTGTCGAAGCGGGCCGCCCCTCAGCGCAAACCGGCACCGCCCGTTGTGGGCGACCTCGAACTCATTCCGCCGTGATGTTCGCCGCCTTGATCACCTTGGCCCACTTGGCCGCCTCGCGATCGATGAACTGGGCGAACTCGGCCGGTGTGCCGCCGCGCAGTTCCAGGCCGAGCCCGGCCGACTTGTCGCGGATGGCCGGCTCCTTCAGCGCCGCGTTGATCACGCCGTTCAGCCGCTGGACGATCGCGTCGGGCGTTCCGGCCGGGGCCATCATGCCGTACCAGCCGTAGCCGACCACGTCGGGCAGGCCCTGCTCGCGAAAGGTCTTCGCATCGGGAAAGAGCGGCGTGCGCTCCTCGTTGGCCACGGCCAGCACGCGCAGCTTGCCGGCCTGGATGTGCGGAATGGCGGTGGTGATGGCGGTGAGCGTGGCGTCGATGCGGCCGGCCAGCAGTTCGGCGTAGGCTCCCGCGTCGCCGCGGTAATGCACGTTGAGCCCCTTCACGCCGGCCGAGCGGAAGAGCAGTTCCGCCGTCAGGTGCGGCGCCGACGCCGCGCCGGGCGAGCCGAAGGTCAGGCCCTGCGGGTTCGACTTGCCGAACTTGATCAGGTCGTCGAGGGTCTTGAACTTCGAGTCGGCGTTGACGATGAGAAACAGCGGCGCGATCGCGGTGCTCACGATCGGCTTGAAGCTCTTCCGGATGTCGTAGGGCAGCTTGGGGTAGAGGCCCTCGCCGATCGCGATGGGCGCTGCGACGTGCAGCAGCACGTAGCCGTCGGGCTGGGCGCGCGCGACGTATTCGTTGGCGATGCGCGTGGCGGCGCCGGCCTTGTTCTCGACCACCATCGCCTGACCCAGCTTGTCCGTCATGTATTCGCCGAGCACGCGCGTGAGGATGTCGTTGGCGCCGCCGGCACCGTAGGGCGAGATCAGGTGGACCGGGCGTTGCGGCCAGCTCTGTGCGAAGGCCGGCAGGCAGGCGGCGCCGAGCGCTGCGCCCGCCGCGGCGAGCAGGTGACGACGGTTCGGGTTGAAGGGGGTGCGGGTCATGTCGAATGTCTCCTTTGAATGTTCGCCGGGTTGGCGGGGTCGGTTTTTTTTCGTAGCCGGCGCTCAGCCGGCGATGCCGGCGCGCTTGAGTGCGTCGATCTCGGTGGCCGAGTAGCCCGCCTCTGCGAGCACGTCGTCGCAGTGCGCGCCGATGTCGGGCGCGGCCGCCGGTTCGGCGCGCGGCCGGTCGCCCAGTCGATACGGCAGGCCGAGCGCGCGGTAGCCGGTGCCGTCGGACGCGGGGGCCTCGACGAGCATGCCGCTGGCAGCCAGGTCGGGGCTCGCGAGCACCTGGCTGTAGCTGCGCACCGCGCCCGCCACGATGCCGTTGCGCCCGAGCAGCTGCACGCACTCGTCGCTGGTGAATCCGGCCAGCCAGTCGCGCAGCACTTCGCGCAGCGCGGGGCGGTTCTCGACGCGATGCCGGTTGGTGTCGAAACGGGGGTCGGCGATGAGCTCTTCGCGGCCCATGAGCCGGCACAGGCGCGCCCAGTGTTCCTCGGCATAGGCGGACAGCACGATGTGACCGTCGCGCGTGGGCATCACCTCGGCGGCGGGCGCGTTGTTGGGCTGGCCGTCGCCCATGCGCGTCGGCTCGGGTGCGCCGCCGAGGTAGTCGCACCAGGTCGGCGTCTGCAGGTGCATCGCCACTTCGAGCAGCGAGGTCTCGATGGTCTCGCCGACGCCGCTGCGCTCGCGGGCGAAGAGCGCGGCCAGGACGGCCTGGGCGCCGAGGTGCGCGGTGGCCGCGTCGACGATGGGCGTGCCGACCTTCTGCGGCAGGCGATCGGGCTCGCCGGTCACGGACATCAGGCCGCTTTCGGCTTGCGCCGCGATGTCGAGTCCGGGCCGGTCGCGCGACGGACCGCGGCTGCCGAAACCGGAAATCGACAGATAGATGAGCCGCGGGTCCCGCTCGCGCAGCGGCTGCGGGCCGAGGCCGAGCTTCTCGACCGCGCCGGGCCGCAGGTTCTGGATCACCACGTCGCTGCCGGCGATGAGGCGCAGCGCCGCGGCGAGCCCTTGCGGGTGCTTGAGGTCGAGCGCGATGGAGCGCTTGCCGCGGTTGTAGGCGCGGATCATCGATTCGCCATAGCGACCGATGTGGCGCGCCTGGTCGCCCGCGAGCGGCTCCACCTTGATCACGTCGGCGCCGAGTTCGGCCAACGTCATGGCGGCGCCGGGACCGGCGATGTACTGGCCGAGGTCGATCACCCGCACGCCCGCGAGGGGCGTCGATGGGACGGGCGCAGTGGCCTCGCGCCGGGCCGTCGACGGGGTCGTGGAATTCATTCGGGATGTCTCCGCAAGGTGGACTTTCTCGAGTCCGGATCACGCACGATAGGCCGCACCGTGATTGCTGACTATTTGATAATCCTGATGCTTTGATCACGTTGAGTGATCACCTTCGGCCGCCGCCGTGGCCTTGCATTTCGCCAGTCACCTGAAACCCGAGCCATGACCCACAGCCCCGACTACCTGGTCCGCCGACTGCGCCTGCGGCACCTGGAGCTGCTCGTGACGCTCGACGAAGCCGGCACGGTGCGCGGCAGCGCCGATCGACTCAGCCTGAGCCAGCCTGCAATCAGCAAGATGCTGGGCGAGATCGAAGAAGCCTTCGGCGCCCGGCTGTTCGACCGCAGCCGGCGCGGCGTGCGGGCCAACGCGTTCGGCGTCGCCGCGATCCACCGCGCGCGGATCATCCTGAGCGAGCTGTCGCGCGCCGCGGACGAGGTTGACGCGATGCGCACCGGCGCGTCGGCCCTGCTGCGCATCGGCACGCTGTCGGTGACGGCCGCGGTGCCCGCCGCGGTGGTCGAGCTGCAGCGCGCGATGCCCGGCGCCTCGGTGCAGATCCGCGAGGGGCGCGTGCGGGAGCTTCTTCAGCGCCTGCTGAACGGCGAGCTCGACTGCGTGTTCGGCGCCATCACGCCGGAGGTGCTGGCGAGCGATCCGCTGCAGTCGCTGCAGTCGGAGGTGTTGCTGGCGGACGATCTGTGCGTGCTGGCGTCCGCTTCCGGTCCGCTGCCGCGCCGACGCGCGTGGCGCTGGCGCGACCTGATGTCCGAGCGTTGGGTGGCGCCGCCGCGCGAGACGCTGGTGCGCCAGGCGTTCATGACCGCCTTCCTGAACGAAGGCGTCGAGCCGCCGGCGCCGGTGATCGAGGCGATGTCGTCGGTCACGGTCGGCACGGTGTTGCGGCTGGACCCGACGCTGCTGTGCGCGGTGCGGCACGAGCATGCGCGCGACGAGATCGCGCGGGGCGGCGTGCGCATCGTGCCGGTCGCCCCGGTGATCGCGCTGCCGCCGCTTTGCCTGTTCTCGCGGCACAGCGGACTGGAGCGCCCTGCCATCGTCCAGGCCTTCGCCCGGGCGCTGAAGAAGGTCAGTCAGCCCACCGGGCGGTCGAGGTCCGCGTCCAAGTCCGGGTCCGCGCGATCGGTGTAGACCGGTGCGTCGATGACTTCGCGCACCCGTGCGGCAAGCTCCTCGATGGTGAAGGGCTTGCCGATCAGTTGCACGCCGGGGTCGAGCACGCCGTTGTGCACCACCGCGTTGCGCGTGTAGCCGGTGGTGAAGAGCACCTTGAGGCCGGGCCGGCGCTTCATGGCTTCGTCGGTGAGCTTGCGGCCGTTGACTTCGGGCATGACCACGTCGGTGAACATGAGCGCGATGTCCGGGTGCGCGTCGATGAGCTTCAGCGCGGCCGCGGCGCCGTCGGCTTCGAGCACCCGGTAGCCGAGTTCGGTGAGCGCATCGACCGACATCTGGCGCACGGCCGCCTCGTCTTCGACGACCAGCACCAGTTCCCGGCTGTCGCCGAGGGGCAGCGTCTGCGCCGGCGGAGGCTCGACGTCGGCACTGTGTGCGCCGACGAGCCGTGGCAGATAGACCTTGACCGTGGTGCCCTGGCCGACCTCGGAATAGATCTTCACGTGGCCGCCGGACTGCTTGGCGAAGCCGTAGACCTGGCTGAGCCCGAGGCCGGTGCCGCGACCGACTTCCTTGGTCGTGAAGAAAGGATCGAAAGCCTTGGCCACGACATCGGCCGGCATGCCGCAGCCGGTGTCGCTGACCGCGATCATCACGTACTGGCCGGCGTTCAACCCCAGATGGTCGGCGGTATAGCGCTCGTCGAGATGGCAATTGGCCGCCTCGATGGTGAGCCGCCCACCATCTGGCATGGCGTCGCGGCCATTGACCGCGAGGTTGAGGATGACGCTTTCGAGCTGGTTGGGATCGGCATGCGTTCGCCACAGGCCGCCCGCCAGCACGGTTTCGAGCTGGATCGCGCCGCCGAGCGAGCGCCTGATCAGGTCGGACATCCCCGACACGAGCTTGTTGGCGTCGACCTGCTCGGGCTTGAGCGGCTGCTGACGCGAGAAGGCCAGGAGCCGCTGCGTGAGCTGGGCCGCGCGCCGCGCGCCGTCCTTGGCGGAATCGACATAGCGTTTGGCGCGCTCGTCCCCGTCGACAAAGCGGCGGCCGAGCAGGTCGAGCGAGCCGATGACGACCGCCAGCATGTTGTTGAAGTCGTGCGCGATGCCGCCGGTGAGCTGGCCGACGGCCTCCATCTTCTGGGACTGGCGCAACGCCTCTTCGGTCTTGAGACGCTGCGCGACTTCTTCGGCGACCCGCAGTTCCAGCGAGTCGTTGAGTTCACGCAATGCAACTTCGGCTCGGCGGCGAGGCGTCACGTCCTGGAACAGCACAGCGACCTCTCGCCGCTCTGGAGGATCGATGCGGAATGCGGCGAGTTCGAGATAGCGGCTGGTGTGCTCGAGTTCGCGCTCGAAGCGCACGGGTTCGCCGGTGAGGAGGACCTTGCGATAGATCTCGACCCATCCGTCGGCTTCCAGCGGCACCATGTCGCGCACGCGCTGACCGACCACGTTCTCGATGCCGGCGTTGGCGGCGTAGGCCGGGTTGGCCATCACGTGCACGTAGTCGCTCAGCGGACCGTGCGGGCCGTCCAGGAACCGGATGACGCAGAAGCCTTCGTCGATCGCCTCGAAGAGCGCGCGGAACTGGCGCTCGCTTTCTTCGAGGGCGAGCTCGGCCGACTTGCGTTCCGACAGGTCCATCGAGGTGCCGAGCCACTCGACCAGCCTGCCGCTGCCCTGGCCGTCGGCATCGGATTCGCCGTCGAAGATCGGGATCGCACGGGTCAGCGCCCAGCCCGACGAACCGTCGAGACGGATCACGCGGTGCTCGATCTCGAAGCGGCGCTGCTCCTCGATGGCCTGCCGGATGGTGTCGGCCATGCGCTGCCGATCGTCGGCGTGGACGTAAGTGTTGGTCCAGTTGGCGTCCGCGGCAGGCGAGTCGGCCAGGAAGCCTTGGCCGTGCATGTCGAGCACATGGCTCCAGTCGGCGCTGGTGCGGTAGACCACCTTGGACACCGCCAGCATCAGTGCCTTGAGGCGGGCTTCGCTCTCGGCCATGCGGCGTTGAGCGAGCACTTTCTCAGTGGTTTCCCAGACGGTGCAGATGAGGCCGGCCACCTTGCCGTCATCGTCTCGCAGCGGCGAGAACGAGAAAGTGAACCAGGCATGCTCGTCTGTGGGCCCGCGCCGCACTGTGAGTTGATAGTCTTCGCGGTAGAGCGCCTGACCCGAGAGCGCCGCAGCGACCAGTGGCGTGATGTCGTCCGAGATCTCGGACCACACGTCGGCAAACTTTGCGCCCATCGCGGCAGGGTGCTTGCTGGCGAGGATGCGCGAGTACGACTCGTTGTAGACCATGCTGAGTTCAGGCCCCCAGCCGAGCCACATCGCCACGGCAGAGTCGGACACCAGCGTCGCCGCATTGCGCAGAGCGAGCGGCCATCCGTCGGGGTGTCCGAGCTTCGAACGCGTCCAATCGCGGTCGATAAGGAACGGGGGCAAGTGGCTCTGGGCGTGGGCCCGGGGCGTGCGGAGTGGCTGCGAACCGTCAGCGTCCAATGGCATGTCGCGATCTGTCATCGTTGCGCAAATATGCTGGGGTGCCAGGGCGATGGATCGGCGGGTGCACGGCGGCCTTGACGATCGAGTATCTCATGCAGTCGACGGCTCTACTGCTTGTCGGCCTACACGGCGCCCCCGGAACTTCCTTAGATTCCGATGCGGAGCTTCGAGGCCGAAGCCCCGGAACAGCGAGGTTCGAATGGCATCCACGAAACCCAAGGTGGGAGAGACGGTCGAGTGGTCGACATCCCAAGGCAAGACGACGGGCACGGTCGTGCGCAAGGTCACGCACACGGCGAAGGTCGAAGGGCACACCGCCAAGGCGACGCAGGCCGAGCCGCAGTACGAGGTGAAGAGCAGCAAGACCGGCAAGACGGCAATTCACAAGCCGGGGGCGCTCAAGCGGTCGGGTTGACAGCACCGGCACGAACTTCGATTTCCCTGGCTGCTGTCTGCAGGAGCCCCAGGTAGCGTCGCGCCGCTTCCTCGGGCGTCAGCACAGACGCGATGAAGGTCACGTTGAGACAAGCGAGCAGGCGGCCTTGCAGGAACACAGGGACGGCGATGGCGCTCGTTTTTTCGAACATGTCCTCCTTGCGCTCGCCGTAGCCTCGCTTTCGCGTCGTCGCCAGGATAGCCCCTATCAGACGGGAATCATTCACCGGCCCGTCTTCAGGGCGCCCGGCCGCCCGGAGATTGTCGAGAATGCTTTTTCTCTCGCTCTCGGGGCAGAACGCGAGATGCGCGCGCCCCGTGGCTGACCGAAGCATGGGCAAGCGCACCCCCACCGAGATGCGGTCGATGGTCAGTGGACTGCGCCCGCGCGTGGTCTCGCGCAGGAACATCGCGTTGTCCTGAAACGTGGCGATGTCGGTGGGCCACACAACTTCCTTTTGCAGCGCTTCGATGCTCGGCAACGCGGCCTCGCGGATCCAGTCTTCGTCGCGATAGCCGGCACTGAGCCGGCGTACCAGCATGGTGAGTTCGTAGCGGTCGCCGTTGCCTGGGCGCCGCCGCACGTAACCCTGCTGGATCAGGACGTCGAGGATGCGATACACGGCCGGCCTGGATGCGCCGGTGGTAGCGGCGAGGCCGCTCACCGTCGCGACGGGGGTCTCGTTCAGGGCGAGCAGCAACTTGAGCGTTCGTTCTGCACCGCGCATGGCGGACGAGTCGGAAGAATCCCTGGGCATGGTGCGGGTGTCCGCCAAGCGAACACTGGATGACACGAAATGGCGGCCAGTCTAGATGGTCTCTATGGTTCGCGCCTGACGGTTCACTACAACTTGAACGGAGACTCCGATGATCAAGAACTTATTCAGGGGCGCATTTCGCGCGGGCGCCGCGGTCCTGGCGTCTTCGACGCTGCTGGCCTTTGCCCAGGCGCCGGCGACGCCTTACCCCAGCAAGCCCATCCGCCTGGTGGTGCCGTACCCGGCCGGGGGCGCCACGGACTTCTTTGCGCGCACGGTCTTCAGCCAGGTGGGCGAACTGCTGGGCCAACCGATCGTCATCGACAACAAGCCGGGCGCCGGAACGACCATCGGCTCGGAGCAGGTGGCCAAGAGTTCTCCGGACGGCTACACCCTGCTCATCGGCGACATGGGAACGTACGCGCTCAACGCCAGCCTCTACAAGCGCCTGCGCTACAGCCCAGCCACCGACTTCGTCGCGGTGAGCTTGACCGGGCGCTTTCCCCTGTTCCTGGTGGTCAACCCGCGATGGACGAAGGCAAACTCTATGACCGAACTCCTCGCGACCGCGAAGCAGTCTCCCGGCAAGCTGAACTACGGCGCTCCCGGCCCGGGCAGCCCTCTGCATGTGGCGATGGATCTTTTCAAGCAACAGGCCGGCATCGATCTGGTGGCCGTTCCCTATAAAGGGGGTGCCGATGCGGTCAAGGATCTACTGGCGGGCCAGATCCAGCTGATGTTCCTCGACAGTGCGACCGCCTTGCCCTACATCCGATCGGGAACGCTGACGGCACTCGGCGTTGCCAGCAACCGGCGCGCGCCGGCGGCGCCCGAAGTTCCGACCGTCTCCGAAGCCGGGCTGCCGGGCTTCGAGGCCTATGCATGGCAAGGCTTCGTCGCACCCAAAGGCACGCCGCCCGCAGTGATCGCCAAGCTGAACGCGAGTTTCGCGACGGCCATGAAGGATCCCGGCATCCAGAAGAAGCTGGCCGACGCAGGGGTCGAGCCGCTCACCAGCAGCCCAGAACAGGCGGCGCAATACATGGCCAGCGAAACCCAGCGGTGGGCGCAGGTGATTCAGAAAAGCAATATTTCGCTCGATTGAGCGAGCAACGAAAGGAACGCTATGAAGTTGGTCAGTTACGGCCCATTCGGGGAAGAGCGCGCAGGCATGATGGACGGCACGGACATCGTCGACCTGGAATCCGTCATGCGCTGCGCGGACATCGATCGCCCGGCGACGGACATGCGGCTTTTTCTCGAACGCGACGACTGGCGCCAAGTGCTCGACCGGGCGTGGGACCAGCGATCGGCGGCCACACGCGTAGACGCGAAGTCGGTTCGCCTCGGCGCGCCGGTCCCTCTGCCTAGAAAGCTTCTGATTGCCGGAGCGAACACCAAGAGTCATATCGCCGAGGCCGTGTCGGTCCTCAAGGTGGCCGTCGCGCCCAAGGAACCGATGATCCTCGCCAAGGCCACGTCGAGCATTTGCGGACCTTACGACGATGTGGTGCATCCGCCGGAGACCGGCAAGCTGGACTATGAAGTCGAACTCGGCGTGGTCATCGGCAGGAAGTGCCGACGCATCGAAGCGTCGGAAGTGCGAGCACACGTGGCGGGCTTCACGGTGATCAACGAGATGTCCGCGCGCGACATCCAACTGGCCGAGCACGAAGACAACCCCTTCTTTCGCGTGCACTTCATCGGCAAGAGCTTCGACACCTTCAACCCCATGGGCCCGGTGCTCGTCACCGTCGACGAGTTCGAATGGAACAAGCCGCTGAAGATGAAGACCACGGTGGACGGCGAGGTGCGTCAGTCGGACGACACGGACGACCTCTACTTCGGCGTAGAAGCGCTGATCGCCTATATCAGCCAGTCGATGACCCTGTTTCCGGGCGATGTCATCGCCACCGGATCTCCGGCCGGCGTCGGAAACTTCATGAATCCGCCGGGCTTTCTCAAGCCCGGCCAGACGGTGAGCTGCGAAATCGAGGGCATCGGCGTCATCCGCAACCGAATCGTTGCCGGCTGAACGCGGGCTGGGCCGCCCTCGGCCGGCTCAGCCCAGCGCGTCGTTCACTTGCTCATGGAACTCGGCCTGGCTGACGGCCGCGCCAATTTCGCGCGGCAGCGCATCGCGCACCGAGAACACGCCGACGATGCGCGCGCCGGACACCAGCGGCAGGTGGCGGAACCCACGTTCGAGCATGAGCAGCACGGCGTCGGACACGCGAGTTTCGGGCGGCACGCACAGCGGGTTGGGTGTCATGACCTCGCGTGCGGTGGCCCGATCGGGGTCGAGCCCCTTGGCGAGCACGCGGGTCATGAGGTCGCGCTCGGTGAGGATGCCCAGCAGCACGTCGGGCGGCTCCATCACCAGGACGCTGCCGCAGTTGGCGCGGGTCATGACGCAGGCCGCGTCGCGCACGGTGGCCTGCGGGCCGACCCGCACCACGTGCTTGCGCGTGATGGACTGGAAAACGGTGCGTTCGTCCATGGGGACCCCTCGTGAAGCCAGCGCAGATGGTGCGGCCAGTCGGCGCTCAGCGCAAGGCGTCGTTGAGTCGGCCGAGCGCTTTTGCACCCGGACACAATTCGGCCGCGCCGAGAGCATTGAGCGGCATTTCGCTGGTGTTGAGCGCGGTGTGCAGGTCGGTGGCGAGCGGGTCGACGTAGAGCAACCCGGTGACGATCTCTCCCATGGCTTGCCGCTCCTGCATGTGCGCCATGGCGGCGTGGCGGTCGCCGGGGTCGTAGCCCGCATGCAGGCTGCGCAGCCGGAGCAGCGTGCCGTCGTGCTGGCGCACGTCGAGCACCTCGCCGGGCGCCATGTCGACCACGATCTCTTCGCGCGGGCTGATGAAGTCGATGCGGCTCACGGCTTCGTTGTGCTCGCGCACGTAGTCGTAGCTCTTGGTGCTGCCGGGATGGTTGTTGAACGCGACGCAGGGGCTGATCACGTCGATGAAGGCGGCGCCGCCGTGGCTGATGGCGCCCTTGATGAGCGGCACCAGCTGCGTCTTGTTGCCCGAGAAGCCGCGCCCGACGTAGGTGGCGCCGAGCTGCAGCGCCATGGCGACCAGGTCGACCGGGCTGTCGGTGTTGATGACGCCCTTCTTGCTCTTGGAGCCCTGGTCGGCCGTGGCCGAGAACTGGCCCTTGGTGAGCCCGTACACGCCGTTGTTCTCGACGATGTAGGCCATGCGCACGCCACGCCGCATGGCGTGGGCGAACTGGCCGAGTCCGATGGAGGCCGAGTCGCCGTCACCCGAGACGCCCAGGTACAGCAGGTCGCGGTTGGCGAGGTTGGCGCCGGTGAGCACGCTGGGCATGCGGCCGTGCACGGTGTTGAAACCGTGCGATGCGCCCAGGAAATAGTCGGGCGTCTTGGAGCTGCAGCCGATGCCCGACAGCTTGGCCACGCGGTGCGGCTCGATGTCGAGCTGCCAGCAGGCTTCGATGATGGCGGCCGAGATCGAGTCGTGGCCGCAGCCGGCGCACAGCGTAGAAATCTTGCCTTCGTAGTCGCGCCGCGTGTAGCCGACCTTGTTGACGGCGAGCGTGGGATGGTGAAGGCGCGGCTTGGCGAGGTAGGTCATGCGGACTCCCGGGTGCCGGCTTGGCCGGCAGAAGGCGGTGCGTGCGCCTCGATGGCGCCGACGATGAAGCGCGCCGTGATCGGCGTGCCGTCGAAGTGCAGCACCGGGACCAGGCGGGCCGGGTCGATGCCGAGCTCGTTGACGAGCAGGCTGCGCATCTGCGCGTCGCGGTTCTGCTCGACCACGAACACCTTGGCATGCAGGGCGATGAACTGCGCCACGCTGGCCGGAAACGGAAACGCGCGCAGGCGCAACGCATCGAGCCGGATGCCGCGCTCGGCCAGCGAGTCGAGCGCCTCGTGCAAGGACGGGCTGGTCGAGCCGAAGTAGATGACGCCGAGCTCGGCCGCACCGCCTTCGGCCGGATGCAGCACCGGCTGCGGCACCAGGCTCGCGGCGGTGGCGAACTTCTTTTGCAGGCGCTCCATGTTGTAGACGTAATCGGGGCCACGCTCGGAATAGCGCGCATAGGCGTCGCGCGTGGTGCCGCGCGTGAAGTAGCTGCCGCGCGTGGGGTGCGTGCCCGGCAGCGTGCGCCACGGAATGCCGTCGCCGTCCACGTCCTTGTAGCGGCCGAAGTCGCGGCCGGCTTCCAGCTCGTCGGCGCTCATGACCTTGCCGCGATCGAAGTCACGCGCGTCGTCCCACACGAAGGGCTTGCACAGGCGCTGGTTCATGCCGATGTCGAGGTCGGTCATGAGGAACACCGGCGTCTGCAGGCGGTCGGCCAGGTCGAGTGCCGCAGCGGCGTGCTCGAAGCATTCGTGCGGGTCTTCGGGAAACAGCAGCACGTGCTTGGTGTCGCCGTGCGAGGCATAGGCGCAAGCCAGGATGTCGGCCTGCTGGGTGCGCGTGGGCATGCCGGTGGAGGGGCCGCCGCGCTGCACGTTGATGAGCGTGACCGGGATCTCTGCGAAGTAGGCGAGCCCGATGAATTCGGCCATGAGCGAGATGCCCGGCCCGGAGGTGGCGGTGAAGGCGCGCGCGCCGTTCCAGCCGGCGCCGACCACCATGCCGATGGAGGCCAACTCGTCCTCGGCCTGCACGATGGCATAGCGGTGCCGCCCGGTGGCCGCGTCGACGCGGTACTTGGCGCAGTATTTCTGAAAGGCTTCGGCCACCGAAGACGACGGCGTGATGGGATACCACGCCGCCACGGTCGCGCCGCCATAGACGCAGCCGAGCGCGGCGGCGCTGTTGCCGTCCACGAAGATCCGGTCGCCCACGCGGTCGGCACGCCGCACCTTGAGCCCCATCGGCCCGCGCAGGTGCTCGCGCGCGAAGTCGCAGCCGAGGTGCAGCGCCTGCACGTTGGAAGCCAGCAGCTTTTCCTTGCCCTTGTACTGTTCGCCGAAGAGCTTTTCGACCACTTCGGGTTCGATGCCCAGCAAGATGGCCAGCGCGCCCACGTACACGATGTTCTTGAACAGCTGACGCTGGCGCGGGTCTTGATAGACGGCGTTGCAGATCTCGGTGAGCGGCATGCCGATGACGTGGATGTCGTCGCGGAACTTCGATGCCGGCAGCGGACGCGTGCTGTCGTAGAACAGGTAGCCGCCCGGCTCGAGGTCGGCCACGTCGGCGTCCCAGGTCTGCGGGTTCATCGCCACCATCATGTCGGTGCCGCCGCGGCGGCCCAGGTGGCCGGCCTCGGTGACGCGCACTTCGTACCAGGTGGGCAGGCCCTGGATGTTGCTCGGGAAGATGTTGCGCGGGCTCACCGGCACGCCCATGCGCAGGATCGCCTTGGCGAACAGCTCGTTGGCCGACGCCGAGCCCGAGCCGTTCACGTTGGCGAACTTGATGACGAAGTCGTTGACGGCCTCGATCGCCCGCGTGGCGCCTCCGCCGGCGGCGGGCGCCTGGGCGCCTTCGGGGGGCAGCACGGCGCTCATATACGAACCTCCGTGCTTCGCACTGCGGTGCGAGCGCCTTCGGGCGGCCGGGCGGCGCTCATGCGGCAACCTCCGTGCTTCGCGAGTCGGATCGCGCCTGCGGGCCGGCGGGCGTCATCTTGAGGAGGAACTTCTGCATGTCCCAGGCGCCGGTCGGGCAGCGCTCGGCGCAGAGGCCGCAGTGCAGGCAGACGTCTTCGTCCTTGACCATCACGCGGCCCGTCTTGAGGCCGCCGGACACGTAGAGGTCTTGCGTGAGGTTGAGCGCCGGCGCCTTGAGGCGCTGCCGCAGGTCGGCTTCGTCGCCGTTGACGGTGAAGCTGATGCAGTCCATCGGGCAGATGTCGACGCAGGCGTCGCATTCGATGCAGGCGGGCTCGGTGAAGACGGTCTGCACGTCGCAGTTGAGGCAGCGCTCGGCTTCCTTGAACGCCGTGGCGGCGTCGAAGCCGAGCTCGACCTCCACGCGGACGCTGGCCAGCGCGGTCTCGGCTTTTTCCCAGGGCACCTTGTAGCGCAGGTCGTTCGAGGTGTCGTTGTCGTAGCTCCACTCGTGGATGCCCATCTTCTGCGACACCAGATTGGTCATCGGCGAGGGGCGCTCGCCGACGGGCAGGTCGTTGAGCAGCCGGTCGATCGACACCGCGGCCTCGTGCCCGTGGGCGACGGCGGTGATGATGTTCTTGGGACCGAAGGCGGCGTCACCGCCGAAGAAGACGTTGGCCACGCTCGACTGGAAGCTCGCCGCGTCCAGCACGGGCAGGCCTGCGCGGTCGAACTCGATGCCGCTCTCGCGCTCGATCCACGGGAACGCGTTTTCCTGACCGACGGCCACCAGCACCTCGTCGCATTCGACGAACACGTCCGGCTCGCCAGTGGGCACCAGCGAGCGGCGGCCGGCGGCGTCGTACTCGGCGCGCACGCGCTCGAAGCGCATGCCGACCAGCTTGCCCTCTTCGTGCACGAAGGCCTTGGGCACATGGAAGTCGATGATCGGAATGCCTTCGTGCTGCGCGTCTTCCTTTTCCCAGGGCGAGGCCTTCATCTCGTCGAAGCCGCTGCGCACGATGACCTTGACGTCGGCGCCGCCGAGCCGGCGCGCCGAGCGGCAGCAGTCCATGGCGGTGTTGCCGCCGCCCAGCACGATCACGCGCCGGCCGATTTCGGTGATGTGGCCAAACGACACCGAAGCCAGCCAGTCGATGCCGATGTGGATGTGAGCGCCGGCCCCCTGCCGGCCGGGCAGGTCGAGGTCGCGCCCGCGCGGCGCACCGCAGCCGACGAAGATCGCGTCCCAGCCTTCGTCCATCAGGGCCTTCATGGATTCGATGCGCTGGCCGCCACGGAATTCGACGCCAAGGTCGAGGATGTAGCCGGTCTCTTCGTCG
>JAHJOG010000260.1 GCA_018820395.1 Gammaproteobacteria bacterium | reverse complement strand
TGTTGATCGTCATGTGCGCGCTGCCGAGCACCGCTTCGGCTTCCTTGCCGGTGATGCCCTTGGAGCGAAGGTCAACCAGCATGACGTGGCTTTCGGTCCGGCCGCTCACGATGCGCAAGCCGCGCTCGGTCAATGTCTCGGCGACGATGCGCGCGTTCTTCACCACCTGCTGCTGGTAGGTCTTGAACTCGGGCGCCAGCGCTTCCTTGAACGCCACCGCCTTGGCCGCGATCACGTGCATCAGGGGGCCGCCTTGCAGCCCCGGAAAGATCGCGCTGTTGATGGCTTTCTCATGCTGCGACTTCATCAGGATGATGCCGCCGCGCGGGCCGCGCAGGCTCTTGTGGGTGGTGGAGGTGACCACATCGGCATGCGGCACGGGATTCGGGTAGACGCCGGCGGCGACCAGGCCGGCATAGTGCGCGATGTCGACCATGAAGATGGCGCCCACGTCCTTGGCCACCTTGGCGAAGCGTTCGAAATCGATCCTGAGCGAGTACGCAGAAGCCCCGGCGATGATGAGCTTGGGCATCGCGTCGTGCGCCTTGCGCTCCATCGCGTCGTAGTCGATTGCTTCCTGGTCGTTCAGGCCGTAGCTCACCACGTTGAACCACTTGCCGCTCATGTTGAGCGGCATGCCGTGCGTCAGGTGGCCGCCCTCGGCGAGGCTCATGCCCATGATGGTGTCGCCGGGCTTGAGAAAGGCCAGCATGACGGCTTCGTTGGCCGATGCGCCGCAATGCGGCTGCACGTTGGCCGCGTCGGCGCCGAAGAGCTGCTTGACGCGATCGATGGCGAGTTGCTCGGCCACGTCCACGTGCTCGCAACCACCGTAATAGCGCTTGCCCGGATAGCCTTCTGCGTACTTGTTGGTCAGCTGCGAGCCTTGGGCGGCCATGACGGCCGGGGAGGCATAGTTTTCGCTCGCGATGAGCTCGATGTGCTGTTCCTGGCGGGCATGCTCGGCCTGGATGGCGGCCCAGATCTCAGGATCGGTCTGTTCGACCAGATGGGTGCGGTGGTACATGGCAGTCCTCAGAGACGATGGTCCTTGTTCTACAACCAAAACAAGGGCTGCCCAGGCGAACGGCTGAACGCCTGCGAAATCTCGCCTAGGCGGCACGCTTCCCAGTGGTGTTCCACGTCAGCGCCAAGGCCCCGAGAGGGCTGCGCCTATCGCCAGTCGCGTGCCGAACGAGTGTAGCCGAGCACGACGGGCCGCGTCAGCGAAAAGACAGGAGACTCGAGAGCATTGCGACCCGCTGCGTGCCTGCATCGGGCTTGGCCGGCGCCTTGACCGGAATCGCTCGCGGCGGTGGCGGCGGGTCGGAGGGCAGATGCCCACCGGCCACCTGACGAAGCCGGGCGTTTTCTGCGAGGACCTTGGCTGCGTAGCCGCCGTCGTCCGCCAGGTTCGCGGCGCCCACGTAGTACCGCAGCCCGCCTTCGAGCGAGCCCGCCCGGGCGATGCATTCCTGCAGTACCTTGACGCCGACGCGCATGTTGGTCACCGGATCGAAAGCCGTCAGCGTCCCGCCGGCGCTTTCATACTTGTCGCCATGCACGCGCGTCATGACTTGCATCAGCCCTTGGGCCCCGACATGGCTCTGTGCGAAGGGATTGAAGCTGGATTCCACCGCCATGATCGAGAGGATCAGCGTGGGGTCGATCTTGGTCTGCCTACCGATGTCGAAGGCTTCGGACACCAGGACGCTCAGCGGTTCGACCGCCACGCGGTACTTCTTGCTGAGCCAATAGGCCACCGCGGCTTGCTGCCGGGGCAGTTCGAGCGGGTCGGCGGCGGTGGTCCGCTCGATGGCGCTGGGTTCGAGGTCGGTGGCGACCGGTGCTGGCTTGCGCGACTGCAACCAGCTCGCGAGCTGATCTTCGCCCGCCTGACGCAAGTCGGGTCGCGCAACGAGCGCGATGGCGCAACAAACGATGGCCACGCCGATCAGCGCCAACCCGTTGTGCGCGATCTCGAAAAATCCGTCAGCGATGTCGGACACGAAGGTCCTGAACCCGCGAAGGGTGGCGTCGACCGCCTGTTTCATGCTTGTCCTTTCTGGCGGCGTCCGGATCGGCACCGAGGGGGCGGCGATCGAAAGCAACGGCGTGTGGGGAATACCTTGTCCGGGCTCGCGACGACATGAAAGAGTCGCGATCGCCTGGGAAGGTCAGACTGCTGTCCGTGAAATAGTTGACCGTTCCGAAGAACCGGACGATTTTAGGATCGGCCAAATACCCGGTCAAGCATAACGATCGGACTGTTTATGCTATAGACGCAATATGTCGTAGGCTCCATGTCGTACGCAATCGCGACTGCGACATCGATTGAAAAGCTCATTTGCCATGGCGCGTTGGCAGGTCTAACCTGAGCCTGCCTGCTCATGCAGGTGCTCAACCTGGTCCGGTAGTCCATCGAGTCGAATCGGCGGCTCAGCGGCCAAGGTCCAAATGGCGGCAATCTCTTGCTGCCAGCATGTGGGAAACGTTCATCTTTCCTGCACGCGAAAAGATGGCTTGGGTGTTTCGCCCGCCATCGAGCCCGGAAGCCAGACGCGAGTCGAACTTCCGGGCTTTCTTGTTTGTGGGGAACGCTCTTGAACTGCGGCACACTCACCCCGAATGAACGCTGATTTCTTGAGACAACTGAGACACAACAGATGGGCGCGGCGCGCTGCCTACGCGGTGCTGGCTTGGCTTGCGTTGTGGGCCCTCCTGTGGCTTGCCGTACCACCCATCGCCAAGAGCCAGATCCAGAAGATCGCGAGCGAAAAACTCGGGCGCACAGTGACCATCGGCAAGATCGAATTCAAGCCGTGGACGCTCGAAGTCACATTGAACGATCTGCGCGTTGCCACTGCAGACGGGAGCGGTGCCCAACTCGCGATCGCGCGCATCCATGCCAATGCGGAAATGCAGTCCGTGCTTCGTCTCGGGCCGGTGATCGACGACCTGAGTGTCGAGGCGCCGGTGGTGCAGGTGACGCGGCTGGCAGATGGCAAATTCGACTTCGACGACATCCTGGCCAAGCTGGCCAGCGCACCGCCTGCGCCCCCCAAGCCCGAGGACAGCGAGCCGCCCCGGTTCGCGGTCTACAACATCCGCGTGACGCAGGGCGCTTTCGACTTTCACGACAAGGCCGTCAAGCGTGACCACGAGTTGCGCGACTTCACCCTCAAGATTCCGTTTCTCAGCACGCTTCCGGCCGAGCGGGAGGTCAAGACCGAGCCGAAGCTGGCCTTCGTGCTCAATGGCAGCCAGTTCGACTCCGGCGGCTTCACGACGCCGTTCGCCGACAACCGCAAGAGTGATTTCCAGCTCAACTTCGAAGGCCTCGATCTGCAGCCCTTTCTCGGCTACATCCCGAGCGGGCTGCCCGTGGTGCTGCAGTCTGGCAAGCTCGACGCCAAGCTGGACATCGACTTCGAGCGGACCACGCGTACCGGGCTGAAGATCTCGGGCGAGGTCGGCGCACGCGAGGTCAAGATGAGCGACGCGAGGGGCCGCGATCTGTTGCAGTTCGACTCGCTCAAGCTGGCGCTCGCCGACGTGAAGCCGCTCGAGCAGTTCGTTCATCTTTCCAGCGTGACGCTCGATGCCCCGCACGCCGTCGTAGCGCGCGATGCAGCCGGCCAGCTGAACCTGCTTGCCTCGGGGCCGGCAAAGGGCAGCGAAGCGCCGGCACCTGCACCGCCGACCGTAGCGACCGCGGCCGCGCTCGGTGCGGCACCGACACTTGCACCTGCACCTGCACCCGCGTCGGCATCGGCATCGACCTCGGCTGGCACGCCGCAGCCGGCACCGGCGCCTGCAGCGCCAGCTGCAACTCAAGCGACTGCCCCCGCAGCGCCGACCGCCTGGCGGATCCAGATCGACAAGGTGGCGCTCCGGCAAGGAGAAGTCGGTTGGCGCGACCTGACGACCACGCCCCAAGCCGCCGTCGACGCCAAGCAGCTCAACCTCGAGGCCAGCGCGATCACGTGGCCAATGAACAATCCAGCCAAGTTCAGCGGCTCGCTCGACGTCTCCGGCGCGGCGATCAAGTTCGGCGGCGAGGCGACGGACAAGGCGGCCAAGGTCCAGGCCGAACTCGAAGGCCTTCCTCTTGCGGTGGCACGGCCGTATCTGGCTTCCATGCTAGAGCCCGAACTCAACGGCAAGCTGGGCGGAGCGGTAGAGATCGCATGGACGCGGCCCGATCTCAAAATTCATGCTGCGCGGTTGACCGCCGACGAACTCGCGCTGACGCGGGCCAAGACTTCGCTGGCGAGCGTCGGCCGCTTCGAATTGCTCGACACCGACGTCGACCTGGCTCAGCGCACCGTCGCCATTGGATCGCTGGCTGCGGTTCGCCCGAGCTTTCGAGTCGAGCGGGGCGACGACAAGCGCTGGATGTACGAAGGGTGGCTCAAGACGACTTCTGCCGCACCGGCGGCCAAGGAGTCGAGCAACGGCGACCCCGCGTCGCCGCCCGGCAAGCAAGCGCCCGATGCGGCGCTGCCCTCGACGGCAGTCACCCCGACCGACACGACTTCTGCGACACCAGCTCCCAAGACGCCGGCCGCACCGTGGAAACTCTCCATCGCCAAGCTCGCGGTGGAAAACGGTTCGCTGTCGTATTCCGACAAGGCCGGACCGACCCCCGCTGCGTTCGAGATCAGCGCGCTCAAGGTCAATGCCAGTCAGATCGTTCCCGACAGCGACACCGCGTCGCCCGTCCAGGTGTCCGGCCGCTTGGGCGCGGGACGCGCGGAAGCAGGGCGCTTCGACTACAAGGGCAAGGTGGTGCTGAAGCCGGTGTCGGCGGAAGGGCAGCTCGACATCGGCGCTCTGCCGGTGCACGCCTTCAAGGCCTACTTCGGCGATCCAGTCAATCTCGACATCCGGCGGGCTTTCGTGGACTACCGCGGCAGCTTCAAGTTTGCGATGACGCCGGCCGGGATCGTGCTGAAGGCCGCCGGAGACAGCGGGCTCGACAACTTCCGGGCCAACAGTTCGGCTGGCTTGACGCAGACGCCCGGCGCCAACCGAAGCAATCAGCTGTTGTCGTGGAAGGCGCTCGACCTCAAGGGCGTCCAGTTCGACATGTCGCCTGGCGCACCTCTCAAGCTGGACGTGCGCAACACCACGCTGACGGATTTCTTCGCCCGGGTCATCGTGCAGCCCGACGGCACGCTGAACCTGCAGCAGCTCACCAAGAAGCCGGGCGAAGTCGCGGGCGGTGGCGACGCATCGGCCCAAAAGGCGACGCGGCGCACCCTCGGCGGCTCCACCGTCACCACCGCGAACGGCGGGGACGCGACGTCGAGCGGGCCGCCGGTCCCTGCAGAGGCCAACGCCATTGCCGAAGCGCCGGCGGCGCGGCCCAAGGGGTCGTCGAAGCAGGCGTCCGACAAGAGCGGGCCAGCGCCGGTCATCGCGTTCGGGCCAATCAATCTGGTGAACGGCAGGATCGACTTCACCGATCTGTTCGTCAAACCGAACTATTCCGCCGATCTGACCGAGCTCGCCGGAACGCTCAGTTCCTTCTCGACCGCTGCGCAGGGCGGGAGCCCCGAGATGGCCGACCTCGAGCTCCGTGGAAAGGCCCAGCAGACCGCCGCCCTGGTCATCACGGGCAAGATCAATCCGTTGGCCCAGCCGCTCGAACTCGACATCGCCGCCAAGATGCGCGACCTCGACCTGCCGCCGCTGTCGCCGTATTCGGTGCGCTACGCCGGGCATGGCATCGAGCGCGGCAAGCTGAGCATGGACGTGAGCTACAAGATCGTCGACGGCAGGCTGACGGCCACCAACAAGCTGGTGCTCAACCGGCTGCAGTTCGGCGACGAAGTCAAGGACGCGCCCAACAGCCTTCCGGTGCGCATGGCGGTGGCCTTGCTGGCCGACAGAGACGGCAACATCGACATCGATTTCCCGATCAGCGGATCGCTGAACGACCCTCAGTTCAGCATCGGCTCGCTGGTGCTCAAGGCCATCGGCAACCTGGTGGTGAAGGCGGTCACGGCGCCTTTCGCATTGCTCACGGGCGGTCTCGGCGCCGGCGGTGGCGAGTCGAACGCCATTGGATTCGAGGCCGGCAGCGCCGAGCTGTCCGCTGCCGCGAAGGAAGCCCTCGACAAGCTGGCCAAGGCCTTGACCGAAAGACCCAAGCTCGAAATGACTGTGGTCGGCTCGGCCAGCCTAGACAAGGAGCGCACTGCGTTCCAGCGTCAGCAGCTTCGCCGCATGGTGCAGGCGGAAAAGCGCCGCGCCGAAGTCCGTGGTGGCAAGCCGGCCAGCGACGTCACCCCCGTGACCGATGCCGAATACCCCGAACTGCTGGCGAGCGTCTACAAGCGCTCCGACGTCGAAAAGCCGCGCAATCTCATCGGGCTGGCCAAGGACGTTCCGACAGACGAGATGGAAAAGCTGTTGATGAACAGCATTCCGGTCGACGCGGAAGCCATGCGCAAGCTCGCGCTCGAGCGGGCCACGGCTGTCCGGGACGGCATGCTCGAACGCAAGGTGACCACCGATCGAATCTTCATGGGCGCCGTGCAGACGCGGCCCACCGACGCTGACTGGCAGCCCCGGGTCGAACTGAATCTGGAGCGCCGTTGACCCGGGCTTTTGCAAGTCGGTGAAAATGACGTTGCGCCGGCCCATGCCGGCGCCTTTGCATTTCTTTTTCCCAGAGCGAACCGCGCAGTGACTCCCTCCACGACCAAGTCCCACGACCTTCAGTCCCTCGACACGATGACCGGCGGCGCTTTCACCGCGCCCACCTCCGGCGAGCGCGCGCAGCGTGTGCGCGACTGGATTGCCAGCAATCCCTCGCCCGAGCAGATGCAGGAGGTCTTCAAGGAACTCAGCGGACGCGACAAGGGCGCCGCACGGCTGTTGCGCGAAAAGCTCGACGAAATCAAGCGCGCCAAGGGCCAGGAAGCGATCGCCGCTGAATGGACCCAGAAAGCCGAAACCCTGCTGACGCAGGTCAAACTCAACATCGCCGACGCGTTGGCTTGGCAGCGCGACGCGGCCAAGGCCGGGGCACCGCTCTCGCGCGAGCCGCTGGCCGGCATCAAGGCCCAACTGGCCGATCGCGTCAAGGGCATTGAAGACCTTCAGCATCGCGCGCAGGTGCATCGCGAAGCCGCGGTGTTGCTGGCGCAGCGATTCGAAGTGCTGTCCACCAAGAGCTGGCGCGACGCGCAGGCCGCCGACGAAGGCCTTCGTGCCGACGTCGAGCGCTGGCAGCAGCAAAGCTCCGAGATTGCGGCAGACACCAACTGGAACAGTCTGGATGCCAAGTTCGCACCCCAGCTGGAATCCTCCAAGGCGCAACTGTTGGTGGTCTCCGACGCTTTTCACCAGGCGCTGGCGCAGGCGCTCACCGCCGCGGACGATGCGGCAGCGCCGCTTCCGCCCGTGCCGGTGTGGGCCGACGAACTGCGCGTGGCGCGCGGCGGTGCCGCCGAGGCG
>JAHJOG010000259.1 GCA_018820395.1 Gammaproteobacteria bacterium | reverse complement strand
TGTCCTGATGCAGCGCTGGATCCTGCACCCCGCCACCCGGCCCTTCTGGCTCATCGTCGTCCTGCTGGTGCTGTGGGACCTGGCGGTGCGCGTCTTTCGAATTCCGCCTTATCTCATTCCACCACCGCTGGCGGTGGTGAAGCAGTTGGGCGCCGAATGGCCCATGCTGCTCAAGCAGAGCCTGCCAACGCTCTACGCGACGCTCGGCGGCTTCGTCGCTTCGGCGGTGATCGGCGTGCCGGTCGCGATGTGGATCGCTTATTCGCGCACCGTCGAGAGCTTCGTCTACCCGCTGCTGGTGTTTTCGCAGTCCGTGCCCAAGGTGGCGATCGCGCCGCTCTTCGTGGTCTGGTTCGGCTTCGGCATCGTGCCCAAGATCATCGCGGCGTTCCTGCTGGGCTTTTTCCCGGTGGTGGTGTCGACGGTGCAGGGCTTCAAGTCGGTGGAGCCGGAGGTCATCGACCTTGCGCGGTCGATGGGCGCCAACCCCTTGAAGATCTTTCTCAAGTTCCGGCTGCCGCAGGCCTTGCCGTCCATCTTCAGCGGTCTCAAGGTGTCGGTCACGCTCGCAGTCGTCGGTGCGGTGGTCGGCGAGTTCGTCGGATCCAACTCGGGCATCGGCTTCGTGCTGCAGCGGGCCACCGGCACCTTCGACCTGCCGCTGATGTTCGCCGCGCTCGTCGTGCTGTCGATGATGGGCGTGCTGCTCTTCCTGGCGGTCGAGCTGTGCGAACGCTGGCTGATGCCGTGGCACACATCGCAGCGGCACGATCTTCAGGTCACGTCCTGACCTAACCGCAAGTCCTGACCCGACCGCAACTTTCACTCAGCAACATCAACAGGAGACAAGCATGGAACGTCGCAATCTGATTCGGGCCGTCGGCGCGGCCGCATTGGCCGCCGGGCTGGCCACCAGCGCCGTCGCGCAGCAAAAGGACAAGGTCACCTTGCTCCTCAACTGGTACGTCTACAGCGAACACGCGCCCTTCTTCATCGGCAAGGCCAAGGGCTTCTACGAGGCCGAGGGCATCGACCTCGACATCCAGGAAGGCCGCGGCTCGGCGGTGACGATCCAGGCCGTGGCTGCCAAGTCGGCCACTTTCGGCTATGCGGACGTGCCGACCATGATCAAGGCCGCGACCAAGGGCGCGCCGGTCAAGGCCGTGGGCGTGGCGCTGCAGGTGAGCCCGATGTCGGTGATGGGCCTCGCCGAAAAGAAGATCGACAAGCCGCAGGACATCGTCGGCAAGACCATCGCCATGACGCCTGGCGACTCCATGAGCCAGATCTGGCCGCTCTTCCTGAAGAAGACGGGGCTCAAGGAAGACCAGTACAAGGTGGTCTCGGGCGACGGCCAGACCAAGCTCAACGCGGTCATCAACGGCCAGGCCGACCTGCTCCTGGGCTACGTGATGGACCAGAACATCAAGATCCAGGACGCCACCAAGAAACCCGTTCACGTGATCCGCTTCGCGGACTACGGCGTGAGCCTGATCAGCTCGGGGATCATCGCGCAGAAGGAAACGCTGGCCGAGAAGCCTGACCTGGTGCGGCGCTTCCTGCGCGCGACCACCAAGGCCTTCGAGGAGACCGAGAAGAACCCCGAAGCAGCGATCGACGCGATGCTCGCGGCCAACAGCAAGGCCGGCCAGCGCGACACGCTGGTGGTCGGCATCAAGTTGACCACGCCGCTCTATCACACGGCCGAAACCAAGAGTCTTCGCCCCTTGCGTACGTCCATGAAGGACGTGAACGAGTCGCTTGACCTGCTCGTGCAGTACGGCGGCCTGGACGCGTCCTTGCGCGGCAAGGCCGAAGACTGGGTGACGGACGACTTCCTGCCGAAATGAGCCAGGTGACGAGCAACGTCGTCAAGCTCGCTCCGGCTGCGGCGCGCGAGGGTCTGGCATCCAGCGCGAAAGTGCTGATCGAGGGCCGCGGCGTCAGCAAGATCTATCGCACGAAGGAAGGCGACGTCGAGACGCTCAAGCCGCTCGACTTCCAGATCCGCGAAGGAGAGTTCGTTTCGGTGGTCGGCCCCTCGGGCTGCGGCAAGAGCACGCTGATGAAGATGGTGGCCGGGCTGCTGCCGATCAGCGGCGGCGACCTGCTGCTTTCCGGCCGCAGCGTGAAGGGCCCACAGATCGACGTCGGCATCGTCTTCCAGAACGCCCTGCTGCTGCCCTGGCGGCGCGTGCTCGACAACATCCTGCTGCAGGCCGAGATCCGGCGCCTGCCGATGGCGGCGGCGCGCAAGCGCGCGGCAGAACTCATTGCCATGGCGGGCCTGCAGGGCTTCGAGGACAAGTACCCGTGGCAGCTTTCGGGCGGCATGCAGCAGCGCGTCTCGATCCTGCGCGCGCTCTTGCACGATCCGTCGGTGCTGCTCATGGACGAGCCCTTCGGCGCGCTCGACGCCATGACCCGCGAGCGCATGAATCTCGAGCTTCAGCGCATCTGGATGACGGCCGGCAAGACCGTGCTGCTGATCACGCACAGCATTCCCGAGGCCATCTTCCTGTCGGACCGAGTGCTGGTGATGAGCGAGCGGCCCGGGTCGATCGCGGCCGAATACGCCATCGACCTGCCCCGGCCGCGGCCGCTCGATGTGATGGGCACCGAGAAATTCGCCGCCTACGCGCGCACCTTGCGCGCCCACTTCTTCGCCCAGGGCAACCTCGACGCACACTGAGCCGGAACCGAAGTGAGCTCATCCACCCCGCAGAGCAGCGCCTTGCCGGTGCGCGTGACCGCCGTCGAATGCGGCGTGCGGCCCATGTCCTTGCGCTTGCCGTTCAAGTTCGGCGCCGTCGTCCTCACACGCTGCCCCCAGCTCTTCGTGCGCGTGCAGGTGGACTGCGCAGGCCGCGGTTCGGCCACCGGCTGGGCGGCTGAAATGATGGTCCCGCGCTGGTTCGACAAGCGCGCCGACCGCAGCCAGGCGGACAACGTGCGCGACCTGCAGTTGGCCATCGAAGCGGCGGCCGCGGCCTACACCGGCGACGCGCCCGCCAGTGCCTTCGGGCTCTTTGCGCGGCATTACGACGCTCTCAAGGCGTCCGGCGCCCGGCGGGGTTCGACCGCGCTGTCGAGCGCCTTCGGCCAGTCCGTGCTCGATCGCGCCGTGCTCGACGGCATGTGCCGCGCGGCGGGCGTGTCTTTCTACCGGGCCTTCCAGCACAACCTCGTGGGGCTGACCGACACGCCCGTGGCCGACGATCTGCAGGGCTGGGACTGGAACGCCTGGCTGGCGACGCTCACCGCGCAACCCGCCATCGACGCGCGACACACGATCGGCATGCTCGACGACCTCGAGGGCGACGTGCAGCATGCCGACGGGCTGCCCCAATCGCTGCCGGCCGTGGTGCAGCGTTACGGCCATCGCTATTTCAAGATCAAGCTCGGCGGGCGGCCGGCCGACGATCTGCAGCGGCTCGACGACGTCCTGCGGGTGCTCGATGCAGTGCAGCCCGAGCACCGTTTCAGCCTCGACGGCAACGAGCAATACGCCGACGTCGCGGCGCTGGGCGAACTGTGCGAGGGGCTGCGCCGCCTGCCGCGCCTGGCCGTGCGCCCGGATGCCCTGCTCTATATCGAGCAGCCGCTCGCGCGCGACGCCAGTTTCGATGCCGCGCTGGTGACGCTCGACACACCCGCGCCGCTCCTGCTCGACGAAGCCGACGGAACTCTCGACGCCTTCGCCCTCGGCCGGCTCTACGGCTGGCGCGGCGTGTCGAGCAAGGGTTGCAAGGGGCTCTACAAGGCCGTCATCAACCGCGCCCGCTGCGACCTCTGGAACCGCGACGCACGCGGCGACCGGGACGCGTCGAAGCACCGCTTCTTCATGTCCGCCGAAGACCTCACCTGCCAGGCCGGGCTCGCCGTGCAACAAGACCTGGCGCTGGCGGCGCTGCTCGGACTGCGACACGGCGAACGCAACGGGCATCACTACGTCGACGGCTTCGGCGGTGCGCCCGAGGCGGAGCAGCAACGATTCGCCGCGGCGCATCCCGACCTGTACGAGACGAGCGACGGCCACGCCCGGCTCGCCATCCAGCAAGGCCGGATCGCCCTCGGCTCGCTCGCCGGACCGGGCTTCGCGCATTCAGCCGACCCGGACTTCGACAGCCTCGAAGCTCTTTCACGCGCCACGGACTTCGTGGCGCATCCCACCTCTCACGGAGATCACACATGACACAACAACGACTCGGCATCATCATGCACGGCGTCACCGGGCGCATGGGCACCAACCAGCACCTCATCCGCTCGATCAAGGCCATCCGCGCGCAGGGCGGCGTCACGCTCTCGAACGGCGACACCGTGATGCCCGACCCGATCCTGATCGGCCGCAATGCCGAGAAGATCGAGGCGCTCGCCAAGGCCCACGGCGTCCAGCGCTGGGGCACCGACCTCGATGCCGCGCTGCAGAACAAGGACGACACCGTCTTCTTCGACGCCGGCACCACGCAGATGCGACCCACGCTGCTGGCCAAGGCGATCCGCGCCGGCAAGCACGTCTACTGCGAGAAGCCCATCGCGACCAACCTGAACGAGGCGGTCGAGGTGGCGCGGCTCGCACAAGAGTCGGGCCGGAAGCACGGCGCCGTGCAGGACAAGCTCTTTCTGCCCGGGCTGCGCAAGCTCGACATGCTGCGCCGCGCCGGCTTTTTCGGCCGCATGCTGTCGGTGCGGCTCGAGTTCGGTTATTGGGTCTTCGAGGGCGACCTCCAGCCCATCCAGCGGCCGTCGTGGAACTACCGCAAGGAAGACGGCGGCGGAATGATCCTCGACATGATGTGCCACTGGCGCTACGTGCTGGACAACCTGTTCGGCGAAGTGCGCTCCGTCTCTTGCCTGGGCACCACGCACATTCCGAAGCGCTGGGACGAAGACGGCAAGCCCTACGAGGCCACGGCCGACGATGCCGCCTACGCCACCTGCGAACTCACCGGCCACAACGGCGAGCCGGTCATCGCCCAACTCAACATGAGCTGGGTGACGCGCGTGCGGCGTGACGACCTCGTGACCTTCCACGTCGACGGCACCGACGGCTCGGCCGTGGCCGGCCTGTCGAGCTGCCGCGCCCAGTCGCGCGTGGCGACGCCCCGACCCGTCTGGAATCCGGACGAGAAGCAGACCATGAACTTCTTCGACCAGTGGCAGGAAATCCCCGACTCGCAGGTGTACGACAACGGCTTCAAGATCCAGTGGGAACACTTCATCCGGCACGTCTGCGAGAACGCGCCGTACAAGTGGACGCTGCCCGAAGGCGCCAAGGGCGTGCAACTCGTCGAGGCCGCCCTCGCGTCCTGGAAAGAACGCCGCTGGATCGACGTTCCCCCGATGCCGATCTGAGCCCTGGCCATGCCGATCTCACTCACACTCCCCACCGCGAGCGGCACGCTCGCGCCCTACACCCTGCGCGGCACGGCGCCGGCGCGGCCCGCCGCCGGAGTGCCCTTCGACCGCATCGCGTACTCGGCGGCCCACGTGGTCGCCGACCCGCTGGCCGCCATCGACCCCTGGCTGCAATGTGCGGTCGACTGGGACGCGACCATCGCCTATCGGCGGCACCTCTGGTCGCTCGGCCTCGGCGTGGCCGAGGCCATGGACACCGCGCAGCGCGGCATGGGCCTGGACTGGCCGACTTCGCTGGAGCTGATTCGCCGGTCGGTCGATGCGGCGCGGGATTTTCCCGGCGCCCTGGTCGCGTCCGGCTGCGGTACCGACCATCTCGATCTCGACGCGGTGAAGAGCGTCGACGACGTCATGCGCGGATACGACGAGCAGATGGAAGCCATCGAGGCGCTGGGTGGCCGACTGATCGTCATGGCAAGCCGGGCCCTGGCACGCGTGGCTCGCAGCCCGGCGGACTACGAGCGCGTGTACGAGCGCATCCTGCGCCAGGCCAAAGAGCCGGTGATCCTGCACTGGCTGGGCGACATGTTCGACCCCGCGCTGGCCGGCTACTGGGGAAGTGGCGACGTCGACCGCGCCATGGACACGGCGCTCGGCATCATCGCCGCGCACCCGGAGAAGGTCGACGGCATCAAGATCTCGTTGCTCGACAAGGACAAGGAAATCGCCATGCGCCGGCGACTGCCCAAAGGCGTTCGCATGTACACCGGCGACGATTTCAACTACGCCGAACTCATCGCCGGCGACGGCCAGGGCAGCGAGGAAGTCCACGGCAAGAGCGACGCGCTGCTGGGCATCTTCGACGCCATCGCTCCGGCTGCCAGCGCCGCACTGGCCGAACTCGCGCAAGGCCGTGTCGAGAAGTTCCACGCCATCCTCGGCCCGACGGTGCCTTTGTCGCGCCACATCTTCGCGGCGCCGACACGCTTCTACAAGACCGGCGTCGTCTTCATGGCATGGCTCAACGGGCACCAGAGCCACTTCGCGATGGTCGGTGGCCAGCAGAGCACCCGCTCGTTGCCGCACCTGGCCGAACTCTTTCGCCTCGCCGATGCAGCCAACCTGCTGGAACAGCCCGAGCTGGCGGTACGCCGCATGAAGTCGTTGCTCGCGCTGCATGGCGTCGAAAGCTGAGGTCGGCGCCGTGCGAGATTTTTCTGCCGACCACCGCTGGCTGTCTAT
Organism: Gammaproteobacteria bacterium; assembly: GCA_018820395.1. Classification (GTDB taxonomy): domain Bacteria; phylum Pseudomonadota; class Gammaproteobacteria; order Burkholderiales; family Burkholderiaceae_C; genus Variovorax. Next base: position 76,196 of record JAHJOG010000259.1, on the reverse strand, counting down.
CAACACCGCCACCCTGCGCAAGCAGCAAGGCGCCGAAGTGCCGCTGGACCGCATCATCGACCAGTGCGCTGCCCATGGCATCGGCGCCATCAGCCCCTGGCGCGACCAGGTCGCGGCCGTGGGGCTGGGCCGTGTCGCGAAGCAACTGAAGGCCCACGGCATCGGCCTATCCGGCTACTGCCGCGGCGGCTTCTTCCCCGCGCCCGACCTGAGCGGACTGCGAGCTGCCCTCGACGACAACCGCCGCGCCATCGACGAAGCCAAGACGCTGGATGCGCCCTGCCTCGTCCTGGTCGTCGGCGCGCTGCCGGGTGCGCTCGAAGGAAAAGCGGCCTACAAGAATCTGGCCCGTGCGCGCGCCGAAGTGCACGACGGCATCGCGGAGTCGCTTCGGTACGCACGAGAGGTCGGCATGCCCCTCGCCATCGAGCCGTTGCATCCGATGCAGGCCGCCGACCGCGCCTGCATCAACACGCTGGAGCAGGCGCTCGACCTGTGCGACGAACTCGATCCCCAACGCACGGGCGCGCTCGGCGTCGCCGTCGACGTCTACCACGTCTGGTGGGACCCGAAACTCAAGCAGCAGATCGCCCGTGCCGGCCGAGACCGCCTGCTCGCCTACCACGTGTGCGACTGGCTCACGCCCACCCGCGACCTGCTGAGCGACCGCGGCATGATGGGCGACGGCATCGTCGAACTCCGAAAGATCCGCGCCTGGATGGAAGGCGCCGGCTTCGACGGCTTCAGCGAAGTCGAGATCTTTTCGCAGCTCGACTGGTGGCAGCGCCCTGGCGAAGAAACCCTGGCGACCTGCATCGAGCGGCATCGCAGCTGCGTGTAGCAGGACGCCTCGCGCGTCGTCGTCTGTCATTCCCGCGGGGGCCGCGGGAGATCCCGCGCTTCCTAGAATGACCGCCTGACCACTCGGAGACTGCCATGCTCGTCGAACGCATCTGGACCGGCAACGCCTACCGCAACTTCAACTACCTCATCGCCTGCCCGCAGACCGGCGAAGCCCTGGCCATCGATCCGCTCGACCACGCGAAGTGTCTTGCCGCGGCCAAGGACAAAGGCTGGGACATCACCCAGATCCTCAACACCCACGAACACCACGACCACACGGGCGGCAACGCTGCCGTCGTCGCCGCCACCGGGGCCAAGGTCATCGCCCACCACCTGGCGGGCGCGCGCATCGAGGGCGTCGACCGCGGCGTGCGTGCCGGCGACGTCATCCGGGTCGGCAAGACCGTCGAGCTCGAATGCATGGACACGCCCGGCCACACGATGTGCCACATCTGCCTGCGCTCCCACACCGATCAGCCGGCCCTCTTTTCCGGCGACACGCTCTTCAACGCTGGCGCCGGCAACTGCCACAACGGCGGCAATGCCGAAGACCTCTACACCACCTTCGTCGACCAGCTCGCCCGGTTGCCCGAGGGCACGCGCGTCTATCCCGGCCACGACTACATCGAGAACAACCTGCGCTTCACGCTCGACCGCGAATCCGACAATGCCGCCGCCCAGGCCCTGCTGCCCGAAGTCACGGGGCAAGACCCGGCCACCTCACGCGTCACCACGCTCGGTGAAGAAAAGCAGATCAACACCTTCCTGCGGCTCACCAGCCCCAGCGTCATCGCCGCCCTGCGCGACAGCTTTCCCGATCTGCCCGAGCAGCCGGACCCCAAGACCGTGTTCGTGAAGCTGCGCGAGCTGCGCAACAAGTGGTGACGCTGCGCGCCTGAACCGGCCCGAGCGCTGGCGGCGCGCTGCGAGCCGCGTGCGCAGGCAGCGGGCCACGCACCCGTGTCGCCAAGGTGTCTCTGCCATCCATCCGCGGGGTCACGCCTGTTGTGATTTGCCAGAAATCGTGTGAAATCCGCGAGGCCACACAACCGGAGACACACACCATGAACTCGCCCCAATCCCAGGCGCAGCGCCCTACCCCGTGGACCATGTCCTATCCGCCCGGCATGCACTGGGACGCCGAGCTGCCACTGATGCCGGTTGCGCAGTTCCTCGACGACGCCGTGGCCCGCTGGCCCGACCGTCCGTGCATCGAATTCATGGGCCGCGTGATCAGTTATCGGGAACTGGGCGAACTGAGCGACCGGGCCGCGCAGGGCTTCCAGGCGCTGGGTGTGGGGCCGGGCGTGCACGTCGGCCTGTATCTGCCGAACACGCCGCACTACCCGATCGCCTTCTTCGGCGTGCTGAAGGCAGGCGGCGTGGTGGTCAACTACTCGCCGCTCGACGCCGAGCGCGTGCTGGCGCACAAGGTCGAGGACAGCCGCACCGACATCCTGGTGACGCTCGACCTCACCGTGCTCTACCCGCAGATGGCTCGCATCCTCGGCCACTCGCGCCTGCAGAAATTGGTGGTCGGTAGCCTGCCCGAATTCAGCGCTGCGCCCGAGCCGGTTCGCGCTCATCTCCAGGGCGCCGGACTGCTGGCGCCGGTGGCTTCGGACGACAAGCACCTGAGCTTCGCGCAGTTGCTCGACAACGACGGCCGCCATGTGACCCGTCACCCGGTCGGCGACCTGAAGGAAGAAGTCGTGGTGCTGCAATACACCGGCGGCACCACCGGCCTGCCCAAGGGCGCCATGCTGACGCACGCCAACCTGGCCGCGGCGAGTGCGCAATACCTCGAATCGACCAAGGGCAACCCGCCGATCCTCGATGAAGGCGTCGAACGCTTCCTGGTGGTGCTTCCGCTCTTCCACATCTATGCGCTGAGCGCGGCGATGCTGCTCGGCATGCGGCTCGGCGCTTCGCTGGTGCTGCACACCAAGTTCGATGTCGACGCGGTGTTCAACGAAATCGCCGGCAGCCGGATCACCGTCTTCCCCGGCGTGCCGACCATGTACATGGGCATGCTGGCGCACCCGAAGGCCAGCACGACCGATCTGCGCTCGCTCAAGTTCTGCGGCTCCGGCGGCGCGCCGTTGCCGGTCGAGGTGGAGCAGCGCTTCTTCGCCCTCACCGGTTGCCACCTGAACGAAGGCTGGGGCATGACCGAGACCTCGCCCTCGGGCACCTTCACGCCCGCGCGCGGCAAGCGCAAGGCCGGCTCGTGCGGCATGCCGCTGCCCGGCATCCACATCAAGCTGCTGGCGCTCGACGGCTCGGGCAACGAGGTCGCGCCGGGCGAACCGGGCGAGCTGTGCGTCACCGGGCCGAATGTCATGAAGGGCTACTGGAACAACCCGCAGGCCACGGCCGACGCCATGACGCCGGACGGCTACTTCAAGAGCGGCGACGTCGCCCGCTTCGACGACGAAGGCTTTCTCTACATCGTCGACCGCACCAAGGACATGCTGCTGTGCGGCGGCTTCAACGTCTACCCTCGCGTGCTCGAAGAGGCCATCTACGAACATCCGTCGGTTGCCGAGGCCTGCGTGATCGGCGTGCCGGACGAATACCGCGGCCAGTCGCCCAAGGCCTTCGTGGTGCAGAAGCCCGGCTCCGCGCCGCTCGACCTCGAGACGCTCAAGGCCTTCCTGAAAGATCGTCTCGGCAAGCACGAGATGATCAGCGAGCTGGAGGTGCGCGACCAGTTGCCGAAGACGGCCGTCGGCAAGCTGTCGAAGAAGGATCTGGTGGAAGAAGAAGCGCGGAAGCGGGCCGCCAACTAGGCCCCGGCCGAAGGGCTTTGCCGCCTGGGCGACTGCACGTCGCGCGACGGGTCCCTACAATCTTTTCTGCTCCGGCCGAATGCCGGAGCAAGCGTTCTCAGGGCGGGGTGGAACTCCCCACCGGCGGTGATGGCGATGGCGTGGCGACACGCATCGCACGAGCCCGCGAGCGCCCGCGGCGCGCCATGCGTTGCGGGGTCAGCAGACCCGGTGCGATCCCGGGGCCGACGGTCACAGTCCGGATGAAAGAGAGCGCGATTCCGCTACGAGGGCAGCCGCGTTCGCGCGCCTGCCTTTCGTGACGGCTTCGTGCGCCCTGATTCAGGCCAACCCTTTCAAGGCAAACCATGAGTCAGATCAACGACCTTCCCCTCTCCGCCGTCGGCAACGCCGGCACCCGGCGCGGCACGCGCATCGCCTTCGTGCAGGCGCAATGGCATTCCGACATCGTCCACCAGGCGCGCGACGCCTTTCTCGAAGAAATGCAGCGCCAGGGTCATGCACGCGACGTCATCGACCTCTTCGAAGTGCCGGGCGCGTTCGAAATCCCGCTGCACGCCAAGCGGCTCGCGCGCTCCGGCCGCTACGCCGCCATCGTCGGCTGTGCGCTGGTGGTCGACGGTGGCATCTATCGTCACGAGTTCGTCGCCAGCACGGTGGTCGATGCGCTGATGCAGTTGCAGCTCGAGACCGATGTGCCCATGCTGTCGGCCGTGCTGACGCCACATCACTTCCACGAACATGTGGAACACCGGAAGTATTTCCACCGGCACTTCGCGATCAAGGGAACCGAAGTCGCCGAAGCCTGTGCCCGGACGATCGAGAACCTCGACCGCCTGGGTGCGACGCTCGCCGCGGCTTGAGCGCGCTCAGGCCGACGCCGGCACGTAGACCTCGCGGCGGGCGCGGCGAACGTTGAAGGCGCTCGCGATCAGCACGCCCTGCACCAGCGCCAGGCCCAGGATCACGGCCGTGTATCGGCCGTTGTCCATCAGGCGGCCGAAGATCAGCGGCGCCACCGCCTGGCCGATGTCCAGGCCCGCGTACACCACACCGTAGACGCGGCCCGACGCATTGGCCGGCGTCGAGCGCTTCACGAGCAGATCGCGCGACGGCCCGGCGATGCCTGCGGCGAAACCCATCGCGCCGAAGAGCACCGGCACCATCGACGCCGGAAAGCTCGCGAACGCCAGCAACAAGGCCACGACGGCCGCGACACCGAAGCCGGCGCCGACGATGCGCTCGCAGCGCGCCGGGTCGGACGCCAGAAAGCCGCCCAGCACCATGCCGCCGGCACTGGCCACCATGTAGGTGGTGAGGCACACCGCGACGAGCGCCACCGGCGCTGCGTGCAGTTGCCCGGCGGCGGCGGGTGCGAAGGTCTGCACGACGCTCAGCGACATCGCATAGAAAAAGAAGAAGCCGAAGCACATCCACACGGCCGGGATCGTCAGGAAAGCGAATTCACCTTCGGCCGCGCCGTTGGAACCCGTGGCCTTCTGCACCGCCTTGACGTCGAGCGCGAGCACGCTGCGGTTGAACCAGAGCACCGCGATCACGATCACCGCCAGCGACCCCGCGGTCGCGAGCGCGATGCGCCACGAAAACGCCATTGCGATGGGCACCACGAGCGCGGGCGCCAGAGCCCAACCCAGGCTGCCGGTGATGCCGTGCACGCTGTAGGCATGGCCGAGCCGGGTCGGTGCGACCTTGCGGTTGAAGAGCGTGTAGTCGACCGGGTGGAAGACGCCATTGCCCGCACCAGCCACCACGGCGGTGGCCAGCAGCATCGCGTAGCTCTGTGCCATCGCATAACCGAACGCCGCCAGCGCGAGCATGCCCAGCCCCGCGAAAAGCACCGGTCGCGGCCCGAGCTTGTCGACGACGAAGCCCGAAGCGGCCTGCACCACGCAGGAGACGACGAAGAACACCGTGAGCACCGCCCCGAGCTCGGTGTAGCTCACGTTGAACGCATCCTTGATCCAGGGGAAGAGCGGCGGCAGGATGAGCTGGCTGAAGTGGCTGATGGCGTGCGCGAGGCCGACGAGACCGATCAACTTGGCGTCGGTGCGCAGGGTGGGGGAATCGGCAGCAGAGTCGGTCGCGGACATGAAAGTGGGCCTGGGTGCGAGGCCTGGATGCTTCGGGTTGACCCTGATCGTATTCCGTCCTGCTGCGGCAGAATGGCGATACCGAGACAAGTTTTGTCGAAACCATGCCTTCCGGTGCATCCGATCTTCCGACTGCCGCGGCGACAGCGCGCGGCGACGATTCCCCAGCTGCCGCCACGCTGCGCATCGGGCCGCAAACACCGCATCTCTATGCGCCGGACGCGGTCCGCCCGCTGCGCGCCAAAGAGGTCTTTCTCAAGGCCGACACGCTGGTCGAGTTGCACACCCACCCGTGGCCGCAGCTCACCTACTCGACGCGCGGCGTGATCCGCCTGAGCACGCAGGACGGCAGCTACATCGTGCCGCCGTCGCGCGCACTCTGGGTGCCGGCCGACATGCCCCACAGCATCACCCTGATCGAGGACGCCGAGCTGCGCACTGTCTACCTGCACACCTGGCTCGGGCCGGCGTGGGAAAAGTGCGAGGTGCTCGAGATCAGCCCCCTGCTGCGTGCCCTGATGCTGTCGCTCGACACCACGCCCGATGGCCTGCAACCGGCCGACCCGCATGCCGCGCAGCGCGAGCGCTGGATCGCGCCGCTCCTGGTCGACGAGCTCGAGCGCGCCACGCAGATCCGCATCGACGTGCCCTTGCCCGCGGACAAGCGTCTGCGCCACCTGTGCGAAGCGCTGCTGCGCAATCCGGCCAACCGCGAAACGCTGACCGAGCGCGCCAAGGCAATCGGCGCGAGCGAGCGAACGGTCGCGCGCCTGTTCCGCGATCAGCTCGGCATGAGCTGGCAGCAATGGAGGCAGCAGGCGGTGCTGGCGCATGCGCTGCCGCTCCTGGCGCGCGGCATGGCGGTGAGCCAGGTCGCCGCAGCGAGCGGCTATGCCACCGACAGCGCGTTCTGCGCGATGTTCAAGGCGGCGACCGGCCAGTCGCCGACCTCCTTCCAACACAAGAGGAAGTCGTAGGCGCCCGTATGATCGGCGCGTGCGGCGCAACCGTTCGCCGCGCATCCGAATGGCACTCTCCTTGAATCGCGAAAAGCTCGAACGCTGGTTTCCTTTCCTGACCTGGCCGCGCCCCGATCGCGCGCTCCTCACGGGCGAGGCCATGGCCGGCATCACCGTCGCGCTGATGGTGATCCCCCAGGGCGTGGCCTACGCAGCGCTGGCGGGCATGCCGCTCGTCACTGGGGTGTATGCCTCGCTGCTTCCGGCGCTCATCGGCGTCCTGTTCAGTGCATCGACGCGGCTGTCGGTCGGACCGACGGCGTTGTCGAGCCTGCTGGTGGCGGCATCGATCGGGCCGTTCGCGGTGCCCGGCAGCAGCGAATGGGTCCAGCTGGCCGTGTGGCTGGCACTGATGTCCGGTGCCATTCAGCTGGTGCTCGGCTTCGGCGGTTTCGGCTGGGTGCTGCGGCTGGTGAATTCGCCGGTGCTGATGGGCTTCACGCAGGCGGCCTCGGTGCTGATCGTGCTGTCTCAGGTGCCGGCGCTCTTCGGCTTCACGGGCCGCTCGCCCAGCCAACTGCTGCAGGGCCCGATGCCGGACCTGATCGCGATCGCCTTCGGTCTCGGCAGCCTGGCCGCGCTGTGGGTCGCCAAGCAGCGCATACCGCGCTTTCCGGCACCGATGCTGGTGGTCGGCGCCACCGCAGCGCTCAGCGCGCTGTTCGGCTATGCGCTCAAGGGCGGCGCGGTGGTCGGCACCCTCCCCTCGGGCCTGCCTTCGTTCTACTGGCCCGGCCTGCTGCCCTTCGACACTTTCGGCGCCTTGCTCCTGCCGGCGATCATGATCACGCTGGTGAGCTTTCTCGAAACCGCGTCGAGCGCCAAGGTCGACAACGCGCGCGCCGGCCGGCTCTGGAACGAAAACCAGGACCTGATCGGCCAGGGGCTTGCCAAGATCGCATCGGCGTTTTCGGGCGCCTTCCCGACGAGCTCTTCGTTCTCGCGCTCGGCCATCAACCTGTACGCTGGCGCGCAGACCGGGTGGGCCACGGTGGCCTGCGTGCTGCTCATCGGCGCCGCCCTGCTGTGGGCCATGCCGCTGCTCTATCACGTGCCGCAGTCGGTGCTCGCGGCGATCGTGGTGATCGCCATGTTCGGCCTGGTGCGGCCGCAACAGTTCGTCGCGCTGTGGCGCGTCTCCCGCATCGAGGCGGTGACCGCGGGCGTGACGTTCGTGCTCACCGTTCTGACCTCGCCTTCGATCTACTGGGGCGTGCTGGCCGGCTTGCTGATGAGCCTCGGCCATTTCATGTACGGGCACCTGCACCCGCGCATCATCGAGGTCGGCCTGCACCCCGACGGCAGCCTGCGCGATCGCGGCATCTGGAATCTGCCCGCGCTCGCGCCGACGCTTTACGCACTGCGCATGGACGCACCGCTCGACTTCGCAACCGCCAGCACGCTCGAGCGCAACATCACCACCGCGCTCGCGGAGCGTCCGAACCTCACCGACGTGTGCCTCTTCGCCCAGCCGATCAACCGCATCGACGTGACGGGGTCGGAGATTTTCGGCGCGGTGCGGCGCCTGCTCGAATCCAAAGGGGTGCGGCTGCACCTGAGCGGGCTCAAGCTGCCGGTGCAGCTCTTGCTCGAGCGCGCCGGCCTGCTGGCGCCCGGGCCGCTCCTCTTCGTCTATCGGACCGATGCCGAAGCTCTGGCGAGCCTGGAAGTCAGTCTTTCACCGCAGACCGAAGCGCCTTGATCTCGGAGCGTTGGCCTTTGCTGTCCAGCCTGCGCTGGCGCGCTGCGCGCCCGGGGCGGGTCGGCCGCCGCACGCGCGGCGGTACGGCGACACTGTCGACGAGTTCCTGAAGCCGCAGCAAGGCGTCGGCTCGGTTCATGTCCTGGCTGCGGTGACGCTGCGCCTTGAGCACCAGCACGCCCTCCTGGGTGATGCGGCTGTCGCGCAGCGCAAGCAGCCGCTCCTTCACGTCTTCGGGCAGCGAGCTCGCAGGGATGTCGTAGCGCAGATGCACCGCGCTGGACACCTTGTTGACGTTCTGACCGCCCGCGCCTTGCGCGCGGATCGCCGTGAATTCGACCTGCTGCGGATCGACGAGGATCGACACGGCAGCCGCGAGCCTCAGTCGCCGCGCACGGGCCGGGCCTGCACGTCGGTCACCGTGCCATCGATGGGGCGCACCGGGCTGTCGTCGGTTTCACCCATGGCGCGCGCGGCTGCGACGTCGGCCGCGCTCGGCCCACGCGGGCGGGCTGCGCCGCGAAACATGTCGAAACCGCCGCGCGGATCGAAGCGCATGACCCACGGCTGCACCGGCTTGCCGGTGAGCCGCGCCCAGCCGTAGCGCAAACCCCACACCGCGGCCAGCAGCAGCACGGCCACGGCCAGGCTCGCCGCGAACACGAGACCGAGGAGGAACAGAACGACGCGCAAGAGAAAATTGAACATCGGCGTTAGGCCGCCGCTTCGGCTGTTGGTTCCCCGGTCTTGCTGAAGCTGAACTGGCCCGGTGCCTGGATCGGATCCGTGGTGACGTAGATCGTTTCCTTGGGCACGAACTTCCCGTCGAGCAGCAATCGCGACAGCGGGTTCTCGATGCGCTGCTGGATCGCCCGCTTGAGCGGCCGCGCGCCGAACACCGGATCGAACCCGACCTTGGCGATCTCGGCCAGCGCCGCCGGCGACACGTCGATGCCGAGATCCATCTTGGCCAGACGGTCTTGCAGCACCTTGAGCTGGATGCCCGCAATGGCCTCGATGTTCTTCGCATCGAGCGCATGGAACACCACGGTCTCGTCGATCCGGTTCAGGAATTCCGGCCTGAAGTAGTTCTTGAGCTCGTCCCAGACGGCGTCCTTGATTTCCTCACCCGGCCGCCCGACCATCGACTGGATGATCGGCGAACCGATGTTGCTGGTCATCACGATCACCGTGTTCTTGAAGTTCACGGTGCGGCCCTGGCCGTCCGTGAGGCGTCCGTCGTCAAGCACTTGCAGCAGCACGTTGAACACGTCCGGGTGCGCCTTTTCGATCTCGTCGAGCAGCAGCACGCTGTAAGGCTTGCGCCGCACCGCCTCGGTCAGGTGGCCGCCTTCTTCGTAGCCCACGTACCCGGGAGGCGCACCGATCAGCCGCGCCACCGAATGCTTTTCCATGAACTCGCTCATGTCGATGCGGATCAGGTGGTCTTCACTGTCGAACAGGAAGCCGGCGAGCGCCTTGCACAGCTCGGTCTTGCCCACGCCCGTCGGGCCGAGGAACAGAAACGAGCCGGTCGGCCGGTTGGGATCGGACAGGCCCGAGCGCGAGCGACGGATGGCGTTGGCAACCGCACCGATCGCCTCGTCCTGCCCGACCACGCGCTCGTGCAGCTTCTCTTCCATGTGCAGCAGCTTGTCGCGCTCGCCCTGCATGAGCTTGGAGACGGGAATGCCCGTGGCGCGCGCGACCACCTCGGCGATCTCTTCGGCGCCGACCTGGGTGCGCAGCAGCGTGGGCGCGCTCGACTTGCCCTTGTTGGCTTCGGTGTCCTGCGCCTCCTTGAGGCGTTTTTCGAGCGCGGGGAGCTTCCCGTATTGCAGCTCGGCCACCTTGTTGAAGTCGCCCTTGCTGGTGAACTCGGCAATCTGGAACTTGATCTTGTCGATCTCTTCGCGGATGTGCGCGCTGCCCTGGGCCTGGGCCTTCTCGGCCTGCCAGATCTCGTCGAAGTCGGCGATCTCCTTCTGCAGCTTGGCGATCTCGTCCTCGATCAGGCTGAAACGCTTCTGCGATGCCTCGTCCTTCTCGCGGCGCACGGCCTCGCGCTCGATCTGCAGCTGGATGAGGCGGCGGTCGAGCCGGTCCATCACCTCGGGCTTGGAATCCATCTCGATCTTGATCTTGGCCGCGGCCTCGTCGATCAGGTCGATCGCCTTGTCGGGCAGGAAGCGGTCGGTGATGTAGCGGTCGGACAGCTCGGCCGCGGCCACGATGGCCGGGTCGGTGATGTCGACACCGTGGTGCACTTCGTATTTTTCCTGCAAGCCGCGCAAGATGGCGATGGTCGCTTCGACGCTCGGTTCGCCGACGATGATCTTCTGAAAGCGGCGCTCGAGTGCGGCGTCTTTCTCGATGTACTTGCGGTATTCGTCCAGCGTGGTGGCGCCCACGCAGTGCAGCTCGCCGCGCGCCAGCGCCGGCTTGAGCATGTTGCCCGCGTCCATGGCGCCTTCGGCCTTCCCGGCACCGACCATGGTGTGCAGCTCGTCGATGAAGACGATGGTCTGGCCTTCGTCCTTGGCGAGCTCGTTCAGCACGGTCTTCAGACGCTCTTCGAACTCGCCGCGGAACTTCGCGCCGGCAAGCAGCGCCGCCATGTCGAGCGACAGCACCCGTTTGCCCTTGAGCGACTCGGGCACTTCACCGGCCACGATGCGCTGCGCCAAGCCTTCGACGATCGCCGTCTTGCCCACGCCGGGTTCACCGATGAGCACCGGGTTGTTCTTGGTGCGGCGTTGCAGCACCTGGATGGCGCGGCGGATTTCTTCGTCGCGCCCGATCACGGGATCGAGCTTGCCGAGGCGGGCACGCTCGGTCAGGTCGAGACAGTATTTCTTGAGGGCTTCGCGCTGGCCTTCGGCGTCGGCGCTGTTGACGCCCTGCCCGCCGCGCACGGCGTCGATGGCTGTCTCGATGGACTTGCGCGTCAGGCCGTGGCTGCGCGCCAGGTTGCCGACGTCGGCCTTGCTGTCGGCGAGCGCCAGCAGAAAGAGTTCGCCGGCGATGAACTGGTCGTTGCGCTTGATGGCCTCCTTTTCGGTGGCTTGCAGCAACTTGCCGAGTTCCGGGCCGACCTGTACCTGGTCGTGTCCTTGCACCTGGGGAAGCTTCTTGATGGCGGCCTCGGCGGACTGCGTGAGGCCGGACACGTTGACGCCGGCGCGCTCGAGCAGCGCACGGGGGCCTTCGTCTTGCCGCAGCATCGCGGCCAGCAGATGGACCGGCTCGATGTAGGCGTTGTCGTTGCCGAGTGCCAGCGACTGGGCATCGCCGAGCGCTTCCTGGAATTTGGTGGTGAGTTTGTCTTGACGCATGAAAAGCTCCGTTTCCCGACATGTCGGGCCGCGCGCACGGAATTCAAGCGATCGACGAACCCCTCTACCGCTCTCCCTGTTCCGGCAGCGCGGCAAAGAAGTCGAGGATCTCCCGGCCCAGGCTTTCTTCCGCGCTGTTGAAGTGCGCGACGATCGACATGTGATTGTGACCCCGCATCTGCAGGAAGCGCGGCGCATTTCCGCGGGCCGCTGCAAGACGTTGCGCAAAATCAAACCCGTAGACGTCGAGCAGCGGATTCTCGAACTCGGCGGTCACGATGAAGACCGGAACTTCGCTGCCGGCAGCATGCGCCATCGGCGACAGGCGTTCGTACGCGGTCGCATCGTCCCCGAAATAGGCCGCGACGCCACGCGCATTGGGATTCTCGGGTGACTGGTCGGCGCGCAGGCGGGCCGACACCAGGACAATCGCGCGGGCCTTGCAAACGCCGGGCCCGAGCGCCGGATCGAAGGCATAAGTCGCGACATGCGTTCCACCCGCCGAATGGCCGATCAGCAGCATGCGGGCAGGATCGCCGCCGAACTCGGCGACGTGGTCGCCGAGCCAAGCCATGGCCTGCGCCACATCCCTCGCGCCCTCCGGATGTCGCGCCTCGGGTGCCAGCCGGTATTCGATGTTGACGCCAACGAAGCCCTGACGGGCGAACCAGTGCAACACGTTGTCGTAGATCTCGGCGCTGGCGCGCTTGTCGCCGCGCACGAAGGCCCCGCCGTGCACGAAGGCGACCACCGGCGCCTGCCGCGCGTGCACAGGACGGAAGATGTCGAGCACCTGCCGGGCATGCTCACCGTAGGCGATGTCGCGCACGACCTCGGTTCCGGACTTCGGCGCGGCGGCCAACAGCGGCGCGTAGGCGTCCTTGACGCGCTGGCTGTGGCCCGGCAGGTCCGAGCCCCAGCGCGGGCCCAATTCGGCCAACAGGGCTCGCAGCTCGGACGGCCCTTCCGGCCCCCGCATCGTCGATGCGGTCATGGGCGACTCGCCTGCGCTCTGCAGCTCATTCGGCGAGGCCGGCCTTCTTGAGCACGCCCGCCCACTTGTCGGCTTCGCTCCGGGCAAAGGCGGCGAACTTCTCGGGCGAATCCTGCTCGGGCACCGCGCCCAGCGCGTTGAGCCGCTTCTGCATGTCGGGCGTGCCGACGACGGCAGAGATCTCCTGGTTGAGGCGATCGCGGATGGGCTTGGGCAACCCCGCCGGCGCGAAGACGCCGAACCACGCCGTCACCTCGTAGTCCGGCAGACCGCTTTCCATCACCGTGGGCACGTCGGGCAGCAGTTCGCTGCGCGTCTTTCCCGTGACGGCCAGCGCCTTCAGCCGGCCGGAGCGAACGTTGGGGAATGCGGTGGCCTGCAGGTCGAACATCAGCGGGACCTGCCCGGCCAGCACGTCGTTCAGCGCGGGCGCACTGCCCTTGTAGGGAACGTGAAGCAGCTTGACGCCGGCCGCGCTTGCGAGCAGTTCGCCGGCAAGATGATTCGACGTGCCCGGCCCGGCAGAAGCATAGGCCAGCTCACCGGGACGTTCCTTGGCCTGCGCGAGCAGCTCGGCCAGGTTCTTCGGCGCGAACGACGGGTTGGCGACCAGCACGAACGGGATGGACGCCAGCGGCGCGACGGGCGTGAAGCCCTTGACCGGGTCGTAGCCCACCTTGTTCATCGCGGGATTGATGGCCTGCGAGCTGACCGTGCCCATCAGCAAGGTGTAGCCGTCCGGCGCCGCGCCAGCGACGAAGCGCGCGCCGATGGCGGTGCCAGCGCCGGCCTTGTTCTCGACCACCACCGGCTGCCCGAGCCGCTCGGCCAGCTTCTGTCCCAGCGTGCGCGCCAGGATGTCCGCCGAACCGCCCGCGGGATACGGAACCACCATCGTGATCGGGCGCTCGGGATACGCGCTCTCGGCGCCCGAGTGGGGCGCGAGAAAGATCGCGCCGACCACAGCGATGAGGCCGTAGCCCACCAGCTTTGCCAAGGTCTTGACGGTCATCGCGTGCTCCTTGCGAAATCAGTGCGCCGTGGCCGCGCGGTCGACTTCCGGCACTTCCGGGATCTCGACGTCGTAAGGCGCAACGTCGGCCCGGATCTGCTCGAGCGCGCGGCGAATGATCGCGATCTCTTCGTCGGGGTGGGTGGCACCCAGGCCGTGCTCGGCCGCGAGGGTTCGATTGCGTCCGGCGCGCTCGCGCTCCTCGTCGGGCAGATTGACCACCGCATAGACGCCGTTGAGCAGACTGCCACGCAACTTCTTGGCCACCTTGTCGCCCAGCATGCGCCGGTCGTCCGACGAAAGCTCCGAGAAGAAGCGGCGCATGATGATGCGGCCGAACTGGATGTGCCGGGCCTCGTCGCGCAGGATCAGCTGGCAGGCCTTGCGGATCGAACTGAATCGCGCGTTCTCGTAGCGCGCCTGAAGCAGTTCGCCGGACAACTGCTCGAACAGCGTGTTCACCGCCAGCCCTGCAAAGAAGGACATCTGCTTTTCGTCGCGCTCGTCGTGAAAGCGCGGGATCACCGCCTTGAAATAATCCGCGCGCGGCTCGTCCTGGTAGGCACCGAGCCCCTGCGCGACCATCACCGACGCCTCGTGGTGGCGCAACTCTTCCGCGATGAAGTTCACGATGTGCTGCTTGATCTCCATCGGCTGGTGCGCGAACACGGCTTCGCGCAAGCGCTCGGTGCCGTACGGAATCGCGCCGTGTTCCATCCAGGCGCGCAGGCTCCACCACTCGGCGCCGGCCTCGCGCACCTCGGGCGGCAGATCGGCATCGCGCAGATCCGAGAAGTCGATGTCCGCCGGGCTCCAGGCCAGTTCGCGCGCCTGGCGGCAGAGATGGGCGACCTCCGGATATTCGGTCTCCGAACGGATGGGGTAGGGGTTGGGGACGGGGGTGAGTTCTTCGAGGAGTGAGGGCTGCATGGGCCGGATGCTCCGTCAGCGGGTCAGGGTCGTCCAATACCGTTTTCGGGGGCTGGTGATAGCTGCGGCCGATCACCGCACCTAGAATTGTTCGATGGACCTTCGCCAGCTCCGGCAGTTCGTCGCCGTCGCGGAAGAGCGCAGCTTCCGGCGTGCGGCGGAGCGCCTGCATGTGTCGCAGCCCCCGCTCAGCGTCGCGGTGCAGCGGCTGGAAGCGACAGTGGGCGTGGCCCTGCTCGACCGCACCCGCCACCATGTGCGGCTGACGGTGGCCGGCGAGGCTTTCTTGCGCGAGGCGCGCCGCACCCTCATGCACGCGCAGCTCTCCATCGAGATCGCCCAACGCGCCGCGGCAGGAAAGCTGGGCACGCTGCGGCTGTCTTTCGTGCCCAGTGCCGCGCTCGACATCGTTCCGCGACTGCTGCGCACCTTTCGCGAAGACTATCCGGACGTCAAGCTGGTGTTGACGGGCGACACCACCTCGCAGCAGATGGCGTCGCTCCTGAGCGGCGCCACCGACATCGGCATCGTCGTGCCGCCCCTGCACGACGCGCGCGACTTCCGGGTCGAGAAGCTGTGCGACCAGGAGCTGCTGTTGGCCGTGCCGCACACGCATCCGCTGGCGCGGCAGAAGCGCGTTCAGTTGAGCGCCCTCGCCGCGGAGCCCTTCGTGGGCTTTCCCTTCAAGGAAGGCCCGGGGTTCGAAAGCGTGTTGATGGCGGCCTGCCAGGACTGCGGGTTCGTTCCGAACTTCGTGCAGGTGGCTTCGCAGATGCAGACCATCCTCGCGATGGTCGGTGCCGGGATGGGCATCGCCTTGGTGCCGCAGGCCATGCAGGCGGTGCGGACGGAGCACGTGGTCTATCTGCAAGTCCGCAGGCGGCAGGCGCCGGTGGTCTATTCGCTCGGGCTGGCGTTCAAGCCTTCGAACGCCAATCCGGCGTTGCAGGCTTTCGTGTCGTGCGCGAACCGGCAGAGCTGATGCTGCGGGTCTGCGGGGTCACGGCCCCGCGTTCGACACGTCGATGCCCCAGCGCTGGAGTGCCGCGTCGTCGTGCGCACGCGCGTCGACCCAGCGCGCGCCCTCAGAGGTCTGTTCCTTTTTCCAGAACGGGGCCTGAGTCTTGAGATAGTCCATCAGGAACTCGCACGCCTGGAAGCTCTGGCCCCGGTGCGCGGAAATCACCGCCACCATCATGATCTGGTCCGCAGGCTGCAACAGGCCGACGCGGTGGACGACGCGCGCGCCGAGAATGTCGAAGCGCCGGGCTGCTTCGTCGATCATGGCCTCGATCGACTTTTCGGTCATGCCCGGGTAGTGCTCGAGCTCCATCGAAGCGACCGCACTGCCCTCGTTGATATCGCGCACCGTGCCAATGAAACTGCAGACCGCGCCAACGCGCAAATCGCCCGCACGCAGCGTCGCGATTTCGCGAGCGACGTCGAAGTCCGCGGCCTGGATGACGACGCGAGCGGCCGGCATGCTCATCCCCCGGTGACCGGTGGAAAGAAGGCGACTTCATGGCCTTCGCAAAGCGCCGCGCGTTCGGCGCTCATGACCTGGTCGAGCGCCATGCGCACCGCCTTGCCGCGCGCCAGTGCGCTGGCGTAGGGCTCGCCGCGTGCGATGAGTTCGTCGCGCAGCGCACCCAAGTTCGAAGCATCGGTGTCGACCGACTCGGAGCCGGTGCCGAGCGCCTCGCGCACCGAAGCGAAATAGCGAACGCTGATCTTCATGGCAATCTCAGCCGAGCAAAGAGGCGAAGGGAATGAAGCGGACCATGTCGCCCGCCTTGAAGGGCTCGCCCGCGGGCGTGTCGATCACGCCGTCGCCCCAGACCATGGAGGTCAGCACGCCGGAACTCTGGTTGGCGAAGGCGTCGAGGCCGCCGTTGGCATTGCGCCGCGCACGGAGAAACTCGCGGCGACGGTCGGCGCGCGGCCAGTCGAAATCGGCGCGCATCGCGATCGGTTCGACGTTCACGCGGTTGGCGCCCTGCAGCGTGAGCACGAAAGGCCGCACCAGCAACAAGAAGGTGAGAAAGCTCGACACCGGGTTGCCGGGCAGCCCGGTGACGTGGGCGTCGCCGATGCGTCCGTAGGCGAAGGGCTTGCCCGGCTTCATGGACAGCGACCACAGATCGAGCTGCCCGAGCGCGAGGACGGCGGCCTTGATGTGGTCTTCTTCGCCGACCGAGACGCCGCCGGTGGTGATGATCAGGTCCGAGCGCGAGGCAGCGCCACGCAGCGCATCGATGGTGGCGTCGCGCCGGTCGGGAACGATGCCGAGGTCGTCCACCTCGCAACCCAGGCGATGCAGCAAGGCGCGCATGAAGAAGCGGTTGGAGTTGTAGATCGAGCCCGGCTTCATCGCCTCGGGCGCCACCTCGCCAGGCATGACCAGCTCGTCACCGGTCGACAGCAGCGCCACGCGCGGACGCCGGGACACCTCCAGCCGATCGAGCCCGACGCTGGCCGCCAGCCCGAGGCCGGCAGGCGTGAGCCGATCGCCGCGGCGAAGCACGACGTCGCCCGCGGCCACGTCTTCCCCGGCGCGCCGGATCCACTGGCCTGCGGGCGGAACGATCTCGATGCGCACGCGGCCGAGACCTTCGGCATCGGGAAGCGCAGCCGTGTCTTCCTGCATGACGACCGCGTCGGCGCCGTCGGGAATCTGCGCGCCGGTGAAGATGCGCGCCGCCGTGCCTTGGGCGAGCGGCGTACCGACCGAGCCGGCGGGAATGCGCTGCGCGACCTGGAGCATGGCGCCGGGCTCGCGGCAGTCTGCGGCGCGCACCGCATAGCCGTCCATCGAGCTGTTGTCGCGCGGCGGCACGGTGAGCCCCGACACGACATCGCGGGAGAGCACGCGCCCGTCCGCGTCGAAGGTGGACACCCATTCGGTGGAAAGAGCCGGCTGCGCAGCGGCAATCAGGCGCGCGAGTGCGTCGTCGAGCGGCATCAGCGGCGGTCGGGAAGCGTTCATCTGGACAGGCCCATCACGTTTCGGGGATCGACTGGAAACGTATTGTTGTCGCTCGAAAGCGGATCGTTCGTGGGGACTATACAAGTCCCTGCCTGCGTTCGTGTCGAAGGCGCTCAGCTTGCGCCGGAGGCGTGGCCAGTCTCGTTCGAGTAGCCCGAGACGAAGGTTTTGGCCGCGCCGGTTTGCGGATCGAAGACATGGCGAGCGATGCGGCCGATGTTCCCGCCGTAGACGTGCACGCTGATGGAGACGCGGTCGTCGTGGCCGTTGGACACACGGTGGATGTCGCCCAGGCGCGGCGACACGGCGTCGACGTCGCCTGGCCGCAGCATCTCGACGCCTTGCGCAACCATCGGCATGCCTGCTGCGGAAAGCGCAAAGCGCTCGCTGCACTCGGCACCGCGCAGCATGCCGATCAGTGCCCAGACTGTGTGGTCGTGCACCGGCGTCTTCTGTCCCGGCCCCCAGACGAAGCTCACCACAGCATAGCGGTCCTCCGGATCGGCGTGCAGCAGATACTGGCGGTAGTACTGCGGGTCGGGCTGCGCGCAAGATTCGGGCAACCAGTCGTCGTGCGACACCAGTTCCTGCAACAGCGGACGGCCCGCGGCGAGGATGGCTGGCTCGTCATCGACCGACTGGTCGACGAGCTGCGTGAACTTGTCGATGAAGGCGGTGAAGCGGGATGCGTTGCGGCTCATAAGTGCGTGACCAATCCTGCGTAACAAACGCAATGAAGCCGATGCGGCGCGCCCGGAGACGACACTCGCCGAATCCTAAATGCGCGGTTGCACATCGAAACCGTAGAGTTCGACGTCGTACTCGAAACGCCCGGCGTTCTGCATCAGCCACGCGCCAATGGCCTCTGGGTCGTTCAAGTCGAACACCGGCAGATTGGTGGCCATCGGCAGCCTGTCGGGCGCATCGGTGGCGAGCGCGACGATGAAATCGTCTTCGGCGTAGCGCGGCTGACGGGGCGCCGACACTTCGACTGCATCGCGCCACACTTCGATCTTCTGCAAGTCGCTGTGCTTGAAGCCTTCCACCAGAACCCAATCGACGCCGTCGTACAACTCGGCGATCAGATGGTGCACGCTGAGCTCGGCCGCCTGCTCGAATTCCCGAATCAACGCGAGCCGCCGGTCGGACGCCACCACGACTTCGAACGCGCCCGCCTCCCGGTGCCGGTAGGTGTCCTTGCCCTTGTGGTCGATGTCGAACTTGTGATGCGCATGCTTGACCACAGACACGCGCTGGCCCTGAAGCTTCAGCACAGGAATCAGGCGCTCCACCAGCGTCGTCTTGCCGGATCCGGAATAGCCGGCGAAGCCGATGACTTTCATTGCGCGCCCTTCGTTTCAATCACAGTGTTGCGCAATGTAGGCCTTGATTGCGTCGACCTCCGCGGGCAGCTTGACGACCCGTTTGGGCAGTGCCTCGATGCCCTCGAAGCGGGCCGGCCGGTCGGGCTCGCGACCCAGTGCCTCGACGATGGTGCCGGCAAACTTGATGGGCAGCGCCGTTTCCAGCACGATCATCGGCACACCCGGCACGAGGTGCTCTCGCGCGGCCTTCAGGCCGTCGGCGGTGTGCGTATCGATGAGGGTCGCGTAGCGTGCGTCGGTGTCGCGGATGGTGGCGAGCCGGTCGGCATGCGTGCTGCGGCTGCTGACGAAGCCGAACTTCTCGGCTGCGTGGGCAAACGCCGGATCGCGGCCGAGGTCGAAAAGCCCGGCTCGCCCGAGTTCGGTTTCGAACAGGCTTCGCGTTCGCGCGGCGTCGCGGCCGAGCAGGTCGAACACGAAGCGCTCGAAGTTGCTGGCCTTGGAAATGTCCATGGACGGGCTGGAGGTTTCGTGCGTGTCGGCCGCTGAACGGACGCGGTACACGCCGGTGCGAAAGAACTCGTCCAGCACGTCGTTCTCGTTGGTGGCCACGACCAGCTGGCGGATCGGCAAGCCCATCATGCGCGCGACGTGCCCCGCGCACACGTTGCCGAAGTTGCCCGAAGGCACGGCGAAACTCACCTGCCGATCTTCGCTGGACGTGGCCTGGAAGTAGCCGGCGAAGTAGTAGACGACCTGCGCGAGCAGCCGGGCCCAATTGATGGAGTTGACGGTGCCGATGCGGTACTTGCGTTTGAAGGCCAGGTCGCCCGACACCGCCTTCACGATGTCCTGGCAGTCGTCGAACACGCCGTTGATCGCGAGGTTGTGGATGTTCGGGTCTTGCAGGCTGAACATCTGCGCCTGCTGGAACGCGCTCATCCGGCCGTCGGGGGACGTCATGAAGACGCGCACGCCCTTCTTGCCGCGCATGGCGTATTCGGCCGCGCTCCCCGTGTCGCCGCTCGTGGCGCCGAGGATGTTGAGCTCCTCGCCGCGCCGCGCGAGCTCGTACTCGAACAGGTTGCCCAGCATCTGCATCGCCATGTCCTTGAAGGCCAGGGTCGGGCCGTTGGACAAGGCTTCGAGGTAGACGCCGTCTTCGAGTTCGCGCAGCGGAACGATCTCGGCGGTGCCGAAGATCTCTGCGGTGTAGGTGCGAGCACAGATCGCCTTCAAGTCCGCCGCGGGAATATCGTCGATGTAGAGCGACAGCACCTCGAAGGCGAGGTCGGCATAGGCCAGCCCGCGCCATCGGGACAAGGTTGCGGCATCGACCTGCGGGTAGTGTTCGGGAAGATAGAGCCCACCGTCGGGCGCGAGTCCTTCGAGCAGGATCTCGCAGAAGCGGCGGCGTTCGGGGTCGCCGCGTGTGGAGAGATAACGCATCAGGCCAGTTCTTCCTTGCGAATCCGGATGATCGGCGCGAGCACGGTGGACAAGGCCTGCAGCTGGGCCAGCACGTCGTCGAGGGTGCCCTCGCGCGTGTCGTGCGTCAGGATGATGAGATCGGTCTGCGGGACGGCGGCAGCGCCGTCGGCGCCGACCTCGTCGCTTTCACGCTGCAGCACCGCGTCGATGCTGATGCCGGCCGAAGCGAGGAGCCCGGTGACTTGTGCGAGCACGCCGGCCTCGTCGGCGACCCGAAGGCGCAGGTAGTAGCTGGTCACCACTTCGGCCATCGGGAGCACTTGCAGGTCGCTCATGGCGTCGGGGTGGAAGGCCAGGTGCGGCACGCGGTGCGCCGCATCGGCGGTGTGCAGGCGCGTGATGTCGACCAGGTCGGCGATGACGGCACTCGCCGTCGGTTCACTGCCCGCACCCTTGCCGTAGTAGAGCGTGGTGCCGACGGCATCGCCGTGGACCACCACGGCGTTCATCGCGCCCTCGACATTGGCCAAGAGCCGCTTCGAGGGCACGAGGCTCGGATGAACCCGCAGTTCGATCCCCTTGGGCGTGCGTTTGGTGATTCCGAGCAGCTTGATCCGGTAGCCGAGCTGCTCTGCATACCGGATGTCCTGCGCGGCGAGCTTGGTGATGCCCTCGACGTGCGCCTTGTCGAACTGCACGGCGATGCCGAAGGCAATGGCGCTCATCAGCGTGGCCTTGTGCGCGGCGTCGACGCCTTCGATGTCGAAGGTCGGATCGGCCTCGGCGTAGCCCAGCCGCTGCGCCTCTTTCAGCACGACAGCGAAGTCGAGGCCCTTGTCGCGCATTTCAGAAAGAATGAAGTTGGTGGTGCCGTTGATGATCCCGGCAATCCACTGGATGCTGTTGGCCGTCAGGCCCTCTCGCAGCGCCTTGATGATGGGAATGCCGCCCGCCACGGCCGCCTCGAAGGCAACCATGACGCCCTTGGCGTGCGCCGCGGCGAAGATCTCGGTGCCATGCACTGCAAGCAAAGCCTTGTTGGCGGTGACCACGTGCTTGCCCGCCGCGATCGACTCGAGCACCAACTGCCTGGCGATGCCGTAGCCGCCGATCAACTCGACCACGATGTCGATGTCCGGGTTGGCAATGACGGCACGCGCGTCGTCGACCACGCGCACACCCTCGCCGACCGCGGCGCGGGCGCGTTCGACATCGAGGTCGGCGACCATCGTGATCTCGATGCCGCGACCCGCGCGTCGCTTGATTTCTTCCTGATTGCGCCGCAGCACGTTGAAGGTGCCGCTGCCGACGGTGCCGATGCCGAGCAGGCCGACTTGGATGGGTTTCATTCGATTCGTTGGGTTGAATGGCTTGGGTGGGCCGCGCACTGTGCGAGCTCAGGAGCTCCGGCTGTTTCGCCAGCGCTCGAGGAAGCTCGCGATGCGGCCGATGGCCTCGCGCAAGTCGTCCTCGTGCGGCAGGAAGACGATGCGGAAGTGGTCGGGCGTCGGCCAGTTGAAGCCTGTGCCTTGAACCAGCATGACCCGGGTTTCCCGCAGTAATTCAAGGAAGAACTGCCGGTCGTCGGTGATGGGATAAATCTCCGGGTCGAGCCTCGGGAACATGTAGAGCGCTGCCTCGGGCTTCACGCAGGTGACGCCCGGAATGGCCGTGATGAGTTCGTAGGCGAGGTCTCGCTGGTGGCGCAATCGGCCGCCCTCGCCTACCAGATCGTTGATGCTCTGATAGCCGCCCAGCGCTGTCTGGATCGCCCACTGGCCCGGCACGTTGGCGCACAGACGCATGTTCGAGAGCATGTTCAGGCCCTCGATGTAGTCGCTCGCCGGCTTCTTGTCGCCCGAGACCACCATCCAGCCCGCGCGATAGCCGCATGAGCGATAGCTTTTGGACAGCGAATTGAAGGTCAACGTCAGCACGTCCCGCGACAGGCTGGCGATCGCCTTGTGGCTGACGCCGTCGTAGAGAACCTTGTCGTACACCTCGTCCGCGAAGATCACCAATCCGTGCTCGCGGGCGATCGAGACGATATCGCGCAGCAGCGCTTCGGAATACAGCGCGCCGGTCGGGTTGTTCGGATTGATGACGACGATGCCGCGCGTTCGGGGCGTGATCTTGGCGCGGATGTCGTCGAGGTCGGGCATCCAGCCGTTGGCCTCGTCGCACAGATAGTGCACCGGCTTGCCGCCCGACAGGCTGGCCACGGCCGTCCAGAGCGGGTAGTCCGGCGCCGGCAGCAGCAGCTCGTCGCCGTCGTTGAGCAGTGCGTTGGTCGCCATGGCGATCAGTTCGCTCGCTCCGTTGCCCAGGTAGATGTCGTCGAGCGTCACGCCGGCGATGCCCTGTTTCTGGGTTTCGTGCATGACGGCCTTGCGCGCCGCGAAGATGCCCTTGCTGTCGGAATAGCCCGCGGAGGCCGGCAGATTCCGGATCATGTCCTGCTGCACTTCTTCGGGCGCATCGAAGCCGAACAGGGCGAGGTTGCCGATGTTGAGCTTGATGATCTTCTGGCCCTCGTCTTCCATCTGCTTCGCGGCGTCCATGATCGGGCCGCGGATGTCGTAGAGCACGTTGGCCAGCTTGGCCGATTTCTTGAGCGGTTTCAAAGTCCCTCCAGGGGCGCCAGCGCAGGGGAAAACCTATAATTTGACCACAGTTCCCCGGCACTTCCGATGAAGCTACAACCCGACAAATCAGAGGCCCAGACCCTCACCGCGCATGGCCCAGGCTGGGTCGCCGTGAACAACGAAAAGATCGAAAGCAGCGTGGTCGTGGGCTCAAAAGGTGAGCGCTTCGACTGGCACTGCAGCAGCTTCGACGAACTGAACGCAGCGCATTTCGAAGCCCTTGCCGGGTTGGGCGCCGAACTCATCATCTTCGGCAGCGGTCAGCGCATCCGGTTCCCCAAGCCAGCCTGGCTTCAACCCCTGATGGCTCGACGCACGGGAGTCGAGACGATGGACACGGCGGCTGCCTGCCGCACTTACAACATCCTTGCGAGCGAAGGCAGACATGTGGTGACTGCTCTCCTGATCGAGAGGGAGAACGGTAGCGAGTGAGGCGCTTTTCGGGGTAAAATCTCGGGTTGCAAACGGGCGGTTCGCCATCAGTTAGCAACGACCAATCTCCCTGTTCGGCACGCGTGAGCGAGCTCTTGCATGGGTTCAACCGGAGAAAACAAGTTTCATGGCGATCGTTGTCAACAAACCCATTCCCGAATTCGACGCCAACGCCACCGGTGGCCTCAAGGTTTCGAACACTT
Source organism: Gammaproteobacteria bacterium (assembly GCA_018820395.1). Lineage (GTDB taxonomy): Bacteria > Pseudomonadota > Gammaproteobacteria > Burkholderiales > Burkholderiaceae_C > Variovorax. Next base: position 52,436 of record JAHJOG010000259.1, on the reverse strand, counting down.
CGCATCTCGGCCACGTGCTGGTCATGTATTTCTACCCCAAGGACAACACCCCCGGCTGCACCACCGAAGCGATGCAGTTTCGCGATCGGTACAAGGACTTTGTGAAGGCCGGCGCCACGGTGTTTGGTGTCTCGCGGGACAACATGAAGTCTCACGACGAGTTCAAGGCCAAGCTCGAGCTTCCCTTTGAATTGATTGCAGACACAGAAGAAAAGATGTGTCACATGTTCGGCGTCGTCAAGAACAAGATCATGTACGGCAAGAAGGTCAAGGGCATCGAGCGAAGCACCTTTCTGATCGGTGCTGATGGCGTGCTTAAGGCCGAATGGCGCGGCCTCAAGGTGCCTGGTCATGTCGACGACGTGCTCAAGGCCGTCAAGTCGCTCAAGAAAGAAGCTTGATCGCACAGTGGTCCGGACCGCGTTGGTGATGAGCAACGTTGACGAGACGCGTCACACGCGATGTGCATAATGGCTTCATGCCGTTGAGTCCTGCGACCGCATCCGCCCAACAAAGCCGCCCTGGTCTTCAGGCGGCTTTTTTGTTTTCTGGCTTTGTCCCTTTCTCGAGCAGATCGCCCTATGCCCTTGCCTCCCGCCCCAACGAAACGCGCCGCCCTGCTCTCGCCGGATGCCCACGATGCGCCGGCACGCACTTCCCACGGAAGAAACGGCAAGCGCCCATCCGACCGGCGGACTGACGAACTTGCCGGGTCGCGTCCGCTCGAACTGTTCGACCGACATGGACTGGAAGGCGGCGGCGGCGTCGTCGAACACATTGCTCAGAGAGTCGAACTGAAAGCGGTCGAACAGCCTGCCCCGTCGGAGGCGCGCGGACGTCCCGTCGCAAGCCTGCAAAGCGAACCGACAGAGCGCAGCCGAGAGGGCAAGGCCAAGCGGAGCAAGCCCAGCGGACCGGCAAAGCTCTTCGTTCTGGACACCAATGTCCTGCTGCACGACCCGATGTGCCTCTTCCGCTTCGAGGAGCACGATATCTTCTTGCCGATGATCGTGCTCGAAGAGCTCGACGCGCACAAAAAGGGCACCACCGAAGTTGCGCGCAACGGACGCCAGTCCAGCCGGATGCTCGACGCGCTCGCAGGTGCGAAAGGCGCGGACATTGCCAAGGGATTGCGACTCGACACGACAGGGCACCGCGAATCCGGCGGAAAGCTGTTCTTTCAGACTTCTCCGCTCGACTACGCGTTGCCGACGAGTCTGCCGCAGGGCAAAGCCGACAACCAGATCCTGGGCGTGGTGCAGGCCCTGCGCGATCTCTATTCCAAGGACGCGCCCGGCAGGCCGAGACAGGAAGTGGTGCTGGTGTCGAAAGACATCAACATGCGCGTCAAGGCCCGCGCACTTGGCCTGACTGCGGATGACTACCAGAACGACAAGACGCTGGACGACGGCGACCTGCTGTATTCCGGTTCATTGGCGCTGCCGGCCGATTTCTGGACCCGGCAAAGCAAGACGGTCGAGAGCTGGCAGAGCGGCAGCAACACCTTCTATCGCATCAGCGGCCCGATCGTGCCGAATCTCTACATCAATCAGTTCGTCTATTTCGAGGCGCCAGGCGAACCCAGCATGTACGCGCGGGTGACCGAGATTCGAGACAAGACCGCCGTGCTGAAGACGCTCAAGGACTATGCGTCCAGCAAGAACGCGGTTTGGGGCGTGAGCACACGCAACCGCGAGCAGAACTTCGCAATGAATCTTCTGATGGATCCCGAGGTCGACTTCGTCACCCTGACCGGCACCGCCGGCACAGGCAAAACGCTGATGGCCCTGGCATCCGGCCTGACACAGGTTCTGGACGACCGGCGCTATACCGAAATCATCATGACGCGCGCGACCGTGAGCGTCGGCGAAGACATTGGCTTCCTGCCAGGGACCGAAGAAGAAAAGATGGGCCCCTGGATGGGCGCGCTGGACGACAACCTCGAATTTCTTGCCAAGGGCGACAGCAATGGCGCGGGCGAATGGGGTCGCGCGGCAACCAACGAGCTGATTCGCAGCCGCATCAAGATCAAGAGCATGAACTTCATGCGCGGACGAACCTTCCTCAACAAGTACGTCATCATCGACGAGGCACAGAACCTGACCCCGAAGCAGATGAAGACGCTGGTCACTCGCGCTGGCCCGGGCACCAAGATCATCTGCATGGGCAACCTGGCGCAGATCGACACGCCATATCTGACCGAGGGCTCGTCCGGCCTGACGTTCGCCGTGGACAAGTTCAAGGGCTGGCCCCATAGCGGCCACATCACGCTGGCGCGCGGCGAACGCTCGCGTCTTGCCGACTTTGCGAGCGAAGTGCTGTAGCGAGCCCCGTTTCGACCCTTCCAGGCAACGCCTCTGCCAGCGCCGCCGATTTTTTTGCGCCGGCGATTTGACTACTGACAAGACGTTGTCAGGAGATGCTCCGCATCATCGCCGCATGACACACAAGAACTGGATCGCCATTGCCAGTGCCGAGCATGCGCGCATCGGCCGTGACCACCTGCCAACGGGCTTCATGCAAGTCGGTCACGGCAAAGGCCCGCCGTTGAAGCGCATCGCACCCGGCGATTGTGTCGCCTACTACTCGCCGGCCACGGTATATGGCGGCGGCGACAAGCTGCAGAGCTTCGTTTCGATCGGCGTCGTGTTGCCAGGCGAGCCCTACACCGCCGCCATGGGCGACGGTTTCGTGCCGTGGCGTCGCGATGTACGCTACGTGCCGGCGCAGGAGGCGGGCATCGCTCCGCTCATCGAATCGTTCGACTTCGTCGAAGATCCCAAACGCTGGGGCGCGAAATTTCGCTTCGGTTTGTTCGAAGTCGATGCGCACGACATGCGGCTCATTGCCAACGCCATGGGCGCGGACCTCGCTGAGCTGAACCTTTGAACCGAAAGCTGGAAACGCATGGAACCGATTCGACGACATCAGGATGCCCTTGCCATCGCCGGACTCAGCACGCGCACCACCAACGCAGAAAAAATAGTCATGCCGCACCGCGTGATCGGCGCGCGGGTCGGGGTTTGGCACTGCTTCGAAGCGAATCCCCAGGTGAAACGGCGCCACCACAGCGACGTCGAGGCCTCTTCCAGTCCGGTCGCGGCGGCGGTGTACGTCGGCGTGGGATGAGCTCGGTGAAGAAGAGTTGGGCAAGCCGGCTCGCGAGTTATCCGCACCTTCCGTCGGTGAAGCCGATCCCTGAAGCAATGCGCGCTCGTCGCGGCATCGGCACCATTGCGACGCCGTCGCCCCAGGAGGTCGAAGCCGCGATGCGTGGGGTACCTGAAGGTAGGCTGGCTACCGTATTCGGGATTGGCGAGAGCATCGCCGCGCGACATACCGCGACCATCGGCTGCACCGTGACCACAGCGATCTTCGCGCACATGGTGGCACACGCCACCGAAGAGTCCTGCGGCACGACCGCCTGGTGGCGCACGTTGAAGATCGGCGGCGAGCTCAACGGAAAATACCCGGGCGGCATCGAGGCACAGATGCGGCGTCTAGAAAGCGAAGGGCATACGGTCGTGCAGCGCGGTCATCGCTATTTTGTCGTGGACTTCGAGGAAAAGCTGGTCTGATGCGCCGCGCCGATCGTCTGTTCCAGATCATCCAGCTGATTCGCGGACGAAGGCTCACCACCGCGGCGATGCTGGCACAAAGGCTCGAAGTATCTGAGCGCACGATCTACCGGGACGTGGCAGATCTCCAGCATCAGGGCGTTCCGATCGAGGGTGAAGCCGGCGTCGGCTATCGGCTCGGCGCCGGGTTCGAACTGCCACCGTTGATGTTCACGCAGGATGAAGCTCGCGCATTGGTTGCCGCATCGAGAATGGCGCAAAGCTGGGTCGATCCGGCGTTGGCTCACGATATCGAAGCGGCGCTCGGCAAGATCCTTTCGGTTCTGGCGTCAGACGCACGCGTCGCGGCTGAGGCGATCGCACTCTACGCACCTGCGTTGGCGCTCGACGACGCCACCCGGACTCGACTTCAGAGCGCACGACAAGCGGTTCAGTCCGGGCACAAGCTGCGCCTGGTTTATCGCGATGCAGCCGACGCTGCGAGCGAGCGCATCGTTCGACCGCTCGGGTGTTTTTATTGGGGAAAGGTCTGGACGCTTTCGGCCTGGTGCGAGCTTCGTCATGACTTTCGAGGCTTTCGAATCGACCGGCTCGATGCACTGGAGCTACTGCCCGAGCTCTTCACTCCGGAGGCCGGAAAGACGCTAGCCGATCTGTTGCGCAAGGTGCGCTCGGAGCGCCGGGCCCCTGCAGGCTGATCAGTAGTCGTGGCCGCCCCCAGCCAGGCTCTCGAACTTCGTGATCGGCTTCAGGAAAGCGAGTTTGACGGTGCCGGTCGGGCCGTTCCGCTGTTTGCTGATGATCACCTCCGCAACTCCCGGCTCCTTGCTGTCCTTGTTGTAGTAGTCGTCGCGGTAGATGAACATGATGACGTCGGCATCCTGCTCAATCGCGCCCGACTCGCGCAGGTCGCTCATCATGGGCCGCTTGTCGGTGCGGGACTCGACCCCGCGACTGAGCTGTGACAGCGCGATCACCGGGCACTTGAGTTCCTTCGCAAGCATCTTGAGCCCGCGGGATATTTCGCCCACCGCGGTTGCGCGGTTCTCGTCGTTCATGCTCGACGACACGCTCATCAGTTGCAGGTAGTCCACGACGATCAGGCCCAGTTGCCCGCATTGCCTTGCAAGACGGCGGGCATTCGCCCGGAGCTCGCTGGTCGTGAGCCCGGGCGTCTCATCGATGTGCAGCGAGATGTTGCGCAGCTTCTCGATGGCCTCGGTCAGCCGTGGCCATTCCTCGTCCGTGAGCTTGCCAGTGCGGAGATGGGTTTGATCGATACGCCCGATCGAACCGACGATACGCACGGCCAATTGCGATGCGCCCATTTCCATGGAAAACACGGCCACCGGCAAGCCTTCGTTGAGCGCCACGTGTTCTGCGATGTTGATCGCCAAGGCCGTTTTGCCCATCGACGGGCGCGCGGCAAGGACGACCATATCTCCGGCTTGGAAGCCCGAAGTCATGCGGTCGAGATCGACGAAACCCGTGGGAACCCCTGTGATGTCGTTCGGGTTGTCGGCCATTTCGGTGACACGATCCAAAAGCTCGACCACCAGCGAATCCATCCCCTGGAAGCCCTGCTTCATCCGCGAGCCTTCTTCGCCGATGTTGAAGATCTTCTGTTCGGCTTCGTCGAGGATCTTGTCGACGGCCTTCCCCTGGGTGTTGAAGGCGTTGGTGGCGATTTCGTCGCTTGCGCTCACGAGTTTGCGCAGGATCGACCGCTCACGAACGATCTCTGCGTATCGTCGAATGTTGCTGGCGCTAGGGACATACTGCGCGAGCGAGTTCAGGTAGATCAGCCCACCGACCTCTTCGGCTTTTCCGAGGTTCTGAAGGTGCTCGTAGACCGTGATGACGTCAGCGGGCTTGCTGGCGTTGACGAGCGTCGCAATCGACGCGTAGATCAGTCGGTGCTCATGGCGATAGAAATCACTGTCCACGAGCAGGTCGCCCATTCGGTCCCATGCGCCGTTGTCCAGCAACAATCCACCAAGCACGCTGGATTCGGCTTCGATCGAATGCGGAGGGATTCGGAGCTGGGCGATCTGGCGGTCTGCCGACGCATCATTGTCGGCATATGAAAAAACGGCGGACATGGACTTCCTTGCAACCCACGATCCTAAGCCGGCATAGGCAAGCCGTCATCGGACAAGGTTGTGAATAACCAGTGATCAAGCGGTGATCAACCGGTGCAGTACGGCTTGCAACTCAGTTTCTGAAAAGAAAAAGCCGCCCGCAGGCGGCTTCGATGACGCGCAGCACAGTCGTCGATCAAGCGCTCTCGCCGTAGACGGTCACGGTAACGTCGACGACGACATCGGTGTGGAGCACGACGCTCACCGTGCTGTCGCCCACCGTCTTGATGAGACCGTTCGGCATGCGAACCTGCGACTTGGCAACCTTGTAGCCCTGCTTGGTCAGTTCCTCGGCGATGTCCTGATTCGTGACCGAACCGAACAAGCGCCCATCGACGCCCGCCTTTTGGGTCAGCTTGACGACCATCCCATTGAGCTTCTCACCCTGAGCGCGCGATTCAGCCAGTTTGGCCTCGGCAGCCTTTTCGAGTTCGACTCGTTTCGCCTCGAATTCCGCCTTGTTAGCCTCGGTGGCCCGTCGAGCACGACCTGACGGAATCAGATAGTTTCGCGCGTACCCGTCCTTGACCTTGACGATCTCGCCGAGCACGCCGAGGTTGACGACTTTGTCCAGAAGTATGACTTGCATGGTGTCTGACCTTCCTTAGACGCGATGTTGATCGCTGTAGGGAACCATCGCCAGGAAGCGCGCACGCTTGATCGCGGTGTTGAGTTGACGCTGATAGATGGCGCGCGTGCCGGTCAGTCGAGCAGGCGTGATCTTGCCGTTCTCGCCAATGAAGTCGCGCAAGGTGTCGATGTCCTTGTAGTCGATCTCTTCGACACCTGCCACGGTGAAGCGGCAGAAGCGCTTGCGCTTGAACAGCAGCGACTGAGTGTTGCGCTTGGGCCGCTTGTCTTTGTTGAATTTCTTGAACGTCGCCATGAGGGGACCTCTGAAAAGTTAATCTTGCTGAAAATCCTGGATATGAAACACCGGGTGCTTCGCTCGGCCGGGCGTTGCAAGGAAGCCATGAAACTTCCAATTGCTCCCCATCGCCTGTCTCGCGAGACGCTCGGCAACCGCCCCGAACGCAACGCCTTTCAAGCTCGCCCGAACTTCTCTCGGCCCTGTGGCTTCGATCAGCGCGGATTCATGCTCGAGAAGCAAGTCGATGGCTGGCAGTCCGGCCGGCGTGAATCGCAAGGCACCCAACTCGGCGACGCATGCAGTCAACACCAGTTGATTGACTGCCGCGGCCACGCCCTTAGTTGTTGTTGGCGGCGTATTCCGCCTGCTGCGCCTTCCGGGCCTCTTCGCGCTCGACGGTCTTCATCATGGAAGACGGGCCGGTATCGGCCTTTTTCCTGAGCACCGTGAGATGACGCAGCACGGCGTCGTTGAACTTGAAGGCATGCTCCAACTCGGCCATGACAGATTGCTCCGCCTCGATGTTGACGCACAGATAGTGCGCCTTGCTGAGCTTGTTGATCTGATAGGCCAACTGGCGACGGCCCCAATCTTCAACGCGATGGATCTTGCCGCCGCCGGCGGTGATCATGCCCTTGTAACGCTCGAGCATGGCAGGTACCTGCTCGCTTTGATCCGGATGGATCAACAAAATGATTTCGTAGTGACGCATGGCACTCCTTGTGGATCTTCCGAAGAAGGATGAAGCCACCCGCAGCGTCAGATGCGGTGTGGCAAGGCGAAGCCCGCGATTATAGCAGTCTGAAGGCAGCGCGAGACCGGTTAGGCGGTGAGCGCCTGATCGAGGGGGGCCGCCTTCTCGGGCCCGACTGCCGCTCTGATCTTGGGTGCCAGAGCCAGCAGTTCTTCATAGGACGAAGTGCCTTCCACTGCCAAGTTGAGGCGAAAGCCGCGCAGACCAAGGGCTCCAGTCAAGCGAATCGCGATGGGGTAGGCGTCTTGGTAACGCTGCTGGGATGTCCGCGCTACGGGGGCGTCGATCCTGGCGTCGTTGAGTCCCTCTGCGTGAAGCTCGGATACGGGGCCGGAAACTTGCGTAGCGCCCCGATCGAGCAGGCCCAGCGAGATCATCTGCTCGATTTCTTCGCGTCCGATTCCTGCGGTAGCGCTTAACACATCGTCGACGGACCGCTTGCCGTCGCAAAGGATGAACGCAGAGCGTTGGCGCGGCGTGAGGGTGACCGATCGCTCCTTGAATGCCTGTTGCCCGACTGGTGTCTTGAAAAGAATCATGCTTTCCTCGCCAAAGCGTGACCGCGACGGCGCGAAAGACGCGGTGCCTGCTGGTGCGAGACCAGCGTCACCTGCGATCCGGTTACGCATCGAACGATCACATGCAAAGTTGCATTTTGTTTCATCCTCCCAAATCGAGCGGGGGCGAATCGCACTCAACATGTGAACTAAGTCGCGGGAGCCGTCAGCAACACCGGGCCCCGCGACTTCAACCCCGTCAGTCCTTCTTGCCGAGCAGTTGCCAGGTATCGATGACGCTGTCCGGGTTCAACGAGATCGATTCGATGCCTTGTTCAGCCAACCACTGAGCAAAGTCAGGGTGGTCGCTGGGGCCCTGCCCGCAGATGCCCACGTACTTGCCCTGCGCCTTGCACGCCTTGATGACGCGGGCCAGCAAAGCCTTGACTGCAGGGTCACGCTCATCGAAATCCGCCGCCAGCAATTCGAGACCGGAATCGCGATCCAGCCCGAGGGTGAGTTGAGTCAGATCGTTCGAGCCGATCGAGAAGCCGTCGAAATATTGCAGGAACTCATCAGCGAGAACGGCGTTGCTCGGAACCTCGCACATCATGATGAGCTTCAGCTCGTTTTCGCCGCGCTTGAGTCCGTGATCGCCAAGCAATCCGGTCACGCGATCGGCCTGACCGAGCGTGCGAACAAAAGGCACCATGATCTGAATGTTGGTGAGCCCCATCTCGTTTCGCACGCGCTTCAGCGCTTCGCACTCCATGGCGAAGGCCTCACCGAACTCTTTGCTGAGATAGCGGGCGGCACCTCGAAAACCGAGCATCGGATTCTCTTCTTCCGGCTCGTAGCGGCTGCCCCCGATCAACTTGCGATATTCGTTCGACTTGAAATCCGACAGTCGCACGATGACGGGCTTCGGCCAGAAGGCTGCGCCGATGGTTGCAATGCCTTCTGCCACCTTGTCGACGTAGAACGCACGGGGCGAAGCATGGCCGCGTGCCACCGATTCCACCGCCTTTTTCAGATCGGCATCGACGTTCGGATAGTCGAGGATCGCTTTCGGGTGGACCCCGATGTTGTTGTTGATGATGAACTCGAGACGCGCAAGGCCGACCCCATGATTGGGCAGTTGCGCGAAGTCGAACGCCAACTGAGGATTGCCCACGTTCATCATGATCTTGATGTCGATCTCGGGCATCGCACCGCGACGGACTTCCGTGATCTCAGTCTCGAGCAGCCCGTCGTAGATGAAGCCGGTGTCGCCTTCGGCACAACTGACCGTCACCAGAGTCCCCTCCTTCAGAAGATCGGTCGCGTCTCCACAGCCCACAACAGCGGGAATGCCGAGTTCGCGCGCGATGATGGCGGCATGGCAAGTGCGCCCACCCCGGTTGGTCACGATCGCGGAAGCACGCTTCATGACAGGTTCCCAATTGGGATCGGTCATGTCCGTCACCAGAATGTCGCCGGCCTGAACCTTGTCCATCTCGCTGATGCTGTGCACGAGGCGGACCGGACCCGTGCCGATCTTCTGCCCGATGGCTCGGCCTTCGGCCAGCACGGCACCTCGTCCCAAAAGTTTGTAGCGCTGCTCTGCCTTGCCCTGCTGCTGGCTCTTTACCGTCTCCGGACGGGCCTGAAGGATATAGAGCAGCCCGTCCGAGCCGTCCTTGCCCCATTCAATGTCCATCGGACGCCCATAGTGCTCTTCGATGACGAGGGCATAGCGCGCAAGCTGTTCGACATCCGCGTCGCTGAGTGAGTACCTGTTGCGTTGTTCGGTTGGGACGTCCGTCATCTTCACCAACTTTCCGCTGCTCGCCTTTTCCTGCGCACTCGTGAACTCCATCTGGATCAGCTTCGAGCCCAGATTGCGCCTGATCACCGCGCGCTTTCCCGCTCGAAGGGTCGGCTTGTGCACATAGAACTCATCCGGGTTCACGGCTCCCTGCACGACCGTTTCGCCGAGGCCGTAACTCGACGTAATGAACACCACGTCGTCGAAGCCGGATTCCGTGTCGATCGTGAACATGACGCCGGCGGCGCCCAGATCGCTACGCACCATGCGTTGCACGCCAGCCGAGAGCGCGACGACATCATGAGCGAAACCCTTGTGCACGCGATAGCTGATGGCGCGGTCGTTGTAGAGAGATGCAAAGACCTCCTTCATCTTGAGGAGCACGTCCTCGATGCCAACGACATTCAAGAAAGTTTCCTGCTGGCCCGCGAACGATGCATCCGGCAGGTCTTCCGCGGTTGCCGAAGAGCGGACCGCGAAAGAAGCCGCGGGGTTGCCTTCGCTCAACTTGGCAAAGGCCGCGGAAATGGCCTTCTGCAGGTCGTCGGGAAAGGGTTGTGCCTCGACCATCGAACGAATTTCCGCTCCTGCAACAGCAAGTGCACGCACATCGTCGGTGTCCAATTCGGCAAGCCTTGCGCTGATCTTGTTCGCCAGGCCGTCATGGGCGAGAAACTGTCGGAATGCGTGGGCCGTGGTGGCGAAGCCGGTTGGAACGCGCACGCCTTGCGGCAGTTGCGAGATCATCTCGCCGAGACTGGCGTTCTTGCCGCCGACCGACTCGACGTCGGACATTCTCAGATTTTCGAACGGAACGACCAGTGCGGTCGCTTCGAAGAGGTCAGACATGGGAAGCTCCAGAAGTTGAATTCGCTACCACATGCGTGCGGCGCTGCACGATCGTTCTTCTTGCTTTCGGTGCTGGCGCGGCATGCATGGAAAATCAGGACGGAACTGCGCGAGGCTTTCCGGATAATGGGAGCGATTGTAGGCGCCGCCGCAAGGGCTTCGCCGCAGGACAAGGCCGATCGATCATGCACACGCGAACCGTATTTTTCGTCTCCGATGGCACGGGCATTACCGCAGAAACGTTCGGCAACGCTGTGCTCGCCCAGTTCGAAATGACGCCGCGCCACGTGCGACTGCCGTTCACGGACACCGTCGACAAGGCCCATCAGGCGGTGCGCAGGATCAACCACGTGGCAGAGATCGAAGGGCAGCGACCGATCGTCTTCACCACGCTGGCAAATATGGAAGTCCTCGAAGTCATCGAGACAGGATGCAAGGGCATGTTGCTCGACATGTTCGGCACCTTCGTGCGGCCGCTGGAGATCGAACTCGCGATGAAGTCGAACCATCGCATCGGGCGCTTCAGCGACGTCAGCAAGAGCAAGGAATACAACGCAAGAATCCAGGCGATCGATTTCAGCCTGGCTCACGACGACGGCCAGAGCAACCGAGACCTGGAAAGCGCCGATGTGATCCTCGTCGGAGTCAGCCGCAGCGGCAAGACGCCGACATCGCTCTATCTGGCCATGCAACACGGCCTGAAAGCCGCAAACTACCCTCTGATTCCCGAAGACTTCGACCGCAGGCAACTGCCGCCCGCCCTCTTGCCGCATCGCAAGAAGATATTCGGCCTGACGATCCAACCCGAGCGCCTGAGCGAGATCAGAAATGAACGGCGGCCCAACTCGCGCTATGCCAGCCTCGAGAACTGCCGCAACGAGGTAAGCGAAGCGGAGGCGATGATGCGGCGAGCAGGGATTCGCTGGCTTTCCACGACCACCAAGTCCATCGAAGAGATCGCGACGACCATCCTGCAGGAATTGCGCCCGGAGCGACTGACCTACTGAAACCGAATCACAGCCCGCACGGTGACCGGCTGGGGCGCCTTCAGGCTACCTCAGCCGCTTCTTCGACAGGCGACGAGGTCCGGATCAAGTGGTCGAAGGCGCCAAGGGCGGCCTTTGCGCCATCGCCCGCTGCAATGATGATCTGTTTGAAGGGCACCGTCGTTGCATCCCCCGCAGCAAACACGCCCGGAACAGAGGTCTGGCCCCTGTTGTCGACGACGATCTCGCCATGCCTCGACAGCTCCACCGTGCCCTTCAGCCAATCCGTGTTGGGCACCAGCCCGATCTGCACGAACACCCCCTCAACGGCCACCGTGTGGGTGTCGCCCTCAGAGCGGTCCTTGTAGACCAGTCCATTGACCTTGCCACCATCACCGGTGATTTCAGTGGTCTGCGCGTGCGTGATGATCGCCACGTTGGCAAGGCTCCTGAGTTTGCGCTGCAAGACTGCATCGGCTCGAAGCTGCTTGTCGTATTCGATCAGCGTGACATGCCCGACGATCCCGGCCAGATCGATGGCTGCCTCGACACCAGAGTTCCCGCCCCCGATCACTGCCACCCGTTTGCCCTTGAAAAGAGGGCCGTCGCAATGCGGGCAATAGGCCACGCCCTTGTTCCTGTACTCGGCCTCGCCGGGGACTCCGATGTTCCGCCACCGAGCGCCGGTCGATAGGACGACCGTGCGCGACTTGAGTGATGCGCCGCTCTCGAACTGGATCTCGATGAACCCGTCGGCAGGCCGCAGAGCGGAAGCGCGCTGCAGGTTCATGATGTCGACGTCGTAGTGGCGCACGTGTTCCTCGAGCGCAAGCGCAAACCTTGGGCCCTCAGTTTCCTTGATCGAAATGAAGTTCTCGATCCCAAGAGTGTCGAGAACTTGCCCGCCGAACCGTTCCGAAGCCACACCGGTGCGAATGCCCTTACGAGCCGCATAGACGGCCGCGGCCGCCCCGGCAGGCCCGCCGCCGATGATGAGCATGTCGAAGGGCTCCTTCGCGCTGAGCTTCTTCGCTTCGCGTTCGACGCCGCTGCTGTCGATCCTCGCAAGAATCTCTTCGAGAGTCATTCGCCCTTGACCGAACTCAGTGCCGTTCAGGAACACCGTGGGGACTGCCATGACCTGGCGTTCCTTGACCTCGTCCTGGAACAGCGCGCCGTCGATCATGATCGCTCTGATCCTCGGGTTTTGCACGGCCATCAGATTGAGTGCCTGAACCACGTCGGGACAGTTGTGGCAGCTCAGCGAAATGTAGATCTCGAACTCGAAATCGCCTTCGAGTTCGCGGATCTGCTGCAGCACCGCCGGGTCGACCTTCGGCGGATACCCGCCGATCTGCAGGAGCGCAAGCACCAATGAAGTGAATTCGTGGCCCATCGGCAACCCGGCAAAGCGCGGGCCATGATTTTCGCCAGGCCGATTGATCGAAAAAGAAGGCTTGCGGTGATTGTCCTCGCGGCTTTCCGTGACGCTCACCAACTCCGAACAATCTGACACGTCCTTCAGCAACGCCCGCAGGTCTTCAGACGCCTTGCTGCCGTCGAGCGATGCCACGATCTCGACCGGAGCGGCAATGCGCTCGAGATACGACTTCAGTTGACTCTTGGTTCCTGTGTCGAGCATGGCGCCCTCTGGTTTAACTCAAGGAAGAAAAAACGCCCGGGAGCGAATGCGCTCCAGGGCTCACGAATGGACGCGATCAGATCTTTCCGACGAGATCGAAGGATGGCTTGAGCGTTTCTGCTCCCTCGGTCCATTTGGCCGGGCATACCTCGCCGGGATGCGCGGCGACATACTGCGCAGCCTTCACGCGACGCAGCAATTCGGCAGCGTCACGTCCAATTCCGTTGTCGTGCACCTCGATGGTCTTGATCTTGCCCTCGGGGTCGATCACGAACGTGCCACGGTAGGCAAGACCTGCGTCCTCGCCCTCCTCGATCAACACCTGGAACGCGCGCGCCAACTGCTGGCTGGGATCCCCGATCAGCGGATATTCAACCTTGCCGATCGTGTCGGAGGTGTCATGCCAGGCCTTGTGCGTGAAATGCGTGTCGGTCGAGACGCCATAGATCTCGACGCCTAGCTTCTTGAATTCAGCGTAATGGTCAGCAAGGTCGCCCAGTTCGGTCGGGCACACGAAGGTGAAGTCGGCAGGATAGAAGACGACCACGGACCATTTACCCTGGAGGCTCTCGTCGCTCACGGGGACGAACTTGCCGTTGTGATAAGCGGTGGCTTTGAACGGGGCGACTTTGGTGTTGATCAGAGACATGCTTGGTTTCCTTGTGGTTGCTGGAACAAATGGCGAGCGACTAGTATAACTACCAATATCCAAAGAACAATAGCAGAAAGCTATTGATAGTATTGGCAAGCGCTATGTGATTCGGCAGGCGAGCGGCGGTGTTGCGCCAGCGCACCCGCACCTCTCACAATCGAAGCTTTCGACAAGAAGGAACAACCATGAAGGGCGACGCCCAAGTCATTGCACACCTGCAAGCACAACTGAAGAACGAGCTAACGGCGATCAATCAGTACTTCCTGCACTACCGCATGCTGAAGCACTGGGGTTTGGATAAGTTGGCCAAGAAGGAGTACGAAGAGTCGATCGGCGAAATGAAGCACGCCGACAAGCTGATGGATCGCATCTTCATGTTGGACGGCCTGCCCAATCTGCAGGATCTGGCGAAGTTGAACGTGGGTGAAGACGTTCCAGAGATCCTTCAGTGCGATCTTGCTTCGGAAACCGGCGCTCAAGCCACGATCAAGAATGGCATCGCGCACTGTGAGGCAGTCCGCGACTACGTCTCCCGCGATTTGCTGCAGGACATTCTTGACGACACCGAGGAGCACATCGACTTCCTCGAGACGCAGATCGACCTGGTGGGCAAGGTCGGGTTGCAAAACTACCTTCAGTCTCAGATGGGCGAGATCGAATAGCGTCTTGGTAGAAGCGGAGGACGACCAGCACCCGCGTATGGAGACCTGGCAACGGGCGTCGAAGGAAAACGATTGCAAATGCGAGAGATTCGCATTTATAATCGAGACCTCATCAACAGCCAGCCAACTGCGCCCTCGCCATGATCGTTTGTGTCTGCCGCCGGGTTTCCGACCGCGAAATTGCGCGCCATGCCCGTGCGGGAATGACCTTTGACGAGGTGCAGTTTGAACTCGGTGTCGCCACTCAATGCGGCCAGTGCGAGGGATGCGCGCGCGACGTTGTCGCCCAGTGCAGTTCGTCGCATCCTGTGGCCGCGGTGATTGGCGATGCAGCGCCGAAGTCGATTCAGCTCGCCAATTCCATCATGGAAGGCCGGGCATGGAACTCTTCTCGGTATTCGGCACCAGCCTGATCTTGGTAGCTGGCGCGGCCTGGTGGATCTTTCGAAAATAGGACGCGGCTTGCGGCGTGCTGGAGGATCTTTTTCGAGATCTTCAATCCTATGACCTATCGTGCCTGACCGCTTTTCATCTGCTGCGTCTTCCAGATTTGAACTGCCACGCAATGTCCTGATCGCAGCAGCCGTCGTACTGCTCCACGCCGCAGTGCTTTGGGCGATGCAGCATGGGCTGTCGCGCAAGCCGCCGGAAGTGGTCGTGCCCATCGCGATCGTGAGCGAACTCATCGAACCCCCGAAGCTCGAAGCGCCGCCACCGCCGCCTGCGCCGCCGCGGCCGGCCCCACCTCCACCGCCCGAGCCGACACCGCCGCCACCCACCCCGAAGCCGCCGCCCCCACCGCCGCGTCCGAAACCGGTCCGGGCGACACCGAAGCCGGCACCCAATGCACCGGTCGTTCGGGCAGAGTCTCCGGCGCCGCCCACGCCGCCCGCGCCTGCAGTTCCGCCCGCGCCGCCTGTTGCAGTTGCTCCCCCGCCTGCGCCGCCCGCGCCTCCGGCACCGCCAGCCGTTCAGCTGCCGTCGACAGACGCCTCATACGCCCAGAACTGCAGGCCGACGTATCCCGCCATGAGCAAGCGCCTGGGCGAGCAAGGCAAGGTCGTGATCAGCGTCACTGTCGGAACCGATGGCGAGCCCAAAAAGGTCGACATCCGCCAATCCAGCGGTTTCGACCGGCTGGACGAAGCTGCCAGAGAGTCCATGATGCGATGCAGATTCAAGCCAGGAAAGGTCGGAGGCGTTGCGCAGACGATGTCGTACGACGCCCCAGTCAATTTCGTCCTCCGCTGATTTACTGAAAGAGAAAGTCTATGAATTACCAGTTCGGGCTCGCGAACATATGGAGCCAAGGTGACCTGGTCACGAAAGCCGTTGCAGTGTTGCTGATCGGCATGTCGCTGGCATCGTGGGCGGTGATCCTGATCAAGGCGCTCGATGTCATCAAGTACAAGCGGCTCGCCAGTCGCTCACAAGACTTTTGGCATAGCGAAGATTTCGCAACTGCTCTCAACAAGCTCGGCCCGAACGAAGGCAACCCTTTCAGGGTCCTTGCTCTCGAAGGCCGCGAAGCGGCCGCTCACCATCGCAACACCAAGGCTCACCTGCACGACGCGCTCGACGTGAGCGATTGGATCACGCGCGCGCTGCGCAACGGAATCGACGAGTTCACGGCAAGGCTGCAGACCGGCCTGGCGATTCTGGCCTCTGTCGGCTCGACGGCTCCGTTCATTGGCCTGTTCGGCACCGTGTGGGGGATCTATCACGCTCTGATGAGCATCAGCACGGCGGGTCAAGCGACCATTGACAAGGTCGCCGGGCCCATTGGCGAAGCGCTGATCATGACGGCCTTGGGTCTTGCCGTGGCCATTCCCGCGGTTCTGGGCTACAACGCATTGGTGCGCGGAAACAAGTTCATTCTGACCAAACTCAACAGCTTTGCTCACGACCTGCACGCGTATTTCGTCACAGGCGCTCGCGTGCACAGCGGTACCGCGGATGCCGCCATCGTCGTCCCTCTCAAGAAAAGCTGATTGCCATGGCCTTTGGAACACAGGACGAGCCCGACGAGGTGATGAATGAAATCAACATGACGCCGCTGGTCGACGTCATGCTGGTCCTGCTCATCATCTTCATCATCACGGTGCCCGTGATGAAACATGCGGTCAACATCGACTTGCCGCAGGCGACCAGCGAGCCGGAAACAGCGAAGCCACAAAACATCCGCCTCAGCGTTGCCTCCGACGGTGCCTACTTCTGGAATGAGCGAAAGATCACGGACGCCGAACTCGAGCCGATGCTGAAGGCCGAAGCCACCAAGGATCCGCAGCCTGAACTGCACATCCTGGGCGACAAGGCGGTGCGATACGAACGAGTGGCTCAGGCGCTTTCCGCTGCTCGCGAAGCCGGTGTTGGCAAGATCGGGTTCATCACCGACCCAGAAGCCAAATAACGGACCCGTGGCGATTCGAAAAGGCGGGCAGTCTGTAAAGGTGAAAAGAAACTCTGGACGAATCAAATGAGAATGGTTATCATTTGATATTCGACAAGGAGCTCACGTAATGCTTGCCACGACTGCCGACCCGGGAATCTCACGCCCTACCAATCCGTCAGAAGGCCGCGACACCTCCCCCGAGCCCATTGCGGGTCATACAACGGCAGGACCGGTCCAGAGTGTCGACCTGCTACGAGGCGAGAAAACGGTTGGCATCATGCACAACGGCGCGCTCTATCGCCTGCAAGCTACCAAATTGGGAAAGCTGATACTGACCAAGTAATGCGCCGCCACGCGCGCCTTTTCAAGATCATCGTGGGGCGACTCCGGAATTCACTTCCGGAAGTCGTTTTTCAGCTAGCCAGCGCAAGCAAGCCAAGCTTTTTTTCTCATTCGATGAATGACAACGGCCAGAACTCGAGCCCAGAGTCGTTGTTCAATTGCCGGATGCCCAGGTCACGAGAAGCGCATTTCAGATACGGTCTTTTGAGCGGGCCTTGCAGCCACCTAGAATGCTCCCACATACTGCTGCGTAGCCATCCATCAGGAGCTTCGATATGAACGACCGCGTCAACACCATCGACAACTCAGCAACATACGGTTATGCGCTCCCGCAGGCCGAGCGGCAACGCGTCGTACGCAATACGTATTGGCTGCTCGCATTGAGCATGCTGCCAACCGTTCTCGGCGCCTGGATCGGCGTGTCGACTGGCATCACTCGTTCGCTCGGTGGCGGCCTCGGCCTCGCTGTATTTCTGATCGGCGCGTTCGGATTCATGTTCGCCATCGAGAAGACCAAGAATTCGGCCGCGGGTGTCCCGGTTCTGCTGGGCTTCACTTTCTTCATGGGTCTGATGCTCTCGCGCTTGATCGCAATGATCCTGGGCTTCAGCAACGGCGCATCGCTGATCATGACGGCCTTCGGCGGCACCGCGGGCGTGTTCTTTGTCATGGCATCGTTGGCGACGGTGATCAAGCGTGATCTGTCGGGCATGGGCAAATGGCTGATGGTCGGCGCGCTCGTGCTGATGTTCGGCGCAATCATCAATGTGTTCGTCGGATCAAGCGCAGGGATGATGGCAATTTCGGTTGCCGCCATCGGCATCTTTTCGGCGTTCATGTTGTATGACCTGAAGCGGATCATGGATGGCGGCGAAACCAACTACATCAGTGCCACGCTGGCGCTTTATCTGGATCTCTATAACGTCTTCCAGAGCCTGTTGATGTTGCTGGGACTGCTGGGCGGCGAGCGCGACTGATTCTCTAGACACTGGACTTTGTCTGATACGGCCCTGCGGGGCCGTTTTCTTTTTCCGCTCTAGCTGCGATCAAATACAGCGATCGATTCGATGTGCGCAGTGTGCGGGAACATGTTCACGACGCCTGCGGCGCTGCAGCGATAGCCGGCGGATTGGACCAGCAACCCTGCATCTCTTGCCAGGGTCGAAGGATTGCAACTCACGTACACAATACGCGCCGGCGGAGTCCATCCGATGCTTTGTGACTGTTCGCGCTGGGTCAGCTCTGCCAAGGCCTTGACCAAGGCAAATGCTCCTTCGCGGGGTGGGTCGACCAGCCACTTGTCGGCCGCTCCGTCCGACTCGAGCAGTTCGGGCGTCATCTCGAACAAGTTGCGCGCCACAAAACTCACGGCACTCAAGGTGGGCCGCATCGCCGTTGCGGATCGATTGCGCTCGTAATTTTCTTCGGCTCGCCGGACAAGCGTATCGCTGCCTTCGACCCCCAGCACAACTCTTGCGCGCGTCGCAAGCGGCAACGTGAAATTTCCCAGGCCGCAAAACCAGTCGATCACCCGATCGCTGCGCTCCGGGGCCAACAGTGCGAGCGCCTTGCCGACCAGCGCACGATTGATGTGCGGATTGACCTGCGTGAAGTCGGTCGGCCTGAAAGGCATCGTGACATCGAACGCCGGCAGCCTGTAGGCGAGCTGTGCACCAGTCTCGGCGAGCAACTTGACGGTCTCCGGCCCCTTGGCTTGCGTCCACCATTGGACGCCCTCGTGGCGCTGCGCAAATGCGGACAGCCGCGATACATCCGACTCCGACAGCGGCTCCAGGTGACGCAATACGAGTGCAATCACGCCGAGCCCCCTGCCGTCATCGGCATCTCCGCAGGCGAGTTCGATCTGCGGGCAGAGGTCTCGCGCATCCATCGATCCGATCAACTCGCGCAATGGAAGCAGCATGGCACTGACGCGCGCGGGCAGCACGGGGCACACTTTCATGTCTGCCAAGTAGCGGCTTTTGCGCTCGTGGAATCCGATGAGAACTCCGCCCTTCTTGGCGACATAGCGCATCGAGAGGCGTGCGCGATAGCGATAGTGCCACGCCGGCCCCTCGAGGGGCCGCATGACATTGTCCGGACGCACCTTGCCCAAATGCCACAGGTTGTCCTCGAGCGCGCGTTGCTTGACTGCAACTTGCGCTGAAGCGTCGAGGTGCTGCATCTTGCAACCGCCGCAGGCACCTGCATGCAACCCAAAATGCGGACATCCAGGCCGGACGCGTTGTGCGGACTCGCGACGGATGGTCGTGACCGTCCCCTGCGCCCAGCTTTCCTTCTTGCGGTGCACATTGAACTGCACCTCTTCGAACGGCAGCGCACCTTCGATGAACACGACCAAACCATCACTGGTGTGCGCGACGCCTTGCGCATCGAGGTCGAGCGACTCGACGTGGAACCACTCGTCCTGGCCGATGCTCTGCGAGTGGAGCTTGTCGCCGATGGCCTTCATGAAACGGGAATCCGCCGCACGGTCACGCCGGGCGCCGGCATCATCGCGCAGGCAGATAACGCGCCGGGTCGACTGGCTTGCCCTGACGACGAATCTCGAAGTGCAGCTTCACGCGATCGGAATCACTGTTTCCCATTTCGGCGATCTTCTGGCCCTTTTGCACCGACTGGTCTTCCTTGACCAGCAAGGTACGGTTGTGCGCGTACGCGGTGAGGAAGGTGTTGTTGTGCTTGAGGATGATCAGATTTCCGTACCCTCTCAATCCTGCACCGGCATACACGACGCGACCGTCAGCTGCAGCAAGAACCGAGTCGCCAGCCTTTCCGCCGATATCGAGGCCCTTGTTCTTTGCATCGTCGAACCCGGCGATCAGCGCTCCCTGTGCCGGCCAGATCCAGCCCACGTCGTCATCTCCCGATACCGCTGCGGCTGGTGGGGTGGACGTCGCGGCAACAGGCGGTGTCGGTTTGACTGCCGCGCTGGCCGCGGTCGACGCAGAAGGTGCGATGGCCGGTGCCACGGCCGTGGGTTGCGCAGACCGCGATGCGGATTCAGTGGAAGCGGTTGTCGGGCTAGGAGGCGCAGCGGCTGCTGTGGCTCCGACCGGCGGAATGACGCGCAACACCTGCCCGACCTCGATCACATCGGCATTTTCGAGATTGTTCCAGCGAGAGATGTCTCGCCAGCTCTGGCCCGTTTCCGATGCGATGCGGCGAATGGTGTCGCCCGGACGAACGGTGTAGTAGCCGGGCTTGCCGTAGTTCTCGATGCCTTGCAACGGCTTGCCTGATGCGTCCGTGGTGATGAGCGGCACCCCGGGATCCACCGGCGTTGCCGGAGCGGTTGCAGATGCGGGTGAATTGACACCTCGATCTTCGACTGGAACGGGACCGCGCCTCGTTGCGCAACCCGCAATCATGAGTGCGGCCAGCAGTGTGATGCCAGCGAGCCAGCTCCGATTGCCAATACCCTGCATGTGTCTTTCCTTCAAGCGATTCCCGATTTTAGGGGGACAAAGTGGACGGCCTCAAGAATGCGGCGCTCTACGCCGCGTGCCGTCTTGTCGATCACGACCAGAGTTTGTCCGCCTCCAGCAGACTGCGATGGAGCTACGATCCGCCCACCGACGGCCAACTGCGCGACCCACGTCTCAGGGATGCTCTGACCACCCGCAGCTGCAATGATTCCCGCGTAGGGCGCGCCTTTCGGATACCCCTCCATGCCATCACCTAGCAGCAGATGAACCGTGGTGAGACGGAACGGCCGAAGGTTGGCGCGCGCGCGCTCATGAAGCCCGCGCAATCGCTCGATGCTGTAGACCTCGCTTGCGACGTGGCTCAACACCGCCGCCTGATAGGCGCAACCCGTGCCCACTTCCAGCACTCTTCCCAGCCGGCCAGCAGGGTTGCCGGCCAAAGCGGGCGCTCCGAGCAGCAGCTCGATCATGCGCGCCACCACACTGGGCTTCGAAATCGTCTGACCCAGACCGATCGGAAGACTGGTGTCTTCATAGGCCTGGTTGATCAACGCACTGTCGACGAACAAATGCCGCCCCACCGAACCCATCGCTCGCAATACCCGCTCGTCAGTCACGCCCTGCTGGGCCAGACGCTGCACCATTCGCGCTCGCACCGCTTCGGATGCCATGGACGGCGTGGTCTGCACCATCGGCCGCGTCGGCGCCGCCGGCAACTGTCCGCGCGTTGCGGCAGACGCTGCCGGCGTCAGACGAACTGGAAAACTGGGTCGTCGCGTCGCCATGAAATCAGTGCTCCTGTCGCGCGCCTGACGCGCCTGCGGGGAAAGGCCCTCCGCCCGCGACCGCCTTCATCCCAACCGCTTCACGGTATCGCGCCACTGACGCAAGTGAGCATGGTCGGTGAGATCGATCTGCAGCGGCGTCAATGCGATGTGCCCGGCCGCGGTGGCGTGAAAGTCGGTGCCTTCGCCGCTGTCTTTGGCACCACCCGCGCCGGCGATCCAGTACATTGTCTCTCCCCGAGGACTGTCCTGCGTGATGACTTTTTCAGCGGCATGGCGGCGACCAAGTCGACAAACCTTGACGGGCTTGAGTTGCTCCAACGGGAGATTGGGAACGTTGACGTTGAGCAGGAACGCTTCGCCGTCCAGCATCTTCTCGCGCTCGATCTGCTGCACGAGGCGCTGCGCGACCTTGGCTGCAGCATCCACGTGAGCCCACCCCTTTTCGGTTTGGGAAACAGCGATGGCAGGGATCCCGAAGAGGTAAGCCTCCATGGCCGCGCCGACGGTGCCCGAGTAGATGGTGTCATCCCCCATGTTCGCGCCGTTGTTGATGCCGGAGACCACGAGGTCGGGCCGATAGTCGAGCAATCCCTTGAGCGCTATATGCACGCAATCGGCAGGCGTGCCGGTCACATAGCGAAAACCGTTGTGCGCCAACTGCACATACAAGGGGGCCGAGAGTGTCAGCGCGTTCGATTTCGCGCTGTTGTTGTGCTCGGGAGCAACCACTTCGACATCCGCAACTTCCTTGAGCGCTGCATGCAATGCAACGATGCCGGGTGCCTGGAAACCGTCGTCATTGGAAATAAGTATCTTCATGAAAAATCGGCGTGCGCGCGATTGTAGGCGGCGGTCAGGTCACGGCCGGGACAAGACGACGGTGTGCCACGCGCCTATCATGCCCAAGAACGACTTCACGAGACTCACCAAGGAGACACAAGCATGCACGCATGGCTTTGCGAAGATCCCACCGGCGTCGAAGCCCTGAGCTGGAAAGAACTTCCGACACCCACGCCCGGGCCCGGGCAGGTGCTGATCGAGATCAAGGCGGCGAGCTTGAATTTTCCCGATCTGCTCATCGTTCAAAACAAATACCAGATCAAACCTCCCCTGCCTTTCGTTCCCGGCTCCGAGTACTCGGGCATCGTTCGGGCAGTGGGGGATGGCGTTTCGCACCTGCAGATCGGATCGAACGTCGCGTGCCTGAGCGGCACCGGCGGCTTCGCAACGCATACGATCGCGCCGGCTGCGCTGTGCATGCCACTGCCCGAGGGTTTCGGTCACGTCGATGCCGCTGCATTCATCATGATCTATGCGACGTCCTGGCATGCACTGCTGGACCGCGGGCAATTGAAGGCCGGCGAAACCGTCCTGGTGCTTGGCGCGGCCGGCGGCGTCGGAACGGCGGCTATCCAGATTGCCAAGGCATCGGGAGCGAAAGTCATTGCTGCAGCGTCGACGGATGAAAAGTGCGAACTCTGCAAATCCATTGGCGCCGATCTCACTATCAACTACAGCACCCACCCCATCCCCGCTGCATTCAGAGAAGCGGTGAAATCGGCCACGGACGGCAAGGGCCCGGACATCATCTACGACCCGGTCGGAGGAGACTTCGCCGAGCCCGCATTTCGCTCCATCGGCTGGAGGGGCCGCTATTTGGTGGTTGGCTTTGCTGCCGGACCGATTCCTTCGTTGCCTCTCAATTTGATGCTGCTCAAAGGGGCATCACTTGTCGGCGTGTTTTGGGGCGATTTCGCCAAGCGCGAGCCGAAGGCCAACGCTCAGATGATGAACGAATTGGCCAAATGGTATGGCCAAGGAAAGATCAAGCCAGTGATTGATCGGACCATGCCAATGAGCGAGTTGAAGAGCGCTTACGCTCACATGGGTTCGCGTGGCGTCAGAGGCAAACTGGTCATGGTGAACTGAGAGCGTCCTCTCGGAATAAAAAAGGGCCCGAACTGCGGGCCCTTTTTACGCTGCTACGTCGACTACGATTTGATCTCGAAGTCGCTCAGCGTTTTTCCTGCTGCGAGCGCTTCTGAAATCCAGCGCGGCTTGCGCCCGCGGCCGCCCGACCAAGTCTCGCCGGTCGGGCTGCGATATTTCGGCGCTGACTTCACGGCACCGGCACTGGCAGCCCGCTTGCCAGAACGGCCGGTGAGCTTGAGATCGGCGGCTGTCAGGCCGTATTCGGCAATCTTCTTCCTTAGCTCTTCGATAACGCCAGCTCGCTCCTGGTTGCGCAAATCTTCCGCTTGCTTGCGCAATTGAGCAATCTCCTGGTCATGCTTCTTGATCTGCGAATTGATGTCTGCAAGCGTGGTGGCCATCGGTGAGAATCCTCCGAACTAAAAAGATAGAGCAAAATTTTAATTCAAATCCGTCGCGCTGCAAGTCCGGTGGCCGCCAAAAAAAAACGCCCCTCAAAAGAGGGGCGTCGTATTCAATCCGGTGGGGTGGCTGATGGGACTCGAACCCACGACGACCAGAATCACAATCTGGGACTCTACCAACTGAGCTACAGCCACCGTAGCCAGCAATTGTAGCGTCGAAAACTAGCGAACCGCCGCAGGAACGACGTCCGCCGGACGAGGAACCAGGATTTCAGCCTTGAAGCGGTCCTTCAGCAGATCGAAGTACGCCGAAGTTTCCGCGCTTGCCACGGCTTGAGCGAACTGCTCTCTCTCCTGCTTGGCCACTTCCGGAGTGGGTGCTTCACGCGCCACCGACTTATTGACCTTGACCACGGCGTAACCCTGCGGTCCCAAGTCGACACCGACGAACTGTGGAAGCTTCGTAGAGTCTGCACGCAGCGCGGCTTCCACGACGGCTTGCGGTTGAGATTGCGCATCCAGTCGGGAAATGGTCGTGGGCGGAGAAAGCTTCGCTGCACCCCCGTCGGCTTGCCAAGCCTTCAGTTGCGCCTCGCCTTCAGTCTTCGCCAATGTTGCTGCGCGCTGCGCGACCAAGTTGCTGCGCACCTTGTCCTTCACTTCAGGGAACGGCAAAGTACGTGCCGTCGAATACTTGACCACTCTCCCCGACGCGAGTTGGTTGGGACCGATTTCTATGGCTTCCGTGTTGTGCTTGCGCTCCAGTGAATCGGTAGCGAACAGGCCGTTCAGGAAGTTTCGGTTCGCCAACGCGCCCGTGGCGCCCTGCGCCGGGACCCGCGATACGTTGTCTGCTTTCTGTATGGACAACTTCAATTTGTCAGCCGCAGGCTTCAGGCTGTCGGCCTGCTGATAAACCGCATCGGTAAACGCTTCGGCCTGTTTGGCGAATTCCTGCGTTGCTTGCTGCGATCTGACTTCGTCGGCAATGGCATCGCGCACCTGAGCAAACGGCGGAATCACGGCCGGCTTGAGGTCGGTGAGTTGAATGATGTGATAGCCGAATTCTGTCTGGACAATATCGCTGATGTCGCCCTTCTTCAGCGCAAACAACGCGTCCTCAAAAGGCTTCACCATTGCGCCGCGCGTGACGAAATCGAGATCGCCACCCTTCTCCGCAGATCCGGGGTCTTGAGAATTTTTGCGGGCCAGTTCCGCAAAGGCGGACGGATTTTTCTTCAGCTGGTCCAGAAGTTCCTGTGCCTTGGCGCGTGCCTTTTCGCGTTCGGCAGCCGGGGCGCTCGCGGGCGCTGAAATCAGGATGTGGCTCGCGCGTCGCTCTTCCTTGGTCCCGAACCGCGCCGCATTCTGGTCATAGTAGCTGCGTAGATCGGCATCGCTCACCGCGATGTTCTTCTTCACCGAATCGAGATCGAGAACCAGATATTCGACGCTTGCCTGCTCCGGCACCTGGAACTGATTGGAGTGCTCCTTGTAGTAGGTTTCGAGATCTGCATCGCTGACTTCGACTTTCGATGTCATCGCGTCGGGATTGAATCGAGCCACCTGAATTTCTCGTCTGGCATAGAACGCGTCGAGCGTCGCAGCGGTCTGGGAGGACGTGGCGAAGGCTGTTCCCGAAATTCCAAGCAGCACCTGCTGCATCGCCAGTTCAGCCCTGAACGAAGCTTCGTACTGTTCGGGCGTACGGCCGGTGGCGCGCATGAAGCGCTCGCGATCGAATTTGCCTTCGGGTGTGCGGAAGGATGCGAGGCCGGCGTCTTCCGAGAAGATGCGAGAAAGCCTCTCTTCCGAGACCGTCATGTTGGCCTTTGAAGCAGCCTCCGACAAAACCCGGTCGCGCACCATGCGCTCGAGCGTGGCGTAGCGCGCAGCTTCCGAGTCGAGCAATGCCGGGTCCAGGTTGGGAGATTGCTGACGGATCCTGTCGATCTCGTTTCGATGCTGCGCATCCCATTCCGGGCGAGTGATGTCGTTGCCTGCGACACGCGCCACCTTCTCTCCTTGGCCGCCCTGTTGATAGCGATCCACGCCGAAGAGCACGAACGACGGGATGATCAACAGGAACAGCAGCACCATGATGATCTTGTTGTGCTTGCGAAAGGAATCTAGCATTCTTGGACACTCTCTCCGACGCCTGAGGGGTCAGGCAACAAAAAAGGCGAACCTGCCGTTCGCCTTTGAATGGGTGGTGGGTGCTGAGGGGCTCGAACCCCCGACCTACGCCTTGTAAGGGCGCCGCTCTACCAGCTGAGCTAAGCACCCCACCGTAAATACAGCATCTCAGTTCAGCGCGTCTTTCAGCGCCTTGCCGGGACGGAACTTCGGGATCTTGGCAGCCTTGATTTTAATCGCGTCGCCGGTCCGGGGATTGCGGCCGGTCCGCGCGGCGCGTTTGCCAACCGCGAACGTTCCGAAACCGACCAGTGACACAGAGCCGCCTTTCTTGAGCGTGGTACGGATCGCGCCGATGGTCGAGTCGAGAGCACGCGTGGCAGCGGCCTTGGAGATGTCGGCGTTTTTTGCGATGTGCTCAATCAGTTCGGTCTTGTTCACAAGGGCCCCTTGCAGAAAAAAATGTTGATCGGGTAGCGTCAGAAAGGCGGCCGCTCCCGGAAAGAAACCCAGGGAGGTCGAAGGAAAGTTTGACGGCAGTTCTGACGCGCCGGCAGCGCACTGCCGACAAGGATTACAACCACTGGTCCCCGGGGTGTCAATAAGACGTACCGCCGCTGGCCCAGCGAGGATTGGATTTTAGTGGTCTTTGCGAAGACGGATTTTCAGAGCGCCCGTTCGATCGCGCGACCGAGGTCGCCCGTCTTGGCCTTCCCTCCGATGTCTGGTGTTCTTGGGGCATCGCTCGAAGGTGCCAGCACGCGCTCGATGGCGCTCAGGATCGCATCGTGTGCGGCCTTGTGACCCAGGAACTCGAGCATCATCGCGCCGCACCAGATCTGGCCAATGGGATTGGCGATGGCCTTGCCTGCAATGTCTGGCGCCGACCCATGAACCGGCTCGAACAACGAAGGGGTCGTGCGTTCCGGATTGAGGTTGGCACTCGGGGCAATGCCGATCGTGCCAGTACAGGCCGGGCCGAGGTCGGACAAGATGTCTCCGAACAGATTGCTTGCGACGACGACGTCGAAGAAGTCCGGCCGTTGCACGAAGTGCGCAGTCAGGATATCGATATGGAACTTGTCCAGCGTGACGTCCGCGTAATGTTTGGACATCTCGACCACACGCTCGTCCCAATAAGGCATCGTGATCGAGATGCCGTTCGACTTGGTGGCACTCGTCAGATGCTTCTTCGGACGCGACTTCGCCAATTCGAACGCGAACTTGAGTACGCGATCGACCCCAACGCGCGACATCACGGTCTCCTGCACGACGATTTCGCGCGCAGTGCCTTCGTACATTCGCCCGCCGATGCTCGAATACTCTCCCTCGGTGTTCTCACGCACGATGTACATGTCGATCTCGCCGGGCTCGCGCGGCTTGCCGTCCCGCCGGACGACGGGCGCGATGATGCCGGGCATCAGGCGCGCTGGCCGCAGGTTGATGTACTGGTCGAATTCCCTGCGAAAGAGCAGCAACGAGCCCCAGAGCGAGACGTGATCGGCAATTTTTTCTGGCCAGCCAACGGCACCAAAGTAAATGGCGTCATGACCGCCGATCTTGTCCTTCCAGTCATCGGGCAACATCTTCCCGTGTTTCTCGTAGTAGTCCCAGCTGGAGAAATCGAAGTGGTCGAAGGCCAGGTCGATATTGAACTTGCGGGCAGCTGCTTCCAGAACGCGCAGCCCTTCCGGCATGGTTTCCTTGCCGATGCCGTCGCCGGCGATCACTGCGATACGTTGTTTACTCATGGTCTCAGTCCTTGGAGTTGGAAGAAAAAAATGCCAGCGCCTCGGCGAGCAGTTCGTCGGGCGCCTCTTCGGGGATGTAGTGGCCGCACGGCAATGCGCGGCCCGAAAAACGTTCGGCCCGCTCCTGCCAAAGCGCGGGCACGTCGAAGGCACGGCCCACCACCCCATGCTCGCCCCACAGCACGCGCAACGGCTGTGAAAGCCGACGTCCGGCCGCGACATCTGCCCTGTCGTGGTCGAGATCGATCGTCGCCGAAGCACGGTAGTCTTCGCAAATGGCCTCGGCAGTACCCGGCAGCGATGCGCAGCGCTCGTACTCCGCCAATGCTTCGGGAGCAAAAGCGGCAAGCCCTGCATGTCGCGATCCCATCACGCTGCGAACGTAGCGAGCCGGATCGGCATCGATCAGCGCCTCCGGCAGCGGCGGCGGCTGGATGAGAAAAAACCAGTGCCAGTAGGCACGCGCGAAAGCCTCGGTCGTCCGCTCGTACATCGCCAGGGTCGGAGCAATGTCGAGCAGCATGAGGCGTCGCACGGCCTCAGGATGATCCATCGCGAGCCGATGCGCGACCCGCGCGCCGCGGTCATGCGCCAGAACCGCGAACTCCGCCAACCCATGATGCTGCATGACGAACAATGCATCCTTGGCCATTTCTCGCTTGCTGTAGCCGACATGCCCGGCATCGCGCGCTGGCCGACCCGAATCGCCATAGCCGCGGAGGTCGAGTGCGACCACGGTGAACCGTTCGGCCAGGCGCGGGGCCACGCGGTGCCAAATGGCATGGGTCTGCGGATGGCCATGCAGCAGCAAGAGCGGAGCGCCCTTGCCACCTGCGCGGCCGTGCAAGCGCACACCGTCGCGCGTGATATCGAAGCTACTGAACGACTCGAACATCCTTGGAATTGTCTGCTGCACGGGGCGCGTTCTCAAGCCTCATCGTCCGCCGCGAACCACGAGGCTCACGCCTGCCGCAGTCAGAAGGATGCCCAGCACGATGGGGACAGTGATGGGCTCGGAAAAGAGCAGCCATGCCATGACCGCGGTACACGGCGGCACGAGGTAGAGGAGGCTGGTGACGGCCGTTGCCGTGCCACGCTGGATCAGTATGTACAGCAAAGAGCTTCCGCCCAGCGAAAGCACCAGAACCGACCACGCCATCGCACCGCCCGAGGCGAGATTCCACTGGATGTGGCCCGTCTCGAGAAATGCCAGTGGAAGAGTGACGACGAAAGCGGCCGCCAGTTGGATTGCGCTCGCACTGCGCACGTCGCAGGGGCCGACAAAGTGCTTTTGATAGAGCGTTCCGGCGGTGATGGAAAACAGGGCGAGCAACGCAAGGCCCATGGTCGTCGAATTCACTTCGCCGGTCGCGACCAGCTTGCGTGCGACAACCAGCAGCAAACCTGCGAATCCAAGAAGCAATCCGACCCATTGCTGGCGCGCGACCGCCCCACCGCGCATGGAAAGCCAGATGGCCGTCAGTACAGGCTGAATTCCCACCAGCAATGCGACCAGTCCGGAACCCATGCCTGCGTGAACAGCCGCCCAGACGCCGCCGAGGTACCCCGCCTGCATCAGGACGCCGGTGACCGCAAGATGCCCCCACTGGCTGCGCCGCGCCGGCCAGGCCACCCGGGCGGCAGCAACCCACACCACGAAGCAGACGACCGATAGCGCATAGCGCACCGCCAGGAACTTGAGAGGGGGCGCATAAGGCATGCCGTAGCGCGCCACGATGAACCCGGTGCTCCAGATAAGGACAAAGACGGCAGGCATGGCGCGCAGCCACCCGGACGAGCGCACCGCCACCGTCATTTCGCCCGTGCCCGTATCTCCGGAATGGCTTTTTGGAGGTAGTAGATCATCGACCAGACCGTCAGCACGGCAGAGATCCAGATCAGCCACTGGCCCCAAGCGCCGGTGTCGATGAGCCCGAACAACACGCCGTCGTACAGCAGGAAGGGAATCGCCACCATCTGAACGACCGTCTTGAGCTTGCCGATCATGTGGACGGCAACGCTCTTGCCAGCACCGATCTGCGCCATCCATTCGCGCAGCGCCGAGATCGCGATCTCGCGGCCGATGATGATGAGCGCCACGAAGACATCCGCGCGATTCAGATGGACCAGCACGAGCAAAGAAGCAGACACGAGAAACTTGTCGGCCACCGGATCGAGGAAGGCCCCGAACGCCGAGGTCTGGTTGAGCTTCCGGGCAAGAAAACCATCGAGCCAGTCCGTCGCAGCGAACACGACGAACATCACCGTGGCAATCAAATTGCGCATCGGATCCGGTATCGGAAGATAGAAGATGCCGACGATCAGCGGAATCGCGACGATGCGCGTCCAGGTCATGATCGTAGGCAGAGTCCAGAACATCGCATCGATTGTGGCATGTGTGGTGCTTGCACCCGCGCGCCATCCAACGTCAGTGCAGCGCGCGGTAGATCTCTTCGGCGAGTTCCAGCGCAATGCCATCGACCGATGCGATGTCTTCGACGCTGGCCGCGGCCACACCGCGCACGCCGCCGAAGCGCTGCAGAAGTCTGGCGCGGCGCTTCGGACCGATGCCGGGGATGTCTTCGAGTTGGCTGCCCCCCACCCGCACCTTCGCGCGCTTGGCCCGCATGCCGGTGATGGCGAACCGATGCGCCTCGTCCCGAATCTGTGCGATGAGCATGAGCGCCGCGGAATCCTTTCCGAGATAGACCTTCTCTCGTCCGTCGGCAAAGACCAGTTCTTCCAGGCCCACCTTGCGGCCTTCGCCCTTCTCGACGCCGACGATCAAGGCCAAGGGAAGACCCAGTTCGCCGAACACCTCTCGTGCCATCGAAACCTGGCCTTTGCCACCGTCCACCAGCACCAGATCAGGCATCCGCAACGTCTTTGCCGTCGCACTCGCCACCACGGCGTCCACCGCCTCCGTGTCGCCCGCCGCCGGGGCGTCGGCCTCTGCCGCCAGCGCTTCGGCCAGCTTGCCGTAACGGCGATGCAAGACCTGGCGCATCGCCGCATAGTCGTCGCCCGGGGTGATTCCTTCGATGTTGTAGCGGCGGTACTCGCGGCTCTGCATGGCGTGATGCTCGAAGACCACGCACGACGCTTGCGTCGCTTCGCCCGCGGTGTGAGAGATGTCGAAGCACTCGACACGAAAGGCGTCCAGGTCGTCGGGTGCGAGTTCGAGCGCATCCGCCAGGGCGTGCGTGCGCGCCTGCTGCGAACCTTCCTCGGCGAGCAGGCGCGCAAGCTGGAGTCCGGCGTTGGTTTCCGCCATTTCCAGCCATCGCCGTCGCTGTTCACGTGGCTGAAAGATTGCCGTGACGCGCGTGCCCGACTGCAACGACACCGCCTCGATCAGTTCGCGGCCGACGGGCTCGCTCAACACCAGCGTGGCGGGCACCGGCACGTCGATGTAGTGCTGGGCGATGAATGCCTCGAGCACCTGGATCTCCACCGAATCGATCGAGGACGGCGACCCCTCTCCCTCCATCGCAGAGTCGCGCTCGTGAAACTGTGCGGCGTCTTCGAGGTGCACTGGAAAGTAGGCCCGGTCGCCGAGATGGCGGCCGCCTCGCACCATGGCCAGATTGACGCACGCCTTGCCCCCCTGCACCTTCACCGCAAGGATGTCCACGTCCTTGTCGGAGGCGATCTCGATCGACTGCTGGTGCAACACGCGCGACAACGCCGAGATCTGGTTGCGCAACTCGGCAGCCTGCTCGAACTCCAGGCGGTCGGCATGCTCCACCATGCGTGCTTCGAGTTGCGTCAACACCGCCTGCGTCTCACCCAACAAGAAGGCCTGCGCGTTGGCCACGTCCTGGGCATAGTCTTCGGGCGTGACGTAGCCCACGCAAGGCCCCGAGCACCGCTTGATCTGATAGAGAAGGCAAGGTCGCGTGCGGTTGGCGTAGACCGTGTCTTCGCAGGTGCGCAGCCGAAAGACCTTCTGCAGCAGCTGGATGGATTCCTTGACCGCCCAGGCGCTCGGATAAGGGCCGAAGTACTTGTGCTTGCGATCCACTGCGCCGCGGTAGTAGGCCAGGCGCGGAAACGCATGGGACGCAATCTTCAGGTAGGGGTAACTCTTGTCGTCGCGAAAGAGAATGTTGTAGCGCGGCTTGAGCGACTTGATCAGGTTGTTCTCGAGCAGCAGCGCCTCGGCTTCCGATCGGACCACCGTCGTTTCCATGCGCGCGATCTTCGAGATCATGTGGCCGATGCGCGTCCCGGCATGATTCTTCTGGAAGTAGTTAGCAACGCGCTTCCTGAGATTGCGCGCCTTGCCGACGTACAACACGGCGCCTGCTGCATCGAAATAGCGATAGACCCCGGGCAATTGCGGGAGCGCGGCAACCTCACTGAGCAACTGGTCGGAATGAGTGTCGGACATGAGCTGGATAGCGAGGCGCGTTCAGGGCGAAATCGGGGAGGTAGAGTATCTCGCGATGCGCTACGACATCTACTGCAAGGTCATTGACAACTACGGCGACGTCGGCGTTTGCTGGCGGCTCGCCGCAGGGCTTGCACGGGCTGGAGAAGTCGTGCATCTCTGGATCGACGATCCCGAGGCCCTCACGTGGATGGCACCCGGCGGCTGCGAGGGCGTCACGGTGTTCGCCTGGAACCCGTCGAACATCGCGCAGAACCAGAGCCTTCACTCGGTGCCGGACGTGTTGATCGAAGCCTTCGGGTGCACCCCCCCAGACGAGGCCATCGCGAAGTTTGCAGAAGCTGCCCGCACAGGCAAGGCGTGCAGACATTGGATCAACCTCGAATATCTCTCGGCCGAAGCCACGGTCGAGCGCCTGCACGGACTACCCTCCCCTGTTTACTCCGGGCCAGGTGCCGGACTCACGAAGCACTTCTTCTACCCAGGCTTCACCGAAAGAACCGGCGGACTGCTCAGGGAAGACGGCCTTACCGAGCGCCGAGCCCGATTCGATCGTGCGCCCTGGCTTGAGCAGCAAGGCATTCCCTGGCAGGGCGAACGGCTCGTGGCCCTGTTCTGCTACGAGCCGCCGGCACTCGAGGGCCTGTTGCATGACATCGCCGCGCAAGCGGTGCCCACGCGTCTGCTGGTGACCGCCGGGCGCACTGCAAACACCGTGGCAGGCTGGCCCGTCCAGCGAGGCGCCCTGTCCATTTCGCGTCTTCCCCATCTGTCTCAGGACGACTTCGATCGACTGCTCTGGTCCTGCGATCTGAACTTCGTCCGCGGGGAAGACTCGCTGGTGCGCGCTCTGTGGGCCGAGGCACCGCTGGTCTGGCAGATCTATCCGCAGGACGACGATGCCCACCACGCCAAGTTGGCGGCGTTTCTCGACTGGATGGATGCACCGGCTTCGATGCGCAAGTTTCACACGTACTGGAACGCAGGCGTCGCTGCCCGCCAGCCCGTTCCGGACGGCGCGGCGCTGGCTGCATGGCAAATCGCAGTCAGCACGGCGCGCACGCGCCTGTTGAGGCAGGACGATCTCGTCAACCGCCTGCGCGGATTCGTCGCGCAAAAAAGCTAAAATTGCGGGCTTTGCGGATTTCCGGGCCAGATTTACTCGCCCCCGATGTCCCGAAGAACCTGCCGCGGTGTGTGTCCCGCAAGCGATGTCACAAGCGGCCAACCTCCAGAGACCCAGCTCATGAAAATCGCTCAAGAAATCCGCGCCGGCAACGTCATCATGCACGGCAAAGACCCCATGGTCGTGCTCAAGACCGAATACAGCCGCGGCGGCCGCAACTCCGCCACGGTGCGCATGAAGCTCAAAAGCCTCATCGCGAACTTCAACACCGAAGTCGTCTTCAAGGCCGACGACAAGATCGACCAGATCGTCCTCGACAAGAAAGAGTGCACCTACTCCTACTTTGCTGATCCGATGTACGTGTGCATGGACTCCGAGTTCAATCAGTACGAAGTCGAAGCCGAGAACATGGGCGACGCACTCAACTACCTCGACGACGGCATGCCGGTCGAGGTGGTTTTCTACGAAGGCAAGGCCATTTCGGTCGAACTGCCGACCAGCGTCGAGCGCGAAATCACCTGGACCGAGCCTGCGGTCAAGGGCGACACCTCCGGCAAGGTCATGAAGCCCGCCAAGATCTCCACCGGCTTCGAAGTGGGCGTGCCACTCTTCGTCGCGCAGGGCGACAGGATCGAAATCGACACGCGCACCGGCGAATACCGCAAGCGGGTCTGAGGCTTTTGCCAACTCGCCCCACGGCTCCCGGCTCGTCCATGGACCCGAACCACGACCTGCGCGACAAGCGCCTCGCCGATGCATGGGCCACGCTGCAGGCCCATGCGGATGCCGGCTTGCCGCTCGGTCCCGACCCTTCCCGCCTGGCGTTTGCGGATCCGGAATTCCTGCTGCGGCGCGAAACGCGCGGCCTGCGAATGCAACTCGAGCTCATGAAGCCCGATCTCGAAATGCGCGCACACGGCATCGAGAACACCGTGGTGGTGTTCGGCAGCGCGCGCTTTCGCAGCGAAGAAGAATCCGGCGCGCTCATCGCGCAAGCGGATGCCGCTGGCGACGGCAAGACAGCCGAACGCTGGCGCAAACTTGCACGCAGTTCGCACTACTACGAGAAGGCGCGTGCCTTCGGCAAACTGGTCGCGCAGTACAGCAACGACAAAGACCCCGAAGACAAACTCTTCGTCTGCACCGGCGGCGGGCCGGGAATCATGCAGGCCGCCAACCGCGGTGCCTACGAAGGCGGCGGAATTTCAGTGGGCCTCGCCATCGCGCTGCCGATGGAAGAAGAGCCCAACCCCTACGTCACGCCGGCCCTCAGCTTCAAGTTCCACTACTTCGCGATTCGCAAGATGCACTTCATGATGCGTGCGAAGGCGTTAGTCGCGTTTCCTGGCGGTTTCGGCACGTTGGATGAACTCTTCGAGGTGATCACGCTGGTTCAAACGCGCAAGTCGCGGCCCGTACCGATCGTGCTCTTCGGTTCCGACTACTGGAAGCAGTTGCTGAACTTCGACTTCCTGGCCGACCAGGGCGTCATCTCGCCCGAAGACGTCAACCTCATCGAGTACGTCGACGCGCCGCAGGACGCCTGGGACGCCATCAAGCGTTTCTACAAGATCTGAAGTCTCAGGTCAGGCTGCCGAGCTGTCGTCGTCGCTGTCGCCGACCGATGGGAGCAACGCCTGGGCCTGCGTCTCGGGCAACGCCTCGACCGTTCGAAGGGCAAGGCGCATGCGCTTGGCGCGCGTGTCCGCCTTGTCCAGGGTGTCCGATGCCTTCGCGACCTGCTCCTTGATGCGAGCCACCCATTCGCCATAGCGTTCGAACTCCGTCTTGACGGCACCGAGCACCTTCCATACCTCGGACGCCTGCTGCTCCAGGGCGAGTGTTCGAAACCCCATGTGCAGACTGTTCAACATCGCGAGCAGCGTCGTCGGCCCTGCGAGCGTGACGCGATGCTGTCGCTGGATCGCATCCATCAAGCCCGGGCGGCGGAGCACTTCCGCATAGAGGCTTTCGACGGGCAAGAACAGAATGGCGAAGTCGGTGGTATGCGGCGCCGCCAGATAGTTTTCGGCGATCGACTTGGCCTCCGTCCGGATGCGCGCTTCGAGAGCCTTGGCGGCCGCGTCGGCGGCCACCGCGTCCGCACGATCGTGCGCGTCGAGCAATCGCTCGTAGTCGTCACGCGGAAACTTGGCATCGATGGGCAGCCAGACCGGCTCCCCGGCAACGCCGCGACCCGGAAAGCGAACCGCGAAATCCACCCGCTGTCCACTGCGCGGCTTGGTTTCGATCTGCTTGCCGTATTGATCCGGCGTGAGTACCTGCTCCAAGAGCGCCTCGAGCTGAACCTCACCGAAGATGCCCCGTGTCTTGACGTTGGTCAGCACGCGCTGAAGGCTCCCCACGCCCACTGCCAGCGTCTGCATCTCCCCCAGGCCCTTGTGCACTTGCTCAAGCCTCTCGGCGACCTGTTTGAAGCTTTCGCCCAACCGCGCTTCGAGGGTGCTTTGCAGCTTTTCGTCGACTGTCTTTCGCATCTCCTCGAGCTTGGCCGTGTTGCTCTGCTGGAGCAAGGCGAGTTGCGACTCCATCGTGGCGCGCACCTCGGAAAGACGCCTGGCATTCGATTCGCTCAGGCCCTGCAACTGGGTATTGAGCGTGTCGGCCAAGGTCTTCTGCAGCAAACTGAGCTGCTGCGCGAACGCGTCGATCTGCGCGTTCTGCGTTCGAGTCGCTTCGGCGGATTGATGCGTCACCGACTGCTGGAAGGTTGCAAAAGCCTGAGCCGTGTCCTGGCGCACACCACGGGACGCTTCGTCGATATCTCTTCGCAGTTCGCGCTCAACGCGATCCGACCCGGCGGCAAGCGCGGCGATCAGGGCGGTGTGGTCGGGAGCGCCGGGCTTGCGGAAAACGAGCCACAGCACCAGCACGACATTGAGTGCTGCCAAGGCAAGCGGAACCCAGCGTTCCCAGTCGAGCGGCATCATCGGCCGGAGGCGACCGCAGCCGGATTCAGTGGAGTCAAGGCCGCTCTTCGAATCAGAAAGCCGATCAGGTTGTCTGCCGCCAGATCGGCCATGGCACGTCGCGTGGGCAACGTGGCGCTCGCAATGTGCGGTGTGAGGACCACGTTGGACAGGGCCAGCAAGTCCGGATGCACCTTGGGCTCCCCCTCGAACACGTCGAGCCCCGCCCCCGCGATGCGGCCTTCCTTCAGCGCCGCAGCAAGCGCCGCGTCATCGACGATGCCGCCGCGCGCGATGTTGATGAGCGTCGCGGTCCGCTTCATGAGTGCCAGATCTGCGGCCCCGATCGTGTGGTGCGAAGCCGGTGAATACGGCAGCACCAGCACCACATGGTCGGCTTCCTTCAGCAGCGTCTGCTTGTCCACGAAGCTTGCCTTGCATTCCGCCTCGATCCGAGGCTCGAGCCTCGATCGGTTGTGGTAGATCACCCGCATGTCGAAACCGTGCGCACCTCGCCGAGCGATGCCTTGCCCGATACGGCCCATGCCGATGATGCCGAGGGTCGACCCGTGAATGTCCGAGCCGGCGAACATGTCGAAGCCCCAACGGGTCCATTGGCCTGCGCGCAGGTAATGCTCGCTTTCGGTCATGCGCCGGGCCGTTGCCATCAGCAGCGCAAACCCGAAATCCGCCGTGGTTTCGGTCAGCACGTCGGGCGCATTGGTGCCGAGTACGCCATGCCGTGTCATCGCGTCGAGGTCGAAGTTGTTGTAGCCCACCGCCATGTTGGCGCAGATCTTCATATCCGGGCAGGCGGACAACAATGCTTCGTCGATGCGCTCGCCACCCGTGGTGAGTACGCCGTGCTTGCCCCGAAGCTTCGAGACCAGTTGAGCTTGCGTCCAGCTCTCGTCGGATTGATTCGATTCGACCACGAAGTGTTCTTCGAGCCGGGCGACGGCTTCCGGAAAAATGGCACGCGCAATCAGAATCTCGGGCTTGTTGCTCATGGGTCAGCGAAAGAAAAGGAATGTCAGCAGGATGAAGATCGGTACGAGGATGCACCCCGACCACACCATGTAGCCGAAGAAGCTCGGCATCTTGACGCCGCGGCTCTCGGCGATCGCCTTGACCATCAGGTTGGGGGCGTTGCCGATGTAGCTGTTGGCGCCCATGAAGACCGCGCCCGCCGAGATGGCCGCCAGGGTGTGGGCGTAGGTCGTCATCAGCGCCTGTGGATCGCCCCCCGCCGTATTGAAGAACACCAGGTAGGTGGGCGCGTTGTCCAGGAACGAGCTCAGCAAGCCGGTGGCCCAGAAGTACATCGCGGGATCGGGCTGGCCGTCGGCGCGCGTGACCGCCCTGACGACCGCGCCGAACGGTCCGTCGGTGCCGGCCTTCAGCATCGCGATGACTGGAATGATGGTGAGGAAGATGCCGGCGAACAGCTTGGCGACCTCGATCATGGGATCCCAGCCGAACTGGTTGGCCGCATGCACTTTGGCAGCGGTGAGCTTCAGGGAAAGCAGGGCAATCGCGATGAGGCCCACGTCTCGGACGATTCCCGGGAGGCCGACAGCGGTCCCGAATACGTCGAAAGTGATCGATGATTTCCAGATGCCGCTCAGCAAGACGAAGCAGACAATGCCCAGAAGCAGAATGAAGTTGAACGCTCCATCGAAGCCGACGCGAGCGGTGTCGGGCGTGGGGTCAACCGGCAGGACGCCTTCCTTGCGGTAGTACCAGGTGTCCATCGCGTAGAACAGCGCCAGGAGAATGCCGACCAGCGTCAAGGTGTCCGGAAAGATGTTGACCGCCGTCCAGAAGAAATCGACGCCCTTCAGGAACCCAAGAAAAAGGGGCGGGTCGCCCAGAGGCGTGAGCGAGCCGCCGGCATTCGACACAATGAAGATGAAGAACACGACGACGTGGGCCCGGTGCTTGCGGTTGTCGTTGGCGCGGATCAACGGTCGGATCAGAAGCATCGATGCGCCGGTGGTTCCCATCAGGCTGGCCAGCACGGCACCGATGGCAAGAATGGACGTGTTGAGCCCCGGCGCGCCGTGCAGGTTGCCCCGGACATGGATGCCGCCGGCCACCACGAAGAGAGCCGTCAGCAGGATGATGAACGGGATGTATTCGGCAATCAGTGCGTGAACCAGCTGCCCTCCTGCGAGCGAAGCGCCATAGACCGCCGCGAACGGCACGAGAAAGGCCAGCGCCCAGCAGGCAGAAACCTTCCCGTAGTGGTGATGCCAGAAAGAAGGCGCGAGCAATGGCATGAGCGCGATCGACAATAGCAGTCCGGCAAAGGGGACGCCCCACAACGGCGACAACACACCGCCGTCGAACTCGGCCGCGAAAGCCCATGCAGGGCAAAGCGCCAGCACGCACAGTGCAATGAATTTCATCTTCCCCGTCATGCCACGGCCGCCGTCGTCTTGGCCGGGGGCTGCGCGATCTGGAAAACCTGCCGGAGGTACGCCAGGTATCGCTCGTCGTCGCACATGTTCTTCGAGGGCTCGTCCGACAACTTGGCAACGGGCTGATCGTTGCAGCGAACCATCTTGATGACGATCTGCAAGGGCTCGTAGCCGAGGTCGTTGGTGAGATTGGTGCCGATGCCGAAAGCCAGCAGGCAACGGCCGCGGAATTGCTGATAGAGCTCGATGGTGCGGGGCACGGTCAGCCCGTCGCTGAAGATCAGCGTCTTGGTCAATGGGTCGACGCGGTTGGAAACGTAGTGCGCGAGCATCCGCTCACCCCACTGGAAGGGGTCGCCGCTGTCGTGTCGCGCGCCATCGAAGAGCTTGCAGAAGAAGAGATCGAAGTCGCGCAGGAAGGCGTTCATCCCGTAGACGTCGGACAGGGCGATTCCGAGATCGCCCCGGTATTCGCGCCCCCACATTTCGAATCCGTAGATCTGGCTGTCTCGTAGTCTCGGGCCGAGCGCCTGGCACGCCTGCAGGTATTCATGGGCCATGGTGCCGAGAGGAATCAGCCCGAGCTTCATCGCAAAAAGGACGTTGCTGGTGCCCGCAAACTGCGCAGGGGTTCCCGCATCGTGTGGCATGTTGACCGGCACGAGCTTGCGCGCCAGAGTGCGCAGCACTTCTTCGTGCCAGGCCTTGGAAAAACGGCGACGCGTTCCGTAGTCGGCGATCTTGAGGTCCGAGAGCCCTGCCCCATGCAACTGTTCGATCTTGGTTTCGAGCCTGCGGCGGCCTTCTGCGAAATCCGGGTTCCTGCAAGTGTTGCGGAAGTAGACCTCGTTGACGATCGCCAGCACGGGGATTTCGAAGAGGATGGTGTAGAGCCAGGGCCCCTCGATGCGAATGTCGAGCTCGCCGGACGGCAGCGCATTGACCTTGATGTACTTCTCGTTGAGGTGAAAGAGGCTGAGGAAGTCGACGAAGTCACTCTTGATGAAGCGCAGTGATCGCAGGTAGGTTAGCTCGGCATCCTTGAACTGCAGCGAACACAAGCCCCGGATTTCTTCGCGAATTTCCGTTGCAAACCTGGCCAGGTCGACGCCCGAATTACGGCACTTGAACCGGTATTCGACACGCGCGCCAGGGAAGTGGTGCAGGACCACTTGCATCATCGTGAACTTATAGAGATCGGTGTCGAGCAGGCTTTGGATGATCATGGAGCGGCGTTCAGTCTTCCGGGTCGTATTCGCCGATTATCACGGTCGAAGTCGGCGGGTGCCTACGCCCCCTTCCCCGGGCGTCCTACCAGCGGAATGCGGCCCCTGCACACAATCCTTCTCATGTCGGGAGCGCCCATCGCTGCTGGCACATCTCATCTAGTGCAAAGGAGATATCAGATGAACAAGGACACCGTCGAAGGCAACTGGAAACAGCTCAAAGGCAAGGTCAAGGAGCAATGGGGAAAGCTCACCGATGATGACTTCGATGTGATCGCCGGCAAGCGCGACCAACTGCTCGGACGCATCCAGGAGCGCCATGGCATCAGTCGCGACGAAGCAGAAAAGCAGGTCACGAC
This sequence comes from Gammaproteobacteria bacterium, assembly GCA_018820395.1. Classification (GTDB taxonomy): domain Bacteria; phylum Pseudomonadota; class Gammaproteobacteria; order Burkholderiales; family Burkholderiaceae_C; genus Variovorax. The sequence continues at coordinate 12,346 of JAHJOG010000259.1, read as the reverse complement.
TTGGGAGTCCAGCGAGGGACGCACACCTGCTGCGCTCTGGTACGAAAAATATTGATATCCACTTTCACAAGGAAAACACCATGAAAAAACATCTGCTCATGCTCGCAATCGCTTCGTCATGTTTCGTCGCCGGCCAGGCTGGCGCCATGACAAAAGACGAATACAAGGTTGCCAAGGAAAAAATCGAAGCCGACTACAAGGTCGACAAGACCAAGTGCGACACGATGAAGGACAACGCCAAAGACGTGTGCATGAAGGAAGCCAAGGGCAAGGAAAACGTCGCGAAGGCTGAGTTGGAACAAGCCTACAAGCCCTCGGACAGCCATTCGCGCAAGGTCGCACAGGAAAAGGCGAAGGCTGAATACGAAGTAGCTAAGGAAAAGTGCGACGACCAACAGGGCGATGCAAAGAATGCTTGTCAGAAGCAGGCCAAGGCCGATCAAGACAAGAAGATGGCCGATGTGAAGGCCATGAAGAAGATGTAATCGGTCACGACCGATTCCAGAATGCGGCGCTTCGAGCGCCGCTTTTTATTTGGGCTCGTGCAACTCAGCCAAGACTTGCTGCATTGCGGGCGATAGCTCAACGGGTCGTTGCGACACGCGATCCACATAGACGTGGACGAAATGGCCCTGGGCCGCCGCACGATGCGACCCTTCGGCGAAGAGGCCGATCTCATACCTCACGCTGGAACGGCCCGTATGCGCGACGCGCAGACCGGCAGTCACAGTCTGCGGAAACGACAGCGGAGCGAAATAGTTGCATTGGGTTTCGACCACCAGCCCCACCGTTATCCCCTGCTGTGTGTCCAGGACGCCGCGCTCAATTAACCATGCATTGACTGCCGTGTCGAACCAGCTGTAGTACACGACGTTGTTGACGTGGCCATACATATCGTTGTCGGCCCATCGCGTCGGAATGGGGCGGAAGATGCGATACGCGTCGCGATGGTTGGGCGTTGGTTTGACGGTCATGGCAAAGGTCAGGATCGCGAGCTCAAATTCTGCCATCGGCTCCAGTACTCGAATGCCACCTTGAAAGTCCCAAGCTGGATGCGCACCGTGTCCTGGATGTCGCGGGCGTATCCCCCTGCCATGGCGAACGCGACGGGAATACGCCGGTTCCATGCATGGTCGAAGACTCGACGGTCGCGAGCTTCGAGACCGTCGAAGCTCAATTTGAGCCGTCCCAGCCGATCTCCTTCGTAAGGGTCGGCGCCAGCCAGGTAAATGATCAGGTCGGGCGCGAACCGCCGATCGAGTTCTTCAAGCGCCTGTTCGAGCGCGGTGAGATAGTCCGCGTCTCCGCAACCATCCGGGAGCTCGACATCGAGATCGGAAACTTCCTTGCTGAAGGGGAAGTTCTTCTGGCCATGGAGAGACAGGGTGAACACGCTCGGATCATCCCGAAATATCTGCGCGGTGCCGTTGCCTTGATGGACGTCGAGATCGACCACCGCCACCCTCAACGCGCGACGCGCGACGCGAGCGTGCTCCGCCTGCATCAGCCTTGCGGCCACGGCTGCGTCATTGAAAACGCAGAAGCCCCCTCCCCGATCCGACTTGGCGTGGTGGGTGCCACCTGCCATGTTGCCCCCGACGCCATCCGCGAGCGCGACCCTGCACGCGGCAATCGTCGCACCGGTCGAGCGGCGCGAACGCTCCACCATGGCTTCACTCCAGGGAAATCCGATCTCGCGCATGGCCGATGCCGACACCGTGCCCTCTTGAACGGAGGCGATCCAATCCGGCGAATGCGCCAACGCCAATTCACCATCGGTTGCTCGCGGTGCCTCGAGCATGCAAACCTGCGGGAGTGCTGCAACGAGGCCATCGCGCAGCATCACGTAACGCCCCATCGGAAATCGATGGCCCGCCGGCAAGGGGAGTTGGAACCGGCCTGAATAGAAGGCGCGCATCGATCCATTCTCCCCGGGGAGCCAATTAGGCGTTGCGATCTAAATTGCTGCAGAGCAGCAGAAACCACTTGATCGCGCGAAAGCAGTGCTTATACTTGAGGCATGCTGCACCGCAACATAAGTCAGGGGCAGCTCCACCGCGCACTGCTTTCTACTTTCAAACGGAGTTATCACATGGCCCTCACCGCCGACCAAATCCTCGCCTCCCACAAAGCCAATCTCGAAACGATGTTCGGCCTGACGACCAAGGCCTTCGAAGGCGTCGAGAAGCTTCTCGAACTTAACGTGACCGCCTCCAAGGCAGCACTCACCGAAGCCGCTGGTACGACCCAAGCAATGCTGAGCGTCAAGGACGCACAAGAGCTGCTCGCCCTTCAGGCCAGCATGTTCCAGCCTTTGGCCGAAAAGACCGCTGCGTACAGCCGTCATCTGTATGAGATTGCCCAAGGCACGAGCGCCGAGTTCACCAAGGCTTTCGAAGTCAAGGCCGCTGAAGCTCAACAGTCTTTCGTCGGCCTGGTCGACAGCGCCGCCAAGAATGCTCCGGCCGGCTCTGAAACGGCGGTCGCCGTGATGAAGAGTGCAGTGGCTGCCGCCAACAACGCGTTCGAGTCGGTTCAAAAGGCCGTCAAGCAGGCTTCGGACGTCGCCGAAGCCAACTTCCAAGCGGTTTCGACCACTGCTGTGAACGCTGCCAAGACCACTGCTCAAACCGCATCGCGCAAGCGCTGATAAGCATCGCCCGCCCACAAGCGGGCAAGCAACGATTGTCTCCTTGGGTCCCTCGGGATCCAATTCAGGCCTCGTCTTCGGACGAGGCCTTTTTTTCTTTCCGTCGATAATCGATTTCCTATTTAAGGAGAACTTTTCCATGCAGATCGACGGCAAAGTGTTCATCGTGACAGGTGGCGCTTCAGGGCTTGGCGAGGGCACGGCGCGGATGCTGGCCGCCAACGGGGGCAAGGTCGTGATTGCGGACATGCAGACCGACAAGGGGACCTCGGTCGCCGATGAAATCGGCGGCGTCTTCGTCAAGTGCGACGTGAGCCAGGAGGCAGACGCCAAGGCCGCCGTGGACACCGCGGTCGGTCTCGGCAAGTTGATGGGGCTGGTCAATTGCGCCGGCATCGCCCCTGCAGAAAAGACGATCGGAAAATCCGGACCGCACGCTCTGGCCGTTTTCAGCAAGACTGTCACCGTCAACCTGATCGGCACGTTCAACATGATTCGGATCGCCGCGGACGCCATGAGCAGGAACGACCCAGAGCCCACCGGTGAGCGAGGCGTCCTGATCTCCACCGCCTCTGTGGCAGCCTACGATGGACAGATCGGTCAGGCTGCCTACAGCGCCTCCAAGGGGGGTGTTGTCGGAATGACTTTGCCCATCGCGCGCGACCTTGCGCGAAGCGGCATTCGCAACATGACGATCGCGCCCGGCATCTTCGGCACGCCGATGCTGTTCGGCATGCCCCAGGAAGTTCAGGACGCCCTTGCTGCAAGCGTTCCGTTTCCCTCGCGTCTCGGCACGCCCGACGACTATGCGAAGCTGGCCAAGCACATCTTCGAGAACGACATGCTCAATGGCGAGGTGATCCGCCTGGACGGTGCGATTCGCATGGCCCCGCGCTAGCCTTTGTCGCGTCCGTCGCTCATGCGGGTTCGACTTTCCGGTCGAGCCTTTCGTATTGCGCGATCACCTGTGCGCCGAAGAGAACCAAGGTTGCCGCCACCTCCAGGCTGAGCAGCACCACGATCGCAGTCGTCAGCGAACCATAGACCACGTTCACTTGCGACAGCGTGGCGAAATAAAGCACCAAAATTCGCCGCGTGACCTCCCAGAGCAAGGCAGCGGTGATGCCGCCCAGCAGGGCATGCCTCAACGACAGATGCCCGACCGGCATGACCATGTAGAGCGAAGTGAGCATGAAGATCTCGCCCGCGAGTCCGAGCAGATACAACAAGAGTCCAGACACGCCAGACAGCGACCACTCGCTGCCGAACAGCTCGATGCTCTCCTGCCCGATCACTTGCAGCGCGCCCGACACCAAGGTCACCAGCAGCAGCCCGGCACACAGGCACAAGATGTAGATGTAAGGCATCACGGCCGAGATCAGGAAATGCCGTGAATGATCGGCCTTGCGATGATGAAAGATCACCGCCATCGCACTTTCCAGCACCGTGAAGGCCAGCGAACTGAAGAAGATCAGCGTGATGGCCAACACCGGGCCGAGCACGTCCCGATGCGCAAGGAAGTTGGACAGCTCCGTGACGATCGCACGCGACTGGCCAGGGAGCAACCACTCCAGATACCGACCCACCGACGCCAGCAGATCCGCCTGATTGATGAAGTGAGACAGTGCAATCACACTGACGATCAGCAACGGCACGATCGACAGGAGCGCGTAGTAAGCCACTGCGCCCGCAAGCAGCAAGCCCTGATTGGCACGAAACGCCTTCAGCGCTTCCCAAATGAAGCGAAAGGGATGGCGCAGCAGCGGCGATGCGTGAGTCAGATAGCTTCGGATCATCGAAGGGTGCTTTCGGCAGGCGAGTATGCGGGGCGGCCGTGTCGGTTCTGCCCCTTGCGTATGATTTGCCGCTCTTCGCCTACATGTCCATCCCGTCCGCTTTCATTCAGGAACTCATCGCGCGAGCCGATGTGGTGGAGATCGTCGGGCGCTACGTCCAGCTCAAGAAGGCGGGCGCCAATTTCATGGGCCTGTGCCCTTTCCACGGCGAAAAATCGCCGTCGTTCTCGGTCAGCCCGACCAAGCAGTTCTATCACTGCTTCGGCTGCGGCGTTCACGGAAATGCCATCGGCTTCCTGATGGAGCATGCCGGAATGGGCTTCGTCGAGGCAGTGCATGACCTGGCCGGGCAATATGGCATGCAGGTCCCTGAGGACGACGCCTCGCCCGAAGAGCGCGCCCGATCCGCCGAACAGAAAAAGCGGCAGGCCACGCTGTACGACGTCCTGGAGAAGGCCGGCGAGGCCTATCGCAAGTGCCTGCGCGACTCGCCTGCGGCGATTGCTTATCTGCAAGGCCGCGGCCTGTCGGGCGAAGTCGCCCGGCAATTCGGCATTGGCTTTGCGCCGGCCGGTTGGCGCACGCTGGCCAGCGTTTTTCCCGAATACGACAGCCCCCTGCTCACCGAAAGCGGGCTGGTCATCGCGAGCAGCGACGACGAGCAAGGCGACGGCAAGCGCTACGACCGCTTTCGTGAGCGCATCATGTTTCCGATCCGCAATGTCAAAGGCGAGTGCATCGGCTTCGGCGGTCGTGTTCTCGGCGACGAGAAACCGAAATACCTGAATTCCCCGGAAACGCCGGTATTCAGCAAAGGACGCGAGCTCTACGGGTTGTACGAGGCCCGCGCTGCGTTCCGGGAACACGGCTACGCGCTCGTGACCGAGGGCTACATGGACGTGGTCGCACTGGCACAGTTGGGTTTCCCGAACGCGGTCGCCACGTTGGGCACCGCATGCACGCCGGAGCACGTGCAGAAGCTATTTCGTTTCACCGACGCGGTCGTCTTCAGTTTCGACGGCGACGCCGCGGGACGGCGCGCGGCGCGCAAGGCGCTCGACGGCGCCCTGCCCTACGCGACCGACGTCCGCAGCATCAAGTTCCTCTTTCTTCCGGCGGAACATGATCCGGACAGTTTCGTGCGCGAGTTCGGTCGCGAAGCCTTCGCGCGCTTCGTCGCCGAGGCCACGCCACTCAGTCGGTTCATGGTCGAAGCCGCCCGCGAAGGGTGCGATCTGTCCACCGCCGAAGGCCGGGCGCGCATGGCCAGCAACGCCCGCCCGCTTTGGCAAGGCCTGCCCGACGGCGCCCTCAAACGCCAGATGCTGGGCGAGATCGCCCAACTGGTGCAACTGAGCACCTCGGACCTGGAACGGCTTTGGACGCCGATCCAGACACCACGTCCGGCCGAAGGAACGCCGCGACGAAAGGCAGAGTGGATCGACCGCGATGAAAGGCCGGCTCGGGTTTCCGGCCGCACAGCGATGCCAGCCCGAACGAAGCCACTCGGACGTTCCGACATTGCCGCACGCCTGCTTCTGTCCGCCATGGCCGAATGGGAGGCTCTGACACCCGAATTGCAGAGCATGCTGTGCGACCTGCCCGGCGAGCACGGACAGCTGTTTGCCTGGTTGGACAGCCAATGGCACGAGCACGGCATTCAACCGTGGGCGGCGCTGCGAGAAGGCCTCTCGGGCCTCCCCTTCGCGGGGTTGGCCGAGCGCGTGATGACTGGCGCCGACGGGCAGCCGGTGTCTTTCGGCGATGAGACGGAGGCCGACAGCCGCAAGGAACTCTCCAACGTCCTCGACTACATGCTCGACGACTCGCTCAAGACGCAGCAGATCCAGGCCATCGCCGAAGCGGGCACCGATCCCCGGGCTCTCGAGCGTTACAAGGCGCTCGAAGTCCGCCGGCTCGAGCTCCGGGAACGCCTCAAGCCGCGTCACAACGCTTGAATATCACATAACGCGCTATAATTGACGGTTTCGCTACTCGCGAATCAGACAAGAGCGACAGCAGCACCTCCGGGCCGGCCCCACGCGCAATGCACGTCCGACAGATCACGTCGGATCAAGGCCAAATTTCCGCAAGGACTGCACACCAAATGTTCGCCCGACATCTTGTCTATGAAGAGTGCATGAGGACCTGCGTCCTCACCGTCTGCTTGCCCGTTTTCATGTTTGCTCCGGAAATGGATTGCGCCTTCGGGTGACCAGCGATCCTTGCCCGGTCTGATCAGCGAGGTCGTATGCCCATGTCGAAGAAGCCTTCCGTCTCCGCCGCCAAGAAAACGGCCGAAACCAAACCGTTGAAAGTTGCCGCAATGCCGGCAACTAAGGCGAGTGCGGTCGTGTCACATGCGACCGCCGCAACGAAAGTGAAAAAAGTGCCTGCGAAAACATCTCCCGTCGCCGAAGCCACCAAGCCTGCCGCAAAGAAGGTCGGACGCCCGCCCAAGGCCACCAGCGCTGCGCCCGCCGCTGCGGCTGGCGGCGCCAAGCGCGGCCGCAAGCCCAAGGCGGGCAGCGAACAGCCGACCACGGATGTCGATCTGTCCGACATCGAAGACGACCTTACCGGCGAAGAGCCCACCACCACTGCGGCGGTCGAAGAAAAGGTCAAGCCGTTGCGCATGAAGATCAGCAAGGCCAAGGAACGCGCCTTGATGAAGGAGTTCGGCCTCGACGAGACCGTGCTTTCGGAAGAAGACCTCGCCAAGCGCCGCTCGCGCCTGAAGACTCTCATCACGCTCGGCAAGACCCGCGGCTACCTGACGCATGGCGAGATCTCCGACCACCTTCCGGACAAGCTGGTCGACGCCGAGACGATGGAAGTCGTCGTCACCATGCTCAACGACATGGGCGTGGCGGTGTACGAGCAGACGCCCGACGCCGAAACCCTGCTGCTGAACAACACGGCGCCCACGGCGACCACCGTCGAAGAAGCCGAGGAAGAAGCCGAAGCCGCCCTGTCGACGGTCGACAGCGAATTCGGCCGCACCACCGATCCGGTGCGCATGTACATGCGCGAGATGGGCACGGTCGAACTGCTCACGCGCGAAGGCGAAATCGAGATTGCCAAGCGCATCGAAGGCGGCTTGATGGACATGATGGAGGCGATTTCCGCTTCCCCGGCCACCATCGCCGAAATCCTGCGCCTCGGACAGGACATCCGCGACGGCAAGGTTGTCATCTCGACCGTGGTCGATGGTTTCTCCAACCCGAACGAAGCCGATGACTACGTCGCCGAAGAAGACTTCGACGAGTTCGACGAAGAAGACGACGACGACGGCAAGGGCGGCTCCAAGGCGCTGACCAAGAAGCTCGAGGAGCTCAAGCGCGACGCGCTCGAGCGCTTCGACCGCATCGCCAGCCTGTTCGAGAAGGTCCACAAGATCTACGACAAGGAAGGCTACGGCACGCCCGCTTACCAGAAGGCGCAGCACGCGCTCTCCGAAGAGCTGATGACCATCCGCTTCACCGCACGCACGATCGAAAAGCTTTGCGATCTGGTGCGCACCCAGGTGGACGACGTGCGCAAGAAGGAACGCGAACTGCGCCGCATCATCGTGGACAAGTGCGGCTTCCCGCAGGACGAATTCATCCGCGACTTCAGCGGCTACGACCGCAACGGCCAGCGCGCGGCGACCAATCTGCTCAACCTCCGCTGGGTCGAAAAGCAGGCGGCTTCCGGCAAGCCCTGGAGCCTCGTGCTCTCGCGCAACATTCCGCCTGTGCAAGAACTTCAGCAGCAGCTGATCGACATCCAGTCGCGCGTGGTGGTGCCGCTGGCCGAACTCAAGGCCATCAACAAGCGCATGAACGAAGGCGAGTCGTCGTCGCGCGACGCCAAGAAGGAAATGATCGAGGCCAACCTGCGCCTCGTGATCTCCATTGCCAAGAAGTACACCAACCGCGGTCTTCAGTTCCTCGACCTGATCCAGGAAGGCAACATCGGCCTGATGAAGGCGGTCGACAAGTTCGAATACCGTCGCGGCTACAAGTTCTCGACCTACGCCACGTGGTGGATTCGGCAGGCGATCACGCGCTCGATCGCCGACCAGGCGCGCACCATCCGCATCCCGGTGCACATGATCGAAACCATCAACAAGATGAACCGGATCAGCCGGCAGCATCTGCAGGAATTCGGCTTCGAGCCCGACGCCGGCATCCTGGCCGAGAAAATGGAAATCCCGGAAGACAAGATCCGCAAGATCATGAAGATCGCGAAAGAGCCGATCTCGATGGAAACCCCCATCGGCGACGACGACGATTCGCACCTGGGCGACTTCATCGAGGACAGCAGCAACACGGCGCCCATCGAAGCCGCCATGCAGGCGGGCCTGCGCGACGTGGTCAAGGACATCCTCGACAGCCTGACGCCGCGCGAGGCCAAGGTGTTGCGCATGCGTTTCGGCATCGAAATGTCCACCGACCACACGCTGGAAGAGGTCGGCAAGCAGTTCGACGTGACGCGCGAGCGCATCCGCCAGATCGAGGCCAAGGCGCTGCGCAAGCTCAAGCACCCGAGCCGTTCCGACAAGCTGCGCAGCTTCATCGACACGCTTTGAGCCCGCGCCCAGTCCCGAAGCGCTGATCTTGAATCCCGACGCCGACAAGCTCTGGCTGGCGCCGCGCTGGGCGCTGGCCATTCTGCTGGCGGTGCTCGGCATGCTCGGGCCGTTCTCGATCGACACCTACATCCCGGCGTTCTCGGGAATCGCCAAGAGCATCGGCGCGACACCGGCCGAGATGCAGCAGACGCTGTCGGCCTATCTCTTCGGCTTCGCGTTCATGAATCTCTTTCATGGCGCGTTGTCGGACAGCTTCGGGCGTCGGCCGGTGGTTCTCTGGGGATTGGCGGTTTTCACGCTGGCGTCGTTGGGTTGCGCCCTGTCCCAGACCATCGGCCAACTGGTGTTCTTCCGGGCGTTGCAGGGGCTTTCGACCGGTGCGGGCATCGTGGTTTCTCGCGCGGTCATCCGCGACATGTACCCGCCGGCCCTGGCTCAGAAGGTCATGAGCCAGGTCACGATCTATTTCGGCGTGGCGCCTGCGCTCGCGCCCATCGTGGGCGGTCTGCTCTTCGTGCACCTCGGGTGGCACAGCATCTTCTGGTTTCTCGTGGCGGTCGGCGTGATCCTGTTCACCGCCAACTTCAGGCTGCTGCCCGAAACGCTGCATGTGAGTCAGCGGCAGCCCTTCGAGGTCCGACACCTGCTGCGCGGCTATTGGGACCTGTGCTCCGACCCGCGCTTCCTTCTGCTTGCCTTTGCCAGCGGCGTTCCGTTCAACGGCATGTTTCTCTATGTGCTGGCAGCGCCGGCGTTCCTGGGCGAACGCCTGGCGCTCGAACCCACGCAGTTCTTCTGGTTCTTCCTGCTGACCATCGGCGGCATCATGGCAGGCGCGTGGGTCAGCGGGCGCATGGCGGGCAAAGTGGCGCCCAAGCGCCAGATCCGCGACGGCTTCTTCATCATGCTGGCCACATCGCTGGTCAATGTGCTTGCGAACTTCCTGTTCGAAGCCCATGCCGCGTGGGCGCTGTGGCCGATCGCCGTGTTCGCCTTCGGCTGGGCGCTGATGATGCCGGTCGTGACTTTGCTGGTGCTCGACCTGCACCCGACGCGGCGCGGCATGGCCTCGTCCATGCAGGCCGTGATCGCCTCGACCGCCAACGGGCTCGTGGCCGGCCTGATCACGCCGCTGGTCATGCATTCGACCATCGCGCTCGCGCTCACGTCCATTCTCATGTTGAGCGTCGGCCTCGTCGCATGGGTCTGGCTTCACGCGCGCTGGCCGGAGATCGGCCGCATGGTCGCCAAAGACCCTGCTTAGACGGCCATTCGACCTTCGGCCTATTGCGTTTTGTTCGGGCTCGGAGATCATCCGGATTCCGAACCACTTCGCGGAATTCCAATGGACACTCTTCGTTTGCTGGCCGGCAGCACGGCCTTCCTGAGCTTCGTCGCCTGGGGTCAGCCCGCTTCCTACGAGGGCACCTGGACGGCCAAGTTCGAGACCAAGCGCGGCACCGGCCGAGGCGGCGTCGTAGTCATACAAGGCAGCGGCGGCACCTGGGACATGGAAGGCGGCGGCCGGCAGACCGACCCGTGCACCGGCAGGCAGGCGCCGATCCTGGTGCAATCCGCCACCGCCGACGAACTCGTGTTCGAGGTCAAGCGTTCGACGGCACTCGCAGGCTGCCCCGACAGCACCCTGACGATGAAGCGGGTCGACGAGAAGACCTTGCAAGGCGCCATGCGGGACGGCCGCAGCTTCACGCTGACTCGTAAGGAATAAACCTCTACTCGCGGGTGCTGCATGCGCAGCGCTTTCGGCGTCAGCGAGCGACGCCCAGCAGCCTTTCGAGCACCTCGGGCTGATCGCGCAGCGCTTGCGCGCGATCGGCGTGCGCGACGCGGCCATGATCGAGCACCAACGCTTCGTCCGAAATCGCCAGGATGGCTTGTGGATGCTGCTCGACGATGATCGCCGCAAGCCCCTCCTCTTGCGTGATCCGGCGGATCGCGCGCAACAGTTCTTCCACGATGATGGGCGCCAGGCCCTCCAGCGGCTCGTCGAGCAAAAGCAGCTGCGGATTGAGCACCAGCGCGCGCCCCACTGCCAGCATCTGCTGCTCGCCACCCGAGAGCTGCGTTCCCAGATTGCCCTTGCGCTCGGCGAGCCGCGGAAACATCTCGTAGACGCGAGCCGTGTTCCATGCGCCAGGCCCTCGCCCGGCGCGGCCGGGGCGCTCCACGGCCGTCAGGTTCTCGTGCACCGTGAGCGACTTGAAAATGCCGCGCTCCTGGGGCACCCATCCGATGCCGGCAAGTGCGCGCTCGTGCGGCGCCAGGGCATGAATCGCGCGCCCATGGAGCGTGATCGTTCCACCGTGGCGCCTGGCCACGCCGACGAGCGTGTTGATGAGCGTCGTCTTCCCCGTGCCGTTGCGGCCCAGCAGGGCGAGCGTCTGGCCTTCGCCGAGCACAAAGCCGACCTCCTGCAGGACCACCGCCTCGCCGTACCCTGCGCTCAGGGCCTCCACACGCAGCAATTCAGCCATGCGTGGCTCCCTGACCCAGATAGACCTCCTTGACCCGCGCGTCGCCGGCGATCTCGCTCGGCGTCCCTTCGGTCAGCACGCCGCCGTTGACGAGCACCGTCATGCGGTCGGCAAAGCTGAACACCAGGTCCATGTCGTGCTCGATCAGCAGCACAGAGACATCGGCGGGAAGCGCGCCGACCGTCTGCAGCAACTCCTCGCGCTCCCCGGCCGGCACGCCCGCCACGGGCTCGTCCAGCAGCAGCACGCGCGGCTTGCAGGCCAGGGCGATCGCGATTTCGAGCAGGCGCCGCTTGCCATACGCAAGATGGCGCGTCTCTTGGCTGGCGACGTCGGCGAGGCGAAACTGTTCGAGCAGGTGAGCCGCGGTGCGCAGGACTTCCGCGTCCGTGCCGAGCGGCTTCCACCAGCGCCGCCCGGACCCACCCTGCTGCGCAACGACCATCGCCAGGGTTTCGAGCGGCGTCATGGAATCGAACAACTGGTTGATCTGAAAGGTGCGCACCAGCCCCCGCGCGACGCGATGGTGCGGCGCAAGGCACGTCACGTCCTCGCCCTGCAGCACGATCCGGCCGGCGCTCGGCACGAGGACGCCGGTCAGCAGGTTGATCAGCGTGGTCTTGCCGGCCCCATTGGGCCCAATCAATGCGTGCCTCGCGCCTCGGCCGAGGTTCAGCGTCACGTTGTCGGTCGCTGTGATGCCGCCGAAACGCATCACCAGACCGGTTGCAGAAAGCACCGCCTCGCTCATGAAGAGGCACGCTCGCGCTTGCGCCACCCGATCCACGGCCGAAGCAGCCGATCGCGGCCGACCAGCACCAGCAGCACC
>JAHJOG010000258.1 GCA_018820395.1 Gammaproteobacteria bacterium | reverse complement strand
GAGGCGACCGTCGAGCACGCCGACGTAGACTTTGCCTTTCCACACGGCGACGCCGCGGTTGATCGCATCGCAGCAGGCTTCGCCGGCGCGGGAACGGTCGGACTTGGGGTCGTATTTCCAGATTTCCTTGCCGGTCCGTGCATCCAGTGCATAGACGATGGAGAAGGGGCCGGTGGTGTACATCACGCCGTCGACCACGATGGGTGTGGCTTCCACGCCGCGATCGATGTCCAGCTTGTAGCTCCAGGCCAGACCGAGTTTGTCGACGTTTTCGTCGGTGATGTTCTTCAGTGGGCTGTAGCGCTGCTCGCCGTAGTCGCGACCGTGGCTCATCCAGTTGCCGGGTTCTGCGTCGGCATTGGCGATGCGCTGGCCGTCCACATCGGCGGCGTGCAGCGGAAGGGACAGTAGCGCGGCAAGGCTGGCGCCAAGCAGAGCGGTGGGCCGTCGGCCCGAATAGGGATCGAACTGATTCATCGAAGGCTCTCTCTTGTTATTGGCAATGGCCGCCCCGCAGGGCAGTTAAACCGGAGAGAGCAACCGCTGTGCCAGGCGTTCCAAATTGGCCGCAAAGCTAGCACTGGCGCTGGCTGACGCGATCCAGGTCGTCCACGGTTGGTGCGGCCTGTCGCACCTGGACCGTTGCACGGCTGCGACAACTGTCGCGTCTTGGCGACAGGGCAAAGGACGCACCCAGGCCGCGCGATCACCATCTGTATGCGGAGCGGCGATTCAGAAGGCACTGCCGGAACAGCAGGACAGCGGGCTGAGGGCTGTTTCGGGGGCATGAATGGCAAACGGTGAAGTCGTCGGGCTCGCTTGGCATGTGCGTTGCCTAGATGACGCTAAGGGAGGATTTCCCGCTTCCGGTCGCTTCTGTAGTTTGGAATACGTGTGCCGGAGCGGTGGGCTCCAAGGCTGCCCAATCGCGTCCTCTGGTCAGGCTCTTTTCAACAGAGGTCGGTGACAGCATCGTCACTCAATAACAACAAGGTTCAATCATGCATCGACTACTGCTCGCCGGATCGCTCTCGTTGGTATCCGGTTCACTGCTCGCCCAGACGAGCGAGCCGCTCACGCTTGATCCCTTGTTGGTGAGTTCGCCTCGAGCGGAATCCGACTGGTTTACCTTGCCGATGGCGGTGTCCGCCGTCGACGCGCAGGATCATCCGGGCGAGCATTTGCTCAGCCTCGACACCCTGTTGGCGCCTGTTCCGGGCGTGATCTCCCAGAGCCGCTACAACGTGGCGCAGGGCATGCGCCTGTCGATTCGCGGCTTCGGTTCCCGTTCCAGTTTTGGCGTGCGCGGCGTGCGGGTGCTGGTCGACGGGGTGCCCTTGACGATGCCTGACGGGCAGACCGAAATGGACGGTCTCGATACCTCGCTGGTCGAGCGCATCGAGGTGATTCGTGGTCCCTCGTCGACCATGTACGGCAATGCCGCTGGTGGCGTTCTGGCGATCCAGACGCGGCAGCCAGGGGACACGCCGCGCACTCAGGTCGAGGTGACGGGCGGCGAATTGGGCTATCGCCGGATGCGCGCGGAAACCAGTGGCAGCACCGGAGCATTGGACGCATTGCTGGCGGTCAACGCAACGCAACTCGACGGCTACCGCAGCCACGGGACCGCCGAAACCAACCACCTCACCGGCAAGCTGCGCTGGCAGGGGGAGGGTGGCACGCTCGGTTTCACCCTGCATGCAATCGACAACCGGGCCGAAGACCCCGGTGGGCTGACCCTGGATCAGGTCCGGGCTGATCGTTCCCAGGCGCGGCCACAAAGCCTTCAGTTCGATTCAGACGAGACCGTTGAGCAGCAACGCCTTTCGTTGGTTTGGGATGGTAAGGCCGCAGGCGACGATACTTACCAGCTGCGCGGTTATTACGGCCAGCGGGAGTTCAGCAACCGCCTCCCGTTGCGCTCCAATGGTCAGACAGCCTACGACCGATGGTTCGCCGGGGTGGGTGCCCAGCGTACCTTTCACCGTGAGCTGGCGGGCTTGCCCCATCAGTTGACCGTCGGGGTGGATCTGGAGAGTCAGCGGGATGATCGCTCTCGCAACGACAACCTGCCTGGCGGCATCACCGGCGTCCTTACCCAACGTCAGCGCGAAACGGCAGACAGCCGGGGTGTGTTTATCGAGGACCAGGTGAACCTGGGCGATGCCTGGTTGCTCACCGCAGGCCTGCGCTATGACAGCGTGCGGCTCGAGGCCAAAGACCGCTACCTGAGCGACGGCGATGCCTCGGGGGAGCGCAACCTGGAGGACTGGAACTACAGCCTGGGCCTGAGCCGGCAGCTGGATGCCCATCATGTGGCGTACGTGCGTTACGCGACCTCGTTCGAGACGCCAACGATCAACGAAATGGCCAATCCAACCGGAGGCGGCTTCAATCCATCGCTCGGCGCGGCGCAGTCGGTCAACCGCGAAATAGGCATTAAGGGTGAGCACCCCGGGCTGCGCTACGAAGCGGTGCTCTACAGCATGCGCATCGAAGACGAGTTGGTCCCCGAAGTCGACGGGCGCACCTTCTACATAAACGCGGGCCGCTCCAGCCGCGACGGTGTGGAGCTCAGCGGGGACTGGTTGCTGGGGCGCTTTTGGCGATTGACCGGGGCGTGGGCCTACAACCGCTATCGTTTCGAGCAATTCCAGGGCAACGACGGCAACCGCATTCCGGGGATACCACATCAGAGCCTCTTCGCTGAGGTCAGCTACGACCGTGACGACTGGTATGCACGGGTCAACGTCAATGCCTATGGCCGCCAATACGCGGACAACGCCAACCTCGATCGTGTGCCTGGCTATGCGGTAACCAACGCCCGCCTGGGCTGGCGGCTGCAGTGGGGGGATCAACGGTGGGAGCCCTACATCGGTATCGACAACCTGTTAGATCGTGACTACTACGACAACCTGCGTATCAACGACAACTTCGGCCGCTACTACGAGCCTGCCCCTGGCCGCACGATCTACGCCGGGGCGAAGGTAACTTTTGAATAACGACTGATATTTCAGCGATGCCGACCTACGCCGGCCTCGGGAGTTTGCGTGCGGCAAGCAGTTCCGCCGTCTCGCCTGCACGACATCACTCGGTCGACTCCTTGGCGGCCCGTTGAAGAGAGGGGGCTTGCGCCCCCTTTTGAATTAGACGAGCCCTTGTTCAGCGAGTGAAGCCGATGCATGGCCAGCTACGATCACGTGGTCGAGGGTGCGCACGTCGACAAGTTCGAGCGTCTGCTTGAGGCGTCTGGTCAGTGCCTTGTCCGCTTCGCTCGGCTCAGGATGTCCGCTTGGATGGTTGTGGGAGAAGATCACCGCCGCTGCGTTGAGACGCAGGGCCTCCTTCACCACCTCGCGGGGGTACACCGAGGCCGCATCAATCGTGCGGCGAAACAGTTCGACGTACTCGATCAGCCGATGCCGGTTGTCCAGGAACAGGGCAGCGAACATCTCATGTTCGAAACCTGCGAGCTTGGTCCGCAGGTAGGTTTTGACGGTTTCTGGCGATGTGAAGGCAGTACCTCTCTTCATTTTCAGGTCGATCGCCCGCCGAGCGGCATCCAGAATCTGTTCAGGGGTTGCCGGTACATAACGGCCCGCATCGTCTCGAACCAGCAGAATGGATTCGGCGGAAGAAATGACGTTCGACATGTCGGTGCTCCGGTTGCTCGGGCGAGATTGCCCGGAACCGACCCGGCACGGCGCAGCGCAAGCAGTCAGGGGGCGAAGCCGGCGCCAGCCGCGAAAACGCGACGCGGGTGAAGCCCTTGACGGCGAGCACGCCGTGACAAGGTGAAGGAAAACAGCAAGTCCGCCCCATTAACTCTCTGGCACGATGTGACAGGCAGCGATGCAAGCTGAGCGCGAAGGCTTTGCGCCTATCATCGGCCGTGGCCGCACCCGTGGTTTGAGTCGTCCAGAACGCGGACAAAAAAGCGCCCCTTCGGGCGCCCAATGCTCCTCACTGGTTTGTGAAGAGCAAGCAGTGCGGGGTCGTTACACCCCGCGCAAACCGTAGCGCACATGGCCCAACGCATGCGGAACTGGATCACGAAAAAGCGCCCTGGATTGCCAGGGCGCCTTGGCGTCATTCGGTCTTGCTTCGGCTCCACATCAATACGTGGGAGCCTTCGGATCCTTCCAGCAGCCGTGCGTATACGGTGGCGGGGAAAGCCGGATCATCGAGCGTCACCGACAGGTAGGGGCGATCGTTCTGGCTGAGCTTCTGCCAGGCGGCCCCGATCTCGACCCCGCCCGAGGTGAGGATGCGAAAGTCGGGCGCATTGGCTGTGCTTTTGTCGTTGGGCACGAAGGCGACCTTCGCTTTGAGCGTCAGGGTTTGCAGCGTGCCGGTGAAGCCGTCGTTGAGGGTGGTAAAGGTGCCGATGTTGGCCATGGTGTTTCTCCTTTCGGACTGAGGGCCGCGCCTATCGCGTCCTCGTTGTGATCCGGTCGGTGGGAGAGGGCGGGCCGCACTGCCTGCAGCCGTAACGCAGAGAAGGACCGCAGGGACCTAACAATTTGCGTCGCGAGGAAGCCGGGCACCGGCGGGGAAATTGTTTGGTTCCGCGGTTGTGGCCAAAGAGGCCGAGCCCTCCAGGATTCACTACGAGCAGAGGACGCTGGCCGGCTCTCTGGCAGAGGGGCAGACACCAGGCTTAATCGATGACCCTGCGCAAGACGACCATTCGCATGGTGCGCACTTTATGAGCCATTGCGATGTCGCCGTCCCTGCCATGTGGAATGCCGTGCGCGATGAGTCGACGAGGCGCCACAGTGCGGGATCGTCGGGCAGATGACCGAAGTGACCTTGATCGACATGCTCCGCCATGATCGACAATTCGGCTACCGGCATGAGCGTAGCCAGGCCAGACTGGCCGCAGCGTGGCGTATAAGTAGAAGATTGCGGTGCAAAAAAGGCCCCAGCGGGGCCTCTTTTGCGGTCGCTCTATCAGCGAACCCTGAATCGATTGACCAGAGCCGTCAGGCGAGCGTTGGTGCCAAGCAGGGCTTCCGTGCTTCGGTCGACGCTCACGCCGCTTTCGACCAGCTCGTCAACCACATGCCGCACGGCGACCATGTTT
>JAHJOG010000257.1 GCA_018820395.1 Gammaproteobacteria bacterium | reverse complement strand
CGCAAGGTCTTCGCCGCGCGCCCGCACGGGCGAAAAGCGGAACACCGCGTCGCTCACGTCCGCGAAGTGGCGCGAATCGGTCGCGGCGATCATCAGGCCGGGTGCGACGATCGCCTCGGGGAACACCTCGCGCACGGAGCGGGCGATGGTCTTGTAGCCGGCACTCGCGGTGGACGACACGGGCGACGGCTCGGCATTGCCCGGGTAGGCCTCGATCCGGATGCTGTCGTCGGCCACGGTGGCACGGATGTGCTCCTGCACCGACGCCAGCGTGTCGCCCGGCAGGATGCGGAAGTTCACCGCCGCCTCGGCCCGGCCCGGCAGCACGTTGTCCTTGTTGCCCGCATGCACGATGGTGAGCGCGGTGGTCGTGCGCAGCATCGCATTGCTGCTGACGCTCTTCTCGAGCTGCGGCTTCACCAGCGGCGCGAAGAGCCAGAGGTTGGACAGCGCCACGCGGTTGAAGCCGTTCATCTCGGGGGCAAGCGCCGAGAACATCTCGGCCGACACCCCACGGATGGCAGCGGGCATGGGTTGGGCTTCGAGGCGCGCGAGCGCACGGCTCATGCCGCCGATCGCGGTGGTGGAAGGCGGCATCGACGAATGCCCAGGCGGCCGGTCGAGCGACAGGAAGAAAGTGCCGTAGCCCTTTTCCGCCAGGCCGACCAGCGCGGCCGGCTTGTCGAGGCCCTGCAGCACGCCTTCGGTGATCAAGAGGCCTTCGTCGAGCACCCATTCGAGCCGCACACCGCGCGACTTGAGCAGTTCCGCGATCATACGGGCGCCGCGCAGGCCACTGACTTCCTCGTCGGCGCCGGAGATCAGGTAGACGGTCTGGCGCGGCTGGAATCCGGCCTTGACCAGCATCTCGATGGCTTCCATCTGGGCCAGCAGGTTGCCCTTGTCGTCCCAGGTTCCGCGGCCCCAGACGTAGCCGTCCTTGATCACGCCGCTGAACGGGTCGACCTGCCAGCTCGATTCGGTGCCCTCGGCGATCGGCACCACGTCCTGGTGCGCCATCAGCGCGACCGGCTTGGCGGCCGCATCGCTGCCGGCCCAGGTATAGAGAAGCGCGTGGTCGCCGACGACCTCTTTCTCGAGCTTGGCATGCAGGGCCGGGAACTGCTGTGCCAAGTAGGCATGCAGCTTGTCGAACTCGGCGCCGTTGCGCTCTGCGGGATCGAGACTGGACACGGTGCGGATCGGGATCGCCCCCGACAGGCGACGCGCCACGGCGTCGGCGTCGACCGCGACCTTCTCGACGGCTTGCACCGGCACCTGCGCCGAAGGCATGCGCCAGGTGCGAAACGCCACGACCGCCGCCAGCCCGCAGAGGGCCAGCAGCAGCACGATGGACACCCGCTTGATCACGCTCGATCCCTTGCGCGCTTCAGCTGAACTGCTTGCCTTCGGCCACCAGCTTCTGGATCAGTTCGGCAGGCTGCCAGAAGCTGGCGTCGTCGCGCGGATTCTTGGCGAAGCGCTTCATGGCTTCGGACACGTTGTACAGGCCGACCTGGTTGGCGTATTGCATCGGACCGCCGCGCCAGATCGGGAAGCCGTAACCCGTGAGGTACACCATGTCGATGTCGCCCGACTTCGACGCGATGCCGTCTTCGAGGATGTGCGCGCCTTCGTTGACCAGCGCATACACCAGCCGCTGAACGATCTCTTCGTCCGAGATCTTGCGCGGGGTGATGCCTTCGTCCTGGCGGTGCTTTTCGATGAGTTCGGCAACGACCGGGCTCGGAATCGCGTCGCGCTTG
Source organism: Gammaproteobacteria bacterium (assembly GCA_018820395.1). Lineage (GTDB taxonomy): Bacteria > Pseudomonadota > Gammaproteobacteria > Burkholderiales > Burkholderiaceae_C > Variovorax. The sequence continues at coordinate 30,682 of JAHJOG010000257.1, read as the reverse complement.
CCGGGTTGGTAGTCGTACCAGCCGGCGCCGGTCTTCTGGCCGAAGCGGCCGAGCTCGCAGAGCTTGTCGGCGGTCTTGCTGTACTTCATGTCGGCGCGCTCGGTGGCGCGGCGCTTGCGGATCGCCCAGCCGATGTCGTTGCCCGCCAGGTCGCCCATGCGGAACGGCCCCATGGCAAAGCCGAACTTCTCGATCGCCTTGTCGACCTGCTGCGGCGTCGCGCCCTCGTCGAGCAGAAAGCCGGCCTGCCGCGAATACTGTTCGATCATGCGGTTGCCGATGAAGCCGTCGCACACGCCCGACACCACGGCCGTCTTCTTGATCTTCTTGGCGAGCGCCATCACGGTGGCGAGCACGTCCTTGGCGGTCTCTTTGCCGCGCACCACTTCGAGCAGCTTCATCACGTTGGCCGGGCTGAAGAAGTGCATGCCGACCACGTCCTGCGGACGCTTCGTGAAGGCGGCGATCTTGTCGACGTCCAGCGTCGAGGTGTTGGACGCAAGGATGGCGCCGGGCTTGGCGATCTCGTCGAGTTGCTTGAACACCTTTTCCTTGACACCGAGTTCCTCGAACACGGCCTCGATGATCAGGTCGCAGTCCTTGAGGTCGGCATAGTCGAGCGTGGTGCTCAAAAGCGCCATGCGCTCGTCGAGCTTGTCCTGCTTGAGCTTGCCCTTCTTGACCTGGGCGTCGTAGTTCTTCTGGATGGTGGCGACGCCGCGGTCGATCGCCTCCTGCTTCATCTCGAGGATCTTCACCGGGATGCCGGCGTTGAGGAAGTTCATCGAGATGCCGCCGCCCATGGTGCCCGCGCCGATCACGCCGACGGACTTGATCTCGCGCTTGGGCGTGTCTTCAGGCACGTCCGGAATGCGCGACGCGGCCCGCTCGGCCATGAAGAGGTGCCGCAGCGCCTGCGACTCGGGCGTGAACATCAGCGCCATGAAGGTTTTGCGCTCTTCGAGCAAGGCGTCGTCGAACTTCATCTTGGTGGCCGCTTCGACCGCGTCCACGCACTTGAGCGGCGCCGGATAGTTCTTGGACATGCCGCCGACCATGTTGCGCGCAAAGGCGAAGTAGGCGTCGCCCTGCGGGTGGCGGCACGGCAGGTCGCGCACCAGCGGGAGTTCGCCGCCCTTGGCTGCGAGGCGAGCGAATTCGATGGCCTCGTCGACCACCGTGTCGGCCGATGCGGCCATCTTGTCGAACAGCTTCTGGCCCGGGATCTGCGCCAGCATCTCGCTCTTGACCGCTTCGCCGCTCACGATCATGTTGAGTGCCGTCTCGACGCCCAGCAGGCGCGGCAGGCGCAGCGTGCCGCCGGCACCCGGCAACAGGCCGAGCTTGACTTCAGGCAGCGCGATGCTGGTGCCCGGCGCGCACACGCGGTAGTGGCAGCCCATGGCGAGTTCGAGTCCGCCGCCCATGGCCACCGAATGCATGGCCGCGACGATCGGCTTGCTCGATTTCTCGAGCGCGAGGATCACGCTCAGCAGGTTCGGGTCCTGCACAGCCTTGGGGCTGCCGAATTCCTTGATGTCGGCCCCGCCCGAAAAGGCCCTGCCGGCACCGGTGATGACGATCGCCACGACCTTCTCGTCGGCGCTGGCCTGCGAAAGCCCGTCGGTGATGCCGACCCGCGTCGACAAGCCGAGCCCGTTCACCGGCGGGTTGTCGAGCGTGATGACGGCGACGTCGTCGTGCACTTTGTATTCAGCGGTCATGCTGCGTTCCTTAGATTGGGAGAGGACGAAAAGGAGTTGTCTTGGCGCGCCACGACGCTCTGCCGCCGGACGGCAAAAAGCACGGACGTTCTTTTTTGTGAAATTCTAGGCGCTTCGCGGCACCCATCCAACGGGGCAAGTCGCCGCCGGGACAAACCTTAGCAGGATTGAGCGCGCATGGCGCTCTGCATTCAGCGCGCGTCGGCCATGACGTTCATGGTCTGGTAGGTGCTCTGCAGTCGCCATTCCAGGATCGACTTCATGAGGCGGTCGCGCTCGCCCCGATGATCCGGCGCGTCCCACAGGTTGCGCAGCTCGCCCGGGTCTTGCTGCAGGTCGAAGAGCTGCCCTTCGTCACTGCCCAGAATGTGCACCGCCTTGTAGCGCGCGTCGCGCGCCATGGTGAGCAGGCTCGCACCCGTGAGCACGACGTCCCCCGCCTGCTCGGCGAACACCATCTCGCGCCCGCTCCAGGCCTCGCCGCGCAGTGCGGGCATGAGGCTTTGCGCCTCGCAGGCCGCAGGCAGCGACGCGCCGGCCCATTCGAGCAGCGTGGGCCCGAAGTCGAAGAGCTGGCACAGCCCCGGCTCTCGGCGGCCGGCCGGCACTTCGCCGGGTGCCCAGACGATGGCCGGCACGCGCGTGACGGCGTCGTACATCGTCCATTTCTGCGACAGGCCGTGGTCGCCCAGGTTGTCGCCGTGGTCGGAAGTGAAGACGATCAGCGACTCGTCCAGGTAGCCCTTGCGTTCGAGCACGTCGATCAACCGGCCCAGTGCCTCGTCGATCATGCTGACGTTGCCGAGGTAGTAAGCGCGCAGGCGGCGCAGCTGTTCGTCGGTGGGCTGCATCGACCACAGCACCGCGTCGTGGTCGACCCGGCTGTCGTGCGCGCGCTTGGCGTGCATGAAGGACGGCAGCTGGTCGAGGTCCGGCGGAACGGCGGCCGGCACCGGCACGCGCGGATCGGTCAGGTAGCGCTCGGCATAGCTCCGGACCGGGTCGTACGGCGGATGCGGGCCGAGAAAGCCGATCTGCATGAAGAGCGCCTCGGGCTTGGGCCGCGTCTCGAGCCACCAGGACGCCAGGTCGCCCATGAAGAAGTCGGCATGCGACTCGGGCGGCAGCGTCCATTCGTAGGCGCCGAGCCGCTCGGCATAGTCGGGCCACTGGCGGTAGCGCTCGCGCGAAGGTTTGATCTGCGAGCGTGCGCGCAGCGTCTTGTCCCATTCGTCGGCGAACCAGCGGCCTTCGTAGAAGCGGTCCTTGTTCTCGCACACGAAGCGCTCGTGGAAGCCGGCCTTGGCGTCGTACGGGATCGTGTGCATCTTGCCGATGTTCACGCAGTGATAGCCCTGCGCCGCCAGCGACGGCACCCAGGTGCGCTGCCATTCCTGGCCGTTGCGCAGGATGCCGGTGGTGTGCGGGTAGTAGCCGGTGAACAGGCTGGCGCGCGAAGGCACGCAGCTCGGCGCGGTGATAAAGCAGTTGTCGAAGCTGGTCCCCTCGCGCACCAGGCGGTCGAGGTTCGGCGTATGCATGTACGGGAAACCGAGCGCGGCGATGGTGTCGTAGCGCTGCTGGTCGGTCATGATGAGAAAGATGTGCTTGCGCGCTCGGGTCACTCTGCGGGCTCCATGGTGGGGGTGCCGCCACGCCAGAAGGCGATCTGCGTGACGAGCTGGTGCTCGATCATGGGACGGCCGCCGACGACGGCCAACCCGCGGGCGCGGCACGCTTCCATCAGCTCGGTGTCGCGTGCGGCCACGATGTCGAACAGGCAGGCATCGGCCGGCAGGTGCGCCGGGTCGAAGGGCATCGGGTCGCCGGCATGCAGGCCGAGCGGCGTGGCGTTCACCGCCAGTCCGGCATGGCCCAGGCTGTCGGGCCGGCTGCGCGCGCGCACGCCGGGGTGGGCGTGTTCGAGCGCGTCGATCAGGCGCGTGACGCGGGCCGCGTCGGTGTCGAACAGGTCGATCTCGCGCACGCCGGCCGCCGCCAGCGCGAAGGCGATCGCCGTGCCGGCCCCGCCGGTGCCGACGATGACCACCGGTCGGTCGGTGCGCAGCACCCGGTGCGCGCGGGCCGCGCCGACGAAGCCGGCGCCGTCGGAGTTCTCGCCGGCCCAGCGGCCGTCGGGCTCCAGCCGCAAGGTGTTGACCATGCGGTTGCGATGCGCCTCGGGACCGAGGCGCGCGCAGAGCCGGTAGGCCGCGGCCTTGTGCGGGATGGTGAGGTTCACGCCCTGCAGGTTGGTGACGCGGGCGAGTTGCGCGAGCGTGGCGCCCAGGTCGTCCGGGTGGACGCCCAACGGCACCATGTGCCAATCGAGCCCGGCCGCGGCGAACGCGGGGTTGTAGGTGCTCGGCGCGCGCACGTGGTCCACCGGATGAGCCAGGATGGGGACGATGCGCGTCGCGCCGCTGAGCGAGGGGGTCGTGGTTGTGGTCGTGGTCATCGCTCGGCCGCCGTTCAACCCTTCACCGCACCGGCGGTGAGCCCGCTCACCAGAAAGCGGCGCACCAGCATCGAGAAGATCAGCACCGGTGCCATCACCAGCGAGCCGCCAGCCGCGATCTTGCCCCACTCCCAGCCTTCGTAGTTCATGAAGTTGACCACCGCCACGGGCGCCGTGCGCGCGTCTGTGCGGGTGAGGATCAGCGCGAAGAAGAAGTCGTTCCACGCATACAGAAAGCACAGGATGGCGGTGGCCGCGATGCCGGCCGAGGCCATGGGCATGACGATTTCCATGAACACGGTCGGAAACCCCGCCCCGTCCATCAGTGCCGCTTCTTCGAGCGTGGCCGGCACGGCATCGAAGAAGGGCTGCATCATCCAGATCACCAGCGGCAGGTTGAAGGTCATGTAGATCAGGATCAGCCCGGTGCGCGTGTCGAGCAGGCCGAGCCAGCGGTACGCCAGAAAGAACGGGATGGTGAAGGCGATCGGCGGCGCCATGCGCGTGAGCAGGATGCCCAGGCCGAGGCCGAAGCGCCCTCGCCCGCTCCAGCGCGACAGCGCGTAGGCTGCCGGAATGCCCAGCAGCAGCGCGAGCACGGTCGACACGACACTCGTGATCAGGCTGTTGACGAAGGATTCCGGAAAGCCCGCCTGCCACAGGCCCACGTAATGTTCGAGCGTGGGCACGAAGAAGAGCCGCGGCGGAAACTCCAGGATCAGCGGCGTCGGCTTGAAGGACATCTGCAGCAGCCACAGAAAAGGCAGCAGCATCAGCACGAGGACGAGCGGCACCGCCCAGCGCGCTGCGGGCTTGCGCGGTCGGCGGGCGCGGCGCGGCGTGGTCATTCGGCCCCCTGCGTGCGGCTCGCGCGCATGGCCGCCCAGCTGATCAGCACGGTGGCCGCCAGCAGCACCACCGTGATGGCGCTCGAATAGCCCAGCTCGCCGAAGTTGAAGGCCACGAGATAGGCGTAATAGTTGGTCACCTCGGTCACCGAACCCGGCCCGCCCCCCGTGAGCAAAAAGATGAGCGGAAAGGCCTTGATGCTGTCGATCAGCCTGAACAGCGTGCACACCAGCAGCACCGGCGCGATGTAGGGCAGCACGATGTGGCCGAACACGCGCAGTGCGTCGGCGCCGTCCATGCGCGCGGCTTCGACGTATTCGCCCGGCAGATTCTGCAGCGCGGCGAGCACCATCAGGAAGGTGAACGGCGCCCATTCCCAGGTGTCGGCGATGACGATCGAGGCCAGCGCGAAGTCGACGTGCGAAGTCATCGCCGGCAGCGCCACGCCGAGCACGCGCGCGGCCTGGTACACCGGACTGATGTCGGGCGTGTAGATCAGCTTCCAGATCACCGCCACCACGATCGGCGGCAGCACCATCGGGATCACGAACAGGTGGCGCAGTGACTGCCAGCGCTGCTGTCCCGAATGCACCAAGAGCGCAAGGCCGCTGCCCAGCAGCACCTGCAGCACCACCGAATAAAGCGACAGCCGCGCCTGCACCCACATCGAATTGATGAAGCGCGCGTCGTCGGCGAGCAGCTTGTAGTTGCGCAGCGGCTCGCCGAAGTCCGACAACGAGCCCGGGTTGACCAGCGCGCCGGGCGTGAGGCTGGTCACCAGCAGGAACAGCGTCGGCAGCCCGGCGACCAGCACCAGGAAGAGCAGGCTCGGCGCGATCGCCGCGCGCACGAAGCGGCGGCGCTGCCGCTCGTACGAGCGGTTCGCGGAATCCTTCGTCGCGCCGGGTGTCATGCGGGTGCGGAGCGCCTCAGATCTTTACGCCGGCACGGCGCAGGTTGGCCAGTGCGGCTTCCTGCGCGGCCTTCATCGATTCCGCGGCCGGCATCTGCCCCGACACCACGCGCTCCACCGCCTTGTTGACCACGTCGCCCACGAGCGGAAACTCCTTTACCGTGCGGTAGGCCATGTAGTTGCGCGTCTTGCCCGGCTGCTCCAGCACTTCGAGGTAGAGCTTGCCGAGGTCCTGCCCGTTCACCGTGTTGACGCGCTTGTATTCGGCGCTCTCGATGATCGAGCGGCGGCAGATCGACGGATGGCCCGTGTCCTTGACGATGCGCGCGCTGAGTTCGGGGCTGAGCGCCCATTGGATGAACTGCCACGCCGCTTCCTTGTTCTTGGCGTTCTTCGGAATCCCCAGGCCCTGGCTGTTCGACGCCGGGAAATCGCCCTTGGGCCCGGCCGGCATGCGCGTCACGCGCGCCGTGTCCTTCACCTTGCTGTCCGGCGAGGTGAGCATCGACGTGACCCACGAGCTGGAGTGGATGAAGATGTTCGACCGGCCGCTGATCAGCGCGGCCCGCGCCTGGTCTTCGGTGTAGCCCAGCACGCCTTGCGGACTGTATTTCGTCAGCAGTTGCGTGTAGAAGGCGGTGCCCTCGACCGCTGCGGCCGTGTCCAGCGCGGGGGTGATGTTGGCCGGCGGGTCGACGAACAGGTCGCCGCCGAACCCCTGAATGTAGGGCGGCAGAAACCAGTGATGCAGGTTGGAGCTGACGAAGCCGGTCGTGCCGTCCTGCCCGTTGACCGCGTCGCACACCTTCTGCAGTTCGGCGAAGGTGGTGGGCGTGTCGACGCCGCGCTTCTTCATGAGGTCGGTGCGGCTCATGCCCATCAGCATCGCGCCGCCTTCCCAGGCAAAGCCGTACGTCTTGCCGCTCTTGTCCATGTAGGGCAGCTGGGCGCCCCGCACGAAATCGTCCGGGTTCCAGCTGGCCGGCGTGAGCTTGCGGTTGCCGGTGAAGTCGTCGAGGTTGGAAAGCAGGCCCGCCGCCACCCAGCGCGCGGCCAGGATGAAGGTGACGTTGCAGAAGTCCCAGGCGCTGCCGCCCGACGAGAGCTCCAGGTCGGCCTGCTGGTTGTAGACCGGGAACGCGGACAGCTGCAGGTCCACCGTCATGCCGGTCTGCTGCTCGAACTCCGGGATGTACTTGCGCAGGATGTTGAAGAAGCCGTGCTGATAGGCCGCGCCGCGCAGCTTGAGTCCGTTGAAGGGCTTGCTCTGCGCGATGGCCGGGAACGCCAACCCGGCGCCCGCGGCCGTGGCCACGCTGCCGGCAGCGGCCTTGAGCAGCCGGCGGCGCTGCGGGTCGGGATGAACGGTCGGGATGCTTGTCATGTGGGTGTCTCCTTGACGACGAACCTGCGGGATCGAAGCCACCGCGAAGCGCGAACGCGGTGTGTTGTGGGCGGAATATGACAGACAAATTATTGCCACGGCTTCGTGTAAACCCTTGCCTGGCTCCGGCTGAAGCTGGCCTAAGCTCCTTCGACTCCATGGATATGTCCGACCAGAAAACCCGCCAACCGCTGTCTTCGTCGACCGCCGGCAACGCGCCGCGCCGCGGGCCGCTGTCGGTCACCGAAGAGCTGGCGCGCCGCGTGCTGGGCGGCGAATGGCAGGACGGCAGTGCACTGCCCACCGAACTCGAGCTGGCCGAAGAGTTGGGCGTGGCCCGCACCTCGGTGCGCGAAGCGCTCACGCGGCTGAAAGCCAAGGGCCTGCTCGCCTCGCGACAGAAGGCCGGCACCCGCGTGCTGCCGCGCATGCAATGGAACATGCTCGACGAAGACGTGCTGCGCTGGGCCTGGTCGGGCGACGACCGCGTCGAGATGGCGCGCCATTTGATGCAGATGCGGCGCATCGTCGAGCCCGCGGCGAGCGAGATGGCGGCCACCGTGGCGTCGGACGCGGCCATCGCGGGCATCGAGCGCGCCTACCGCGGCATGGACGCTGCCGGCATGGACCCGGTCGCCTATGCCGGTCCCGACCTCGACTTTCACCGCGCCATCCTGAGCGCGACGGGCAACCCGTTCCTGGTCGCCTTCGGCGCCACCATCGAGGCGGCTTTGCGCATGTCCTTCGAGCTGTCGACACGCCAGCCCGGTGCCCCGCGCAAGAGCCTGCCGCTGCACCGCGATGTGCTCGACCACATCTGGGCGCGCCGCCCGGCCGAAGCGCGCAAGGCCATGGAGCGGCTGCTCGGCATCACCGAATCCAACATCCAGCGCGGCGTCGCGCAGGCGGCGGGCGCAGCAGCTTCTCCGGCGGCGCCGTCCACCGCACCCGACGTTTCCTGACGTTCTCCGACGACCCGTTCAACCCGAAGGCGTTTTCCATGGCCGAGATTCAGCTCCGATCGATCAGCAAGCGCTTCGGCGACGTCGAGGTCATCCCCGGGCTCGACCTCACCATTCCCGACGGCCAGGTCACGGTGCTGCTCGGGCCATCGGGCTGCGGCAAGTCGACCCTGCTGCGCATCATCGCCGGGCTCGAAACGCAGAGCGCCGGCGACGTGGTGCTCGACGGCGAAGTGATCAACGACGCGCCGCCCGCCGAGCGCGGCTGCGCGCTGGTGTTCCAGAACAACGCGCTCTATCCGCACAAGACGGTGCGCCAGAACCTCGCGTTTCCGCTGCGCATGGCCAAGGTCGACCGCGCCGAGCAGCGTCGCGCGGTGGACGAAATCGCCGGCACGCTCGAACTCGCGCCGCTGCTCGACCGCTACCCGCGCCAGCTCTCGGGCGGCCAGCGCCAGCGCGTGGCCATGGGCCGCGCCATGATCCGGCGGCCCAAGGTGTTTCTGTACGACGAGCCACTGTCCAACCTCGACCTCGAACTGCGCGTGCGGCTGCGCCTGGAAATCGCGCGGCTGCAGCGCTCGCTCAAGTCGACGGCCGTGTATGTGACGCACGACCAGACCGAAGCCATGACGCTGGCCGACCAGATCGTGGTCTTGCGCAAGGGGCACATCGAGCAGATCGGCGCGCCACTGCAGCTGTACCGATCGCCGGCCAACCTGTACGTGGCGGGCTTCATCGGCACGCCGCGCATGAACCTTCTGCCGGTGCAGGGGCACGAAACCACGGCCGACGGCCTGGTGTTAAGGCTCGCCGCAGGCACGCTGAAGCTTCCGCCGGGCCTCGCGTTGCCGCGTGCACCGGCGACGGTGGGTTTCCGGCCCGAACATGCGCGCCCCGCCGCCGCATCGGGCCAAGAGGTCGCGCTCACCTTGCGCGACTGCGAAGTGCAGGCGGTCGAGCACCTGGGCGATCGCGCCTTCTGCTATCTGCGGTCCGATCTCGGCGAAGTGGTGGTGCTCGCGCCCGAGCTCGGCATGGGCGACGCGGGCACGCTGCAACTCGCCATCGAGGCGAAAGCGCTGCACTTCTTCGACGCGGAAGGCCGCGCCATCGCGCTCTAGGTCCTGTTCCGCAATTCGCCTGCGGAGCCTGGCAAGTTTCTCCGATGTCGCCGATCGGTGCGCCCGCGTCGCGCTGCTCGGCCTTTCAGGTCGGGACCGGCATCGCCTGCGCTGCCACGAGCCGGTGCCAGCCAAGGACGTCGCTCATCATGGCGTCGGCTGCCAGTGTGACGGTCGACCGCACTTCGGCCACGTAGCGCCAGGGGATGCACGCATCGAAGGCGACGATCTCGGCAATCTCCTGGCGCAGCACCTGAAGCGCGTTCCGGTGGCCTTCCAGCACGGCGACCATGCCGCCTGAGGCCTGCGCGTGCCGTTCGAGTTCGAGATTGCTGCGAATGGCATGCAGCGCCGCGCCAAGTGCCGGCAAGGCGATGGTGCCGAACACGAGCGACGGCGTCCACCCGCCGGGCGCGCCGGGCCAGTGCGCGGCGTGCAGCGCGGCGCAGCACGCCGCCACCACGAAGCAGGCGACGGTCGCGATGTGGAGGCGGTGGCTGATCACGTGCTCGCGGTGGTGCCGGCTGCCGTGATAGGCGATCTGACCCTCGATTTGCCCGATCACGTGCGCAATGTGTCCGAGCAGATGTGAGCGCTGGGCCAGCGACACCGGTGCGTCGCCTTCGGCGGCCTCGGGCAGGGGGTCGACCGCGCGTAAGCGGGCCAGCCACCAGGCATGTGCATCGATCAGCACCAGACGCCCGCTTTCGAGGCTAAACGCTCTATGCCCGGAGATGCGCGTCGACGCTAGAACGGGACGCAGCATGTGGTCGTAACGCAGGGCCTCTGCAAGCGTGCGCGCGGCCAGCCAGCGCTCGTGCGCGCCGAGCGTCCACACCACGCGCACCAGAGCCAGGATGGCGACCAGGGCCACGAGTTCGACGGCCGACGGCAAACTCAACGCGTCGAATTGCCACAGTGCCAGCGCCCCGGCCAACGCGAGCACGATCGTCACTCCGCACAGCACGACCGCCGTCGACGGATCCGCGCGCTCCCAGCCCATGAAAAACAGCGTCAGCGCGGCAACGACCGAGACCCAGCCGACCGTCCACCAGACCGAGAGATGCGATGTGCCGTGCGGCAAGTTGTGCCCACCGGCGTGCGGCACCGCGAGCACGCCAAGTGCCGCAGCGACCACTGCGCCGGCCGACAGCAGGTAGCCCAGCCACATGGCGCTGCGATAGCGGCCGCTGTCGATGTTGGCGCGCTCGTCGGCCAGATCGAAGGCCCGGTCGGCGGCCTCGCCGTCTCTCAGGCTGAGGCCGTCCGGCATCCCGGCGTCCGGTCCTTGCGCGTACGCGAAATCGCGCCGCGCAGCATTCAATGAGCCAATGCCGCACACGGCACGGCACCAGGGAACGAGCGCGCCAGTCCAGTAGGCACCCAAGCTCTTCCATTGCAATGCCAACGCCCGACTCAATAGGAGGTGCCAAGCGCCCGCGACCGCGCCTGCAAGGCGCGCCGGTGCAACTCGCGGCAGCGCCATGTCGCGCAGCCAGCGCAGCATGTCGTGCGCGACGACCGTCGCACGATCGTCTGGCCCGTGACGTGAGTCGCGCGCAACGCGACCGGACTTCTGTGTGACCTGGACCGTGCGGGACTTTCCGGGCGGGGGTGCTGCAGCCAGGGCCAGCGCGGCGTCAATGTCGAGGACGGGCTGAATGCGTGCTGACCACCAGGCATCCAGCATGGCGCGGCCCTCGCTCGCGTCCAGATCGACGTCGGGCCGCTCGAACAGCGACCGCAATTCGTCGAGCCAGTGATCGAGCGGGTCGCCGTCTCTCAGGTGGGTCAGGCGCTCGATCAAGGTCGAATGGCTCGGCGTGCGCAATGTCGGGGACGGCGGTGCCGCATCGCCCGACTGCCCCGCACCGATCGACAGGCGGCACTCGGTGCGCCCTTCACGCCGCAGCAGCCACACGACGGGGATGGTCTGCGCCAGCGCGATGCGCAGCATGAACAGTCCTGGCGGAAAAGCGGCGGCATCGCAGTCGGTGGCCACGACCAGGATGTCGGCTGCCGCGCTCAAAGCTTCGTCTCGCGTGCGAAGCATCTGGCGCCGATCCCGCGGGTCGGGCGGCGTCAGCGCATGGAGGCGATAGGACCTGCGAGGAAGAGCGCCCTGCGATCCCGCTGACGACGCCACCGGCTCGACAGCAATCGTGGGACCTTGGGCTCGAAGCCGCGGGGCGGCGCTTTCAGGCTCCTGCCGGATACACGTCGGTGGCGGCGCGCCGGGATCGGCCGCGTTGCGGCAAGCCATCAGCGCATCGAGCAGCGGCCGGACCTCGAGCGAATCCGCGTGGATGCCAATCACCCAATGACCACCGGCGAGCGATTCGAGGACGTACGGCGCGTCGCGCGCGCGCGGACCGTCCGCGAACGCCCGATGGTTCTCGTTCATACAAACTCCGTGTACAAAAGTCTTACCTCAAAGTATGCTGGCAAATCCCGCGCCCGGCTTCGGCCAGCCTCCCGCATGCGGTGCGCACGACCTCGGTCGTCGCCTTGCGTACGGTGGGTGCGTGCGCGCAGCGCTGGCCCCTGGGTATTTCGACCGGGAAGAAAGATCTTTTCGATGCATTGGAGCGACCATGGATTGCGAGACAACTATCTGGCACCGGCGTGGGATGGCGACAAGCTGAGCTTCGACGTGCTCCTGGTCGGGCCCACCGACTGCGACGAGTTGCGCAAAGCTGTCATCGTCGCCCTCCACGACCGCGGTGCGGCGCACGGTTCCAAGGTCCGCTACCGGCTCACCAAGTGGGAAGACCTTCCGCTGTCGGCGTCGTCGGCCGCGCAGCTAGACATCGAACGCATCCTCGCGGGCCACACCTTCCAGATCATCGTTGCCGTGGCCGACCAGCGCGTCGGCGACTACAGCATCCGGGAGATCGAGCACTTTCTCGGCCTGCCCGCGCCCCGGCCGCGCGTCTACCTCTGGGGCGCCCGGCACAACCGCCAAGACCTGGACGAAGATGCGCTCGACCGGCGTTCGGCAATGGTCAGATACTTCAAGCAGGTCGAGCAGCGGCACAACGGCCTGGTCTACCGCTTCGACAGCCAGACCGACCTCGAAAACCAGCTCGTCAAGCAGGCGGCCGGTATCGAGCAGGATGAACGCAGCTGGCACCTGATGCATGCGGCGGCGCCCGACCAGCCGGGCGTTGCGGCAGAGCCGCCAGACAAGCCTGAGCCGACCAAAGCGCTCGACGAATTCCCCGTCTTCGTCGGTCTGAGTCCATTCGGCCGCAAGGACGCCGCCCACTTCTTCGGCCGCGAGACGGAAATTGCCGAATGCCTCGACGTGATCAACTCCAGCGCCAACCGAAGCCTGCTGGTCAAGGGCGGATCGGGCAATGGCAAGTCTTCGCTGATCCTGGCCGGCGTGCTGCCGCGCCTTCCGGGCACGCCCGTGCGCAGCCCACGCAACTCTCTTTACTTCCATCCGGGTGCGGACCCGTTCATCGAACTGCTCGCCGTGCTCAACAAACGGCGCGGCCTGGCTAAGGGCTGGGGTCCGCGCGCGCTGGAGGCAGAGGCGCAGCGCCTGTGCGACAGCCCTGACGCCTTCGTGCAGACGCTGGAAGATGCGATCGTCAGCACCGGCAAGCGTGTGCTGTACATCGACCAGCTCGAGGAGCTGCTGGTCGAGACGGCGGACGCGAACACCGACGAAGGCAGGCACAGCAAAAGCCGCAAGCGCGCGTTCGTGGCCGGGCTCAAGCGCTTCCTGGACCACGACGAAGGTCGCAACTTCGTGCTGGCCACGATCCGCTCCGACTACGCGGACAAGCTCGTCGGAGAGAGTGCGGCCGACGTGCACCGCCTGTTCGAACGCGGCCCGACGCGCGTGCTGCATGCGCCGGAACACGACGCCGACATCGACCGCATCGTGCTCGGCCCTTGCGAGCGCGCGGGCTTCGCGGTCGATCCCCTGCTGCTAAAGGCCGTGCGCGCGGACATCCGCACGCTGAACGGGTGGCCGCCGCTGCTGAGCGCCTGTCTCGAAGAGATGGTCTGGGCGATCCAGGCCAATCCCACGGCCATGGAGGCGCGACGATTCACCAAGGAACAGTACATGGCTCTGGGCGGCCTGCGCGATGTGGTCAAGCGGCGCGCGGAGGCTTTTCAGACGGAACTCTCGCCCGAGCATGCGCGCCTGCTGCCAAAACTTTTCAAGCGCCTGGTGCGCATAGACCGCGAGAAAATCCTTCCGACCAAGGCTCGCGTGACGCTGTCGTCGCTGCCGCCGGTCCTGCGCAACGTGGCCGAGGAGATGAGGAAGCCGGCGCACCGCCTTCTTGCCGACGAAGACGGCGACAAGGGCATGGTCGAACTGATCCACGACACCCTGCTCGAACGCTGGCCACGCCTGAAGACCTGGATCGACGGAAACAGCGACAGCCTGCTCGACCAGCAGGACTTCGAGGCGCGCGCCGCCATCTGGTGCAAGCTCGAACGTGACGAACGCAAGCTCGCACGCGCCGGTGACCTGGCCGACGATTTCGGCCGCCTGCGCACCGGAACGGTCTGGGCAATGGATGCTCAATCAGACGTCGGCGACTGGGTCAATGCCTCCCGCGAAGACGACTTCTTCGAGCTGCTGGTCCGCGTGGCCGACCCGATCGTCTGGCGGTTGTCGAACCTCGCAGCCATGGGTATTCGACTGAGCGAGCGACGTGTGGCCGATCTGCCCGGCGAGGTGGCGCCCTTCTACTTCGTGCTGTGCCCCGACCGCATGCCCGCGCCGGCGCCGGAGGACGCGCAGCAAACGTCGTCCGTAGGCGACGCCGAAGATGTCCGGGCGCAGTTCGCAGCCACGCAGGCCGATGCCTCGAACACGAAACGGTCGCCGCTCGCCTATCTGCGCACCGAACACCTGTCGCTGCGATTCGGCCGCACGGCGCAATATGAGTTGCATCACATCGCTGCGCTCTGCGGCCATCTCGACGTGCTCGAGCGCCTGCGCGAACTCGGCGCGGACCTGAACAAGCCCTCGACGCACAACCGGACCGCCCTTTCACTGGCTGCTCTGAATGGGCACCTGACTGTCGTGGACCATCTGCTCGCGCTCGCGCCCGATCCCGCGCGCACGGTGCTCACGATGGCTCACGAAACCTCGCGCCACGCTTTTCACGATGCGGCCTTCTGGGGGCACGCAGACGTGCTTCGACGCCTGCTGGAAGCGGTGCCGGCCGGCCAGGAGGTCGACACGGCGGACGGCGAAATGTGGACGCCGCTGCTCGCGGCCGCGCACTTTGGCCAAATCGACTTCGTGCGCGCATTGATCGAGTCCGGCCGGGCTCGGCTGGATGCCCAAACCGGAATGGGTCTGAGCATCCTGAGCGTGGCGATCCAGGCGCGCCGATGGAGGCTTGTCCAGCAGCTCCTCGTCTGGGTGCCGTCCGCAAAGCTGGCGATCGACCAGGGGGACGCGCAGGGCAACCTGCTCTATGCGCCACTTGCGCTGCTGATCGACGCTTGGTCTGGCACGCTCGAGGACGATCACCGCGCCGACATCGAAGCGATCTTCCGGAGCCTGCTGGAGGCGGGCGCCGAGCCCCGGCTGCTCCTTGGCTCGCAAGCCTTGCCGCTGGTCGCCTTCGCGGCGGAGCGCGGCGCTTTGCCGCTGCTCGCGCTGCTGACGCCGCGCACGGATGCCGCGGCGGTCGATTCGACTGGCCAGTCCGCGCTCCATCTCGCGTTGCGCAATCGTCGTGAAGACTGTGCGCTGCACCTGCTGGCACTTCGCGTTGACGATGCGCTGCCGGTAAGCGCCAGCCCGGCGCTGATGCTGGACGCGATCCGCGCGGGCCTCTTCGAGCCCGCGCGCATCCTGATCCAACGCGACGCCAGGCAGCATGCACGCGCGATTGACCTGCACCGCCTCCTGGCACTGTTGCCAGACCCGGCGGCCGTGGATGCGGCCGACCTGGCGGCCGACGAGCGGCAGGCGCAACGCGACCTCGCACTGGCCCGCGGACGCATCGTGGCGATGCTGCTCGACCACGGCATGCCCGCCCCACGCGTGCATCGCTTCGCGCGCGATCCAGCCGAGCGCATCATCGGCTCGCAAGCGCATCTCGACGCGATCGGAGATTGGCGCTGGCACGACGCCGAATGGCCGCTCGACCCGCTGATCGACGGCCAGTGGCAGGCGGTGCCCGCAGCAGACTGCGCGGACATCCTCCGGCAATGCGTATCGCAAGGCGCGCTCGACGCGCTGGAACTCGAAGACCTTCTCGACCAATGCGCGCGGCGGCTGCCGCTTGGCTTCTACAAAGACGGCGCGCTGGTCGAATTTGCCGCGCGGGGCGATGAAGGCGGCATCGTCGAACTGTTGCAGGTGGGCAAGCGCTGGATCCGGCTGCAGGGCACCTCGCCGCCGTTGCACCAGATCAATGCCGAGGCGCCGCTTGCGCTGCGCGACGACGACGATGCCAGGACCTATCTGGCGCTCTTCACCTCGGCCGTGCATGGCGAGGAAGGCGCTTTCCGCCTGCTCGACCGCTTCGATCGCGTCATCTGGCTGGCCGATGCCGACCCTGCCTCGATGGCCCGAGTGGAGTCGCTCTGCATGCCAGTGGCGACGCTGCCGCGCATGGAAGACGGGCGTTTCCGCTTCGAATGCCGCGTGCTTTACAGCAATGCGGTGTTCACCGCTTCGATGGCCGTCGCATCCACCGGCATGGCCGAGATGCTGGAAGACATTCCGCTGGAAAGTGATCTGCGCGTGGCCAGAGAAAAGTTCGTCGACGGCATCCGCCGCGTGGTCGGCGGACCGCGCCGCGGGCCATGGCCAGCGCCCAGCGAACTGCTCGAACGCGTAAAGGAGCGATTGGCGGCCCTGCGCTGTCCCGTCGCATCCTGGCTCCTGCCGCCCCTTACAGAAGGCGAATGGCAGGAGATCCATCCCGCCGACTGCCGCGACTGGCTCGCGCAATGCGTCGTGCAAGGGGCGCTGGTGCCGGACGATCTGGACCTGTTGCAGGATCAGTGTGGTCGATGCCTCGTGCCCACCTTCTACGAAGACGCCCTACTCGCGGAATTCGCGGTGCGCACGGCGCGGGGCCCCGGCACTCTGGCGCTGATGCGGCAAGGCGGCGTCTGGCGCCGCTTCGACGGCCGGAGGCAGGCGCTGGAATGGACCAACGCACGCGCCTCGCTCCGGCTGCCGGATGCGGCGAGCGCTCAGCGGTACCTCGACCTCTTCTGCGCAGTGGCCCAGGGGCCGGAGGGTGTCTTCCGGCTTCTGCGCGACGAATCCCGCGTCCTCTGGCTCGACGCCGCAGCGCCGCATCCCGACTTGCGCCAGTCGATTGAGCCGCCCCGCTTGCTGCCCATCGAAGCCGAATCGCCAGGCCATCGCTTCCGATGCACCATCCTTTACGGGACACACGTGTTCCACACGGACATGTCGGTCGCACCCGGGGGCATGGTCGAGATGAAAGACGAAGTCATGGTGCTCACGAACCTCCCGATCCGTGTCGAACGTTTCGTCGACGGCGTGCGAATCTGGACCGATCCGCAGGCCAAGGCGGGCGACGACCCGTCCGAAGCCTCCTCACTTTGAAGGACCTTCATTTGAATACGCCCTGCCCCCTCATCGCCGGCGACTGGAAGCCGCTGGCCGAATCCGAATCCAAGCGCTTCATCGATCGCCTCACGCAAGTGCTGAGCGAGGCCAACGGCGCCGACAGCGCATTCACGCGGCAGTCACCGGTGACGGGCCTGCGCGCCCTGCCGCTGTCGTTCTACCCCGGCTGGGTCCTCGTGGAGGGCGAAGCTCAATTGACCGGCGGTTGGGTGGGCACTTTCGACGTGCTGTACGGGCCTGGCTTCATGTACCTGATCGACGGGTCGAGCAGCGTGATCCACTCGCTCAATCAGGGGCGCATGCCGCGACGACGGCTTGACGACGATGACGACGACGCCGTTGACACCGCCAAGAGCACCGGCATCGACAGCGGGTCGCGCGGCGTTCCCGGCTTCATGAAAAGCCCGCTCGCGCCGCTCGAACCCACCACCACCGCACCGGACTACCTGCGCTTTTTCTGCGCGGCCGTGTGGGGTGAATCCGGCCCCTTCCAGTTGGTCGAGTCGGCCGATGCACCCGCGATGGCGGACGCATCGGCCGTCGACGGCTGGCAGGACAAGGCCCGGCCCCTGCGCCTCGAAGCCGTCGACAAGGGCATCGAAGGCCAGGTGCTGGTGCGCTACGGCTCTGGCTTGTTCGAGGCGCGCTTTCGCGTGATGCCGGACGGCATGGTGACCATGCTCGACGACGACGTCCTGCGCGAAGACCTGCCCACCTCACGGCACGAGTCGCCGTTTCGATTCATTCACGAGCAGCCGGCCGAGCCCGGATCCGCCGACCCTGTCGCCGGCACCCGCTGAAAGGAACAATCACGTGGACACCCGGATGTCGGCTGAGTCGCTGCAACAGCCCCCCACCCTGCCCGAACCCGGCCTGCTGGTCGGATGGTCGCTCGAAGAAAGCCGCACCCGGCGGCCCATCGGCTTCAACTTCGGCAATCCGCTGAAGGTGCCGGCCACCGGCTACTTCGACCCGATCCTGCTGCACGGCGAAGGCCACCTGATGACCATCGCGCCGACCGGCGCCGGCAAGGGCACCGGCTGCATCGTGCCCGCGCTGCTGCGCTACCCCGGCCCGGTGATCGTGATCGACCCCAAGGGCGAAAACGTCGCCATCACGGCGCGCCGCCGCCGCGAGATGGGCCAGCGCGTGGTGGTGATCGACCCCATGGGCCTCACCGAAGGCGCGGGAGTCGACACGCTCAATCCGCTCGACCTGATCGACGTCACGCGGCAGTCGGCGGTGGACGAGGTCGCCGTGCTGGCGCAGACGCTGATGATGTCGAGCATCGACGACCGAAATCGCTACTGGTCGCACCGCGCCATGCACCTGGTCATCGGCGCCACGCTGCATGCCATGGTCAAGGCCCTGCCCGGCACGGCCAGCCTTCTCGACGTGCGTGAACTCGTGAACCAGGCTGCCGCGTCGCCAGAAGCCGTCGCCAAGGAACTCACCGAATCGCCGCACCCCGAAGTGCAGCGCATCGCTCGCATGCTCGGCATCGGCGCGCCGGAGACGCTCGGCGGCATCGTCTCGTTCGCGCAGGAAATGGTCGACTTCGTGCGCGGCGATGCCATTCAGGCCAGCCTCGGCACCACCTCCTTCGACCTGGCCGACGTGACGAGCGGTGCGCCGCTGTCGATCTATCTCGTGCTGCCGCCGCACATGCTCGAATCGCACGGCCGCTTGCTGCGCCTGTGGCTCGGCACGCTCATCGGCTGCATCACGCGCCGACGCGCACGGCCCGGGCATGCCACCCTGTTCATCATCGACGAAGCCGCCCAGCTCGGCGAATTGCAGCACCTGCGGCAAGCCGTCACCCTGCTGCGCGGCTACGGCCTGCAGACGTGGAGCTTCTGGCAGGACGCGAGCCAGCTGCGGCTGCTCTATCCGCGCGACTGGCAGACCATGGTCAACAACTGCCGCGTGCTCCAGTGCTTCGGCGCACTCAATCGCACCGCCGCCGACGACATGGCGCAATTCACCGGCTTCGGCAGCGGCAGCCTCGTGCTCGACCTGCCGCCCGACGAGATGGTGCTGCAGCTGGCCGGCGATGAGGCCGTCGTCTCCCGGCTGCCCAACTACCTCACCGACCCGGCCTTTGCGGGGCAGTTCGACGGCAACCCCTATCACGACCCGTCGCGCGCCGTGGCCCCGCGCATGGCGGCGCGCCAGCGCCTCTACGTCCGGCCCGTGCGCTCCTCGTCGGCACCCCTCGGCACGCTCCCGTCCACCGACCCGCTGCTCGGCGAACTGCTCGCCAAGTGGAAAAAGCCGTGAGCAGTGAGCCAACGGCCAGCGGGCCAGGCGACTTCAGCGGGCACGATCTCGCCACCGACCCTCTGGCCGTGCAGGTCGAAAAGCGCCCGGTCGAACGCGAGGTCCGGTTCGCCGAGGCCGAAGGCATCCTCGACACGCGGGAAGGCCCGGTGCGCTATCAACCCGGCGACGCCCTGCTCGACGACGGCGCAGGTTTTCGCTGGCCGGTGGTCCGGGCACGCTTCGAAGCGAGCTACAAGCCTGTGCCGCCGACGCGGCAAGGCGAGCCCGGGCGCTATGCGGCACGCCCGCTCGGTGCGCTGGCCCGGCGGATGGATCGAGCGTTCAGCGTACGGGTCGGCCGGTCGGGCGATGTGCTGCGCGGTGCCGCAGGCGACTGGTTGTTGCAGTACGGCGCGGGCGACTACGGCGTGGTCGACGCCGGGGCCTTCGAGCGGACGTATGCGGTGCGACCGCTAGGCGAGACGAAGCCGGCCACTTGATCGGCAGGTCGCGCCCCACGTTCCACGAGGCGAGTACCGACGGCGCGGCCCGCTACACCTCCAGCCACTCCTTGCGAGTCGTCTCGTCCGCCCGCAGGCCGCTGGGTGTGCCGTCGAAGACGATGCTTCCATGCCCCATCACCAGCGCTCGGTCGGAGATGTGCATGGCGATGGTGAGCTTCTGTTCGATCAGCAGCACCGAGATGCCGCGCTGCTTGAGGTTCTGCAGGTATTCGCCGACGAGTTCGACGATCTTGGGCGCGAGGCCTTCGGTCGGCTCGTCGATGATGATGAGGTCGGGGTCGCCCATCAGCGTGCGGCAGAGCGTGAGCATCTGCTGCTCGCCGCCCGAGAGCACGCCGGCCTCGTTGTGCTGGCGCTCCTTGAGGCGCGGGAACATGGTGTACATGTCGTCGAACTGCCAGCGGCTTCCCTTGCCGTTGCCCTTCTGCCCGAGCAGCAGGTTCTGGTGCACGGTGAGCTTGGGGAAGATGTCGCGGTTCTCGGGCACGTAGCCGATGCCGAGGTGGGCGATCTCGTAAGGCTTGCGGCGCAGGATGTCCTGCCCGTTCCAGTGCAGTCCGCCTTCGGCGTGCACCATGCCCATGATGGCCTTGGCGGTGGTCGATCGGCCCGAGCCATTGCGCCCGAGCAGCGCGACGATCTCGCCTTTGCCGACCTCGAAAGAGACGCCGTGCAGCACGTGGCTCTTGCCGTAGTAGGCGTGGATGTCTTGGAGTTTCAGCATGGTCAGTGTCCCCCGCCCTGTGCGTCGGCCACCGGGGAGCCGAGATAGGCCTCTTGCACCTTCGCGTTGGCGCGGACCGCCGCCGGGGTGTCGAAAGCGATGATCTCGCCGTAGACCACCACGGCGATCTTGTCGGCCAGGCCGAAGACGACGCCCATGTCGTGCTCGACCGTCAGGAGCGTCTTGCCGGTGGTCACGTGCTTGATGAGCGCGATGAAGTGCGTGGTTTCGGTCTTGCTCATGCCCGCGGTCGGCTCGTCGAGCAGGATGACGTTGGCACCGCCCGCGATGGTCACGCCGATCTCGAGCGCGCGCTGCTCGGCATAGGTCAGGTTCATGGCCAGCACGTCGCGCTTGCGGTCGAGCCCGATCTGCTGCATGAGCTCTTCGGTGCGTGCGTTGGCGTCGTCCAGGCCCGACAGAAAGCGCAGGAAGGTGTAGCGGTAGCCCATGCTCCACAAGAGGCCGCAGCGCAGGTTCTCGAACACGCTCAGCTTGGGAAAGATGTTCGTGATCTGGAAGCTGCGCGACAGGCCGAGGCGGTTCACCTCGAAAGGCGTCTTGCCGTCGATGCGCTGGCCGTTGAGCAGCACTTCGCCGCTGGTCGGATGGAGCCGCCCGCTGATGAGGTTGAAGAGCGTGGACTTCCCGGCGCCGTTGGGCCCGATGATGGCCACGCGCTCGCCGGCTTCGACGGCCAGGTCGACGCCGCGAATGATGTCGGTCTTGCCGAAGCTCTTGCGCAGGGCCCTGAGTTCGAGGGCGTGCGTCATGCCGTCCTCCGTGCCGCGGTTGCGGCGGCTTCGCGTTGCTTGATGGCGGCCTCGATGTCTTCCTGGATGCGCCCCCAGGTGCGGGCGAATCTTCGGCGAACCAGTTCGAGCAGCCCGAGCCCGACGATCGCGACCGCGCCCGCGCCGAGCCATGTGCCCATGTGCGAGGTGTCCAGCGACATCCCGACGAAGAACACCAGCGGACCGAGCGCCGCATCGAGTTGTTGGTGATAAGTCATCTCGACCAGGATGCTCACCCCGACCACCATCACGGCGCCCGCGGCGATCAGCCCGGCATACGGCAGCAGCAGTTCCTTGAAGCGGCCGAACTTGAAGACCCGCAGGTTCATCATGATCAGGCTGGCCACGCCGCCCGGCGCGAACATCACCATGAACAAAAACACCAACCCGAGGTAAAGGAGCCAGGCCTTGGTGATTTCCGACAGCAGCACCGACGCGAGCACCAGCAGCACGGCACCGATGATGGGGCCGAAGAAGAATGTCGCGCCGCCGAGGAAAGTGAACAGCAGGTAGCCACCGGAACGAATGCCGCTCAGGCTGTCGCTGGCGTTCACGATCTCGAAGTTGATGGCCGCCAGACCGCCGCCGATGCCGGCGAAGAAGCCCGCGATGATGAACGCGAAGTAGCGCACTCGCTGCGTGTTGTAGCCGACGAACTCGACCCGCTCCGGGTTGTCGCGCACGGCGTTCAGCATGCGGCCCAGCGGCGTTCCGGTGAAGGCGTACATCAGTGCCGTGCAGACGAAGCAATACACCGCGATCAGGTAGTACACCTGCACTTGCGGGCCGAAGGTCGCGCCGAAGAACGGCGTGCCGTACGTGCGGTTGGTCGTCACGCCGCCCTCGCCGCCGAAGAAACCCGGGAACATGAGCGACATGGCCGCCACCAGTTCGCCGATGCCCAGCGTGATCATGGCGAAGGTGGTGCCCGACTTCTTGGTGGTCACGAAGCCCAGCAGCATGGCGAAGAACATGCCCCCCAAACCACCCACCAGCGGGATGAGCACCAGTGGCACCGGGATCTTGCCCTCGGTCGCCATGTTCATGGCATGGATCGAGATGAAGGCGCCCAACCCGGTGTACACGGCATGCCCGAAGCTCAGCATGCCGCCTTGGCCGAACAGGATGTTGTAGCTCAGGCAGATGATGATCAGGTAGCCCATCTGCGAGAGCATCGTCAGTGCGAGGCTGCTGCGGAACACCAACGGCGACACGAAGAGCACGAGCGCGAAGAGCAGCCAGATCACGCTGCGGCCTGCGGTCCAGGCGGATGGCCGGCGGACCGGCGCTGCAATGGTGGATGTCGACATCGGTCAGTCCTCCCGGGTCCCGAGCAGGCCCTTGGGGCGGAAGATGAGAATCAGCACCAGGAACAGGTACGGCAGGATCGGCGCGATCTGCGAAATCCGCAAGCTGAGCAGCGCGTAGCCGAAGGTGTCGCTGGTGACCGGCATCCCCAGCGACTGCAAGCCGCCGGCGAAAGACTGGTCCATGGCCACCGCGAAGGTCTGCACGATGCCGATCAGCAGCGACGCCAGGAAAGCGCCGGCCAGCGAGCCCATGCCGCCGACCACCACGACCACGAAGATGATCGAGCCGACGGCCGCGGCCATCGCCGGTTCCGTGACATAGGTATTGCCGCCGATCACCCCGGCCAGAGCGGCCAGCGCCGCGCCGCCGCCGAACACCAGCATGAAGACGCGCGGCACGTTGTGGCCGAGCGCTTCGACCATTTCGGGATGCTTGAGCGCCGCCTGGATCACCAGGCCGATGCGCGTGCGCGTCAGCAGCAGCCACACCGACACCAGCATCAGCAGTGCGATGAGCATGATGAACGTCTTGGACTTGGGGAACTGCGTGCCGTAGATGGTGAACATCGGCCCTTCGAGCGCAGGCGGCAACCCGTAGGGCACGACCGAGCGACCCCAGATCAGCTGCACCACTTCAAGAATGAGGTAGGAAAGCCCGAAGGTGACCAGCAGTTCGGGCACGTGCCCGAACTTGTGCACCCGCCGCAGGCTGTAGCGCTCGAACAGCGCTCCCAGGCAGAACACCACCAGCGGCGCGATTAGCAGCGCCGGCCAGAAGCCGACCGCGTTGGAAATCGAATAGGCGAAATAGGCGCCCAGCATGTAGAAGCTGGTGTGCGCGAAATTGAGCACGCCCATCATGCTGAAGATGAGCGTCAGGCCCGAACTCAGCATGAAGAGCAGCAACCCGTAACTGAGCCCGTTCAGCAGGGAGACGGTAAAAAATTCCATAGGCTTGGTCAGTTGGGGGTGGCGCGGCTTGCGGCACACGCAAAAAGAAACGCCGGCGAGCGATGGTAATCACCCTCCGGCGCGCGGTTCAGCGAAGCTCGCTCAAGAAGCGTTCGGGCGCTTCATCTGGCAGGACGTCGGCGTACTGGCGATGTACGACTCCAGGTACTTGACCGGTGCGAAGGTATAGCCGGTTTTCTCGACGTTGTAGCTGTTCTTGGCGTCGACCTTCTGCCACTTGGAGATCCACATGCCCTGCTGCATCTGGTGATCGGTCTTGCGGATCTCGCTTTCGCCGTTGAAGCCCTTGAACTTCAGTCCTTCCATGGCGGCAGCGACCTTGACCGGATCGGTCGACTTCGCCTTGGCCATGGCGTTGCTCATCAGCACCAGCCCGTTGTAGATCGAGAAGGTGTAGAAGTCGTCGCCGAACTTCTGCTGGTAGTCGCGCATCAACTTGCCCATGCGCCCCGGGTAGTTGGAATGGTTGTACGCGATCTGATAGACCTGCAGATCGGTCCCCGACGCCAGCGCCGTGGGTGTGCCCGACACGCCCGCGTAGTACGCATAGACCGGAATCTTCAGGCCCGCGTCGTTCAGCGCCTTGATGAGCAGCGTCATGTCCTGGCCCCAGTTGCCGGTGACGATGGTGTCGGCACCCGACTGCTTGATCTTGGCCACGTACGGTGCGAAGTCCTTGACCTGACCCAGTGGATGCAGGTCGTCGCCGACGATCTGCGTGTCGGGCCGCTTGCGCGCAAGGCCTTCCTTGAAATACTTGGCGACCTGCTGGCCGTGCGAGTAGTTCTGGTTGATCAGGTAGACCTTCTTGACCTGGGGCTGGTCCTTCATGAAGCTGGTGAGCGCCTCCATCTTCATCGAGGTGTCGGCGTCGAGCCGGAAGTGCCAGTAGTTGCACTTCTCGTTGGTCAGGATCGGGTCGACCGCCGCGTAGTTGAGGTAGATGACTTCCTTGCCGGGATTGCGCTCGTTGAACTTGCCGACCGCGTCGGACAGCGGCACGGCCACGTTGGAACCGTTGCCCTGAGTGACGTAGCGATAGCCCTGATCGGTGGCGGACTTGAGCAGGTTCAGAGCTTCCTGCGGGGAGCTCTTGCTGTCCATGCCGGTGATCTCGAACTTGACACCGGCCGGGTTTTCTTCAGGCGTGAGGTTCTCGGCCAGGAATTGCCAACTCTTGAGCTGGTTCTGCCCCACGTTGGCAAACGGTCCGGACAGGCCTTCGATCATGGCGATCTTCACGGTCTCGCCCTTCTGTGCATACGCGCCGGCGGCACTCGCGAGCATCATGCTGGCGGTGAGAAATTTCAGTGCAAGCTTCATGGAATCGGTCTCCTGATTCAGTGGTCGTTTCGAACAGGTGCTGAGCGTACAAGTGTTTCAAGGGGCACCCGTCAGGGAATGCCCGTAACGAGCCACGCGCAGCCGCGTGCAGCTATCGCACAGGTGACACACGGGCGACGATTGGGTGCACCCGGGGTCGGATCCGTCACGCGGCGGAGGTCGGCAGCTTGTAGTCGTGCAGCTGTTCGCGCAGCCGGGTCTTGAGGATCTTGCCCGTGGCGCCGATCGGGATTGCCTCGACGAAGATGACGTCGTCCGGGATCTGCCACTTGGCGGTCTTGCCGGTGTAGAAGGCCAGCAACTCGTCACGCGTGACTTCGGCGCCCGGCTTCTTGACGACCGCCACGACCGGGCGCTCGTCCCACTTCGGATGGGCCACGCCGATGCAGGCCGCCATGGCGATGGCCGGGTGCGCCACCGCGATGTTCTCGATGTCGATCGAGCTGATCCACTCGCCGCCCGACTTGATCACGTCCTTGCTGCGGTCGGTGATCTGCAGGAAGCCGTCTTCGTCGATGGTGGCCACGTCGCCGGTCGGGAACCAACCGCGGCCTTGCGCGTCACGGACGAGCGGATCGCCGCCCTCGCCCTTGAAATACTCCTTGACCACCCACGGACCACGCACCAACAGGTCGCCGTAGGTCTTGCCGTCCCACGGGAGGTCCTTGCCGTCTTCGCCCACGATCTTCATGTCCACGCCGAAGATGGCCCGGCCCTGCTTCATGCGGATGGCCGTCTGCTTGTCGGCAGGCATCGCGAGGTGCTTGTTCTTGAGGGTGCACAAGGTGCCGAGCGGCGACATTTCGGTCATGCCCCAGGCATGCAGCACGTTGACGCCGAACTTCTGCTGGAAGGCGTTGATCATGGCCGGCGGGCAGGCCGAGCCGCCGATCACCGTGCGGTTGAGCGTCGAGAAGCGCAGCGCGTTCGCATCCATGTGGCCCAGCATCATCTGCCACACGGTGGGCACGCCGGCAGCGAAGGTGACCTTCTCGTTCTCGATCAGTTCGAACACCGACTTGCCGTCAAGTCCCGGGCCCGGAAACACCAGCTTGCAGCCGACCAGCGCCGCCGAATAGGGAATGCCCCAGGCGTTGACGTGGAACATCGGCACCACCGGCAGCACCGAATCGCGCGCGGTGAGGCACATCACGTCGGGCAGCGCGGCAGCGTAGGCATGCAGCACGGTCGAGCGGTGGCTGTAGAGCGCGGCCTTCGGGTTGCCGGTGGTGCCGCTCGTGTAGCACATGCCCGACGCGGAGTTCTCGTCCATGTCGGGCCAGTCGTACTCGTCGGACTGCGGTGCGATCCAGGCCTCGTAGCTCACCAGGTTGGGCACGCCGCTGTCGGCGGGCAGCTTGTCCGCGTCGCACAGTGCCACCCAACGGCGGATCGTGGTGCAGCGCGCATGCACAGCCTGCACCAACGGCAGAAAGCTGAGGTCGAAGCACAGGATCTGGTCTTCGGCGTGGTTGGCGATCCAGGCGATCTGGTCGGGGTGCAGGCGCGGGTTGATGGTGTGGATCACCCTGCCGCTCCCGCTCACACCGTAGTAGAGCTCCAGGTGCCGATAGCCGTTCCAGGCCAGCGTGGCGACGCGGTCGCTCTGCAGCAGCTTGTCTTCGTCGAGCGCATTGGCGACTTTTCGGGAACGCGCCGCGATGCCGCTCCAGGTGGTGCGATGCAGATCGCCTTCGACGCGTCGGGAAACGATCTCGGCATCGCCGTGGTGCCGCTCGGCGAATTCGATCAACGACGAGATCAGCAGCGGTTGGTCTTGCATCAGGCCCAGCATGGAACTTCCTTGAATTGAACGTAAAAAAGCATGCCGGAGTATTGCGCAGCGCAGCAAGCCCAAGATGCGGGAATGCCCGATGTCGCGCGCCTCCGGCCCGGGCACCGGAATGGCCTTTGCAACTCGCCGACAATCGCGGGCATGACCCTGTCCCAAGAAGCCGAGCTCGCCGCCCCCTCCGGACCGAATTCCGGATCGGCCGCGGACGAAGCCGCCGGCTTGCGCTGGCGCCCCGGATTCGCCGAGCTGGGCCCGGCCTTTCACACCCGCCTGCGCCCGACCCCCCTGCCCGCGCCCTACTGGGTCGGCCGCAGCGATGCCGTGGCCAAGGCACTGGGCCTCGACCCCGCCTGGTGGTCGTCCGACGACGCACTGGCCGCCTTCACCGGCAACCGTCTGCTGGACGGCAGCGACCCGCTGGCCACGGTCTACAGCGGCCACCAGTTCGGCGTCTGGGCCGGCCAGCTCGGCGACGGCCGCGCGATCCTGCTGGGCGAGACCGACGGCGGATTCGAGCTGCAGCTCAAGGGCGCAGGGCGAACCCCGTATTCGCGCATGGGCGACGGCCGCGCCGTGCTGCGATCGAGCATCCGGGAGTTCCTTTGCAGCGAGGCCATGCATGGCCTGGGCATTCCGACCACCCGCGCGCTCTGCGTCACCGGCTCCGACGCCCCCATCCGGCGCGAAACGCTCGAAACCGCCGCCGTGGTGACTCGGGTATCGCCCAGCTTCATCCGCTTCGGCCACTTCGAGCATTTCGCGGCCAATCAGCGCGACGACGAACTCCGTGCGCTGGCCGACTTCGTCATCGACCGTTTCTACCCGGAATGCCGCGCCACCGGCCGCTTCGGCGGCAACGCCTATGCCGCGCTTCTCGAAGCCGTGAGCGAGCGCACCGCCGTGCTGCTCGCCCAATGGCAGGCGGTCGGTTTTTGCCACGGCGTGATGAACACCGACAACATGAGCATCCTCGGGCTCACGATCGACTATGGGCCGTTCCAGTTTCTCGACGCCTACGTCCCGGGCCACATCTGCAACCACAGCGACACGAGCGGCCGCTATGCCTTCAACCAGCAGCCCAACGTCGCTTACTGGAATCTCTTCTGCCTGGCGCAAGCGCTGCTGCCGCTGATCGGCGAGCAAGATGTGGCGGTCGCGGCGCTTGAGTCGTACAAGACGGTGTTCCCGCGCGAGTTCGAGTCCCGCATGCGGGCCAAGCTGGGCCTCGCCGAATCGTCGGAGTCGACCGCGTCGGATCGGCCACTGATCGAAGGCGCACTCAAGCTCCTCGCCCAGGAAAAGATCGACTACACCATCTTCTGGCGTCGTTTGAGCGACTCGGTGGCGAGCGGAGACCGCCAGCCGGTGCGCGACCTGTTCATCGATCGCGACGGAATTGACAACTGGTTGCAATCCTTCGCCGAGCGGCGCGGCGCGACGCCGGCCAGCGAGGCCGCGGCGCGCATGCGCCGGGCCAACCCAAAGTTCGTCCTGCGGAACCATCTGGGCCAGCAGTCGATCGATCAGGCGCTGCAAAAGGACTTTTCCGGGGTGGCCGACTTGTTGAACGTGCTTGAATCGTCATTTGAAGACCATCCCGGCCACGCAGAATTCGCCGGCTTCCCGCCCGACTGGGCTTCCACCATCGAAATCAGCTGCTCGTCATGACCGAACCCGTACAGAAATCCGACGCCGAATGGAAAGCCCTCCTGGCCGAGAAAGGCGCCGAACGCGGCGCCTTCGAAGTCACCCGCCATGCGGCCACCGAGCGCCCCTTCACCGGCAAATACGAGGCCCACTGGGCCGACGGCACCTACCACTGCATCTGCTGCGGCGCCAAGCTTTTCGAGTCGGCGACCAAATTCGACGCCGGGTGCGGCTGGCCCAGCTTTTCGCAGGAAGCGGTGCCCGGCGCGATCCGCGACATCGTCGACCGCTCGCACGGCATGGTGCGCACCGAGAACGTCTGCGCCAACTGCGGCGCGCACCTGGGCCACGTCTTTCCGGACGGGCCGACCGAAACCGGCCTGCGCTACTGCATGAACTCCGCGTCGCTCGAGTTCCATGACCGGGACGCGGACAAGCAATGAAGTTCGCGATCGATTTCTTTCCGATCCTGCTCTTCTTCGGGGCTTTCAAGCTCTACGACATCTACATGGCGACCGGCGTGCTCATGGCCGCCACCGTGTTGCAGATGGTCATCATCTGGATGCGCGAGCGGCGCCTGATGCCGATGCAGAAGGCCACGCTGGTGCTGATCCTGCTCTTCGGCACGCTGACCCTGGCGCTGCACGACGAGCGCTTCATCAAGTGGAAGCCGACGGTGCTCTACGGCGCCATGGCGATCGCGCTCGCCCTCGCCCTGTGGGTCTTCAAGAAGAACTTCCTGAAGATGCTGCTCGGCGCGCAACTCAACCTGCCGGTGCCGATCTGGAACCGGCTCAACGTGGCGTGGGTTTTGTACTGCCTCTTCATGGCGGCGATCAACGGCTACGTGGCGGCTTATTTCACCACCGAGGCCTGGGTCAACTTCAAGCTCTGGGGCTATGTGTTTCCGATCGTGTTCCTGATCGCTCAGGGGCTCTACATCTCGCCGCACCTCAAGTCGGACGAGCCGGCAGCATGAGCGCGCCGGGCCGTTCCCAAGCGCTCGTCCCGCAGCACGCAGTGCGGAGGGTCGTCTCTTGACCCTTCCTCGGAGTGCCGATCTCGAAGCCGCGCTGCGCGACGCGCTGCATCCGACGATGCTCGAAGTGATCGACGAAAGCGCCGCGCATGCCGGCCATGCCGGAGCCGGCAGCGAAGGCTACGGCACCCACTTCCGGGTGCGCATCGCCTCCCCCCTGTTCGCCGGCAAGCCCCGCGTGGCGCGCCATCGGCTTGTGTATGATGCGCTGCAACTTTTTATCGCGCAGGGTCTCCATGCAGTAGCCATCGAGACGCTCTGATGTGATGGCCACTGGCTCTTGCATCTTTCCAGCGCGACCGAAGTCCAAGTCTCCGGTTCCTTTATCAACCGTTCCCGTCGATTTGCGCGATCTTTCCGGTCGCGCCCTCCCCAAATGAAAACTCATCTCTTGCATGCCGTCGCGGCAGCCACGCTGATCGCCGTCGCACCGCTCGGCGCCTTTGCCCAGAATGCGGCCATCGTCAATGGCAAGCCTGTTCCCAAGGCGCGCATGGACGTCCTGGCCCAGCAGCTCGCCAACGCCGGCCGGCCTGTCACGCCGGAGATGCAGAGCCAGCTGCGCGAAGAAGTCATCGCGCGCGAAGTCTTCATGCAGGAAGCCAAGAAGCAGGGCCTCGACAACACCGAGGACTACAAGAACCAGCTCGAGCTCGCGCGCCAGGCCATCCTCATCCGCCAGCTGTTCGAGAACTACCGCAAGACCAACGCGGTGTCCGACGCCGACGTGCAGGCCGAATACGACAAGTTCGTCGCCGCCAACAGCGGCAAGGAATACAAGGCCCGCCACATCCTCGTCGAAACCGAAGACCAGGCCAAGAAGGTGCTCGCCGACCTCAAGAAGGGCCAGAAATTCGAAGACATCGCCAAGAAGCAAAGCAAGGACCCGGGCTCGGGCGCCAAGGGCGGCGATCTCGACTGGGCCGCGCCCGCCAGCTTCGTGCCCGAATTCTCCGAAGCGCTGCTGAAGCTCAAGAAGGGCGAGACCACTGCCGCGCCCGTCAAGTCTCAGTTCGGCTACCACATCATCCGCGTGGACGACATCCGCCAGGCCGAGATGCCCAAGTTCGACGACGTCAAGCCGCAGATCGCGCAGCAGTTGCAGCAGCAGAAGATGCAAAAGTATCAGGAAGAGTTGCGCGCCAAGGCCAAAGTGGAGTGATCTAGCTCGCCCCCAGGCTCCGCGCACTTCGTGTCGCTTCGCCAACCCCCTACCGGGGGCAACCCCAGCGGCCCGGCAAAGCCGGTTCCGCGGGG